>JABDNS010000098.1 GCA_013043705.1 Pseudomonadales bacterium
CAGCGAGGGCGCGCATTCTAACCGCCTGCCCATGGAATTGCAAAGCCGCCCCTTGGCCGCTGTAGAATCGTAAACTTGTCTAAAAATCCGGTACTTGCGCGGGAGCATTTGCGATAATAGACGTCTAAGCCAGATACCATCTTCACATCCGCAGGTGGCCATTGGGGCCCCAGCCAGCGAGGGCATTAGCATGCAAGCATTTTTCAGTAAATCACCATCAAATCGGGCCAAATCCGGCCGCAGCGCCCTGTGGGTGGGTGCACTGCTGGTTTTTGTCGCACTGCAGGCCTGCGTGCCTGCTCGGCAAACGGGCACGGCCTATTCGCGCGAGGAGGCCCGGCACCTGCAGCAAATTGAGCTGGGTACGGTGGTTGAAGTTACGCCCGTGGTTATCGAGGGCACCAAAACCGGTGCGGGTGGCGCGGTCGGCGGCGCGGTCGGCGGTATTGCCGGTTCCGCAAGCAGCAGCGGCACGGCCGGTGAAATTGTCGGGGTGCTGGCTGGCGTAGCCGGCGCGGTTGTGGGCGCCAAGGTAGAGGAGGCGGTTACCAGCGCCAACGGCGCGGAATACACCATTAGGCTGGAAAGCGGCGAGGTGATTTCCGTGGTGCAAGCGATTGATAACAAAGCCGAGCCGATTACGGCTGGCGACCGCGTGAAACTACTCTCACAACACGGTACTTACCGGGTCACCCGGCTCGCAACCCAATAACGCGCACTGCTTTCAAATATCCTGCGCGCCGCTCTTCATTCTTGCTATTTGGAGCTTGCCCTTGCTGGTGCTCGGCATAGAAACCTCCTGCGACGAAACCGGCGTTGCGCTCTACCATAGCGAGCGCGGCCTGCTGGCGCAGGCGCTGCATAGCCAAATTGATTTGCACCAGCAGCACGGTGGCGTGGTGCCCGAGCTGGCCTCGCGAGACCATGTGCGCAAAGCACTGCCAATGATCGATGCGTTGCTGCAAGAGGCCAACGTTAAAGCCACCGATATCAACGGCGTTGCCTACACGGCGGGCCCGGGTTTAATTGGTGCCTTGCTGGTTGGGGCCTCGCTGGGGCGTGCGCTGGCTATGGGCTGGGGTGTGCCCGCGCTGGGTGTGCACCATATGGAAGGCCATTTGCTGGCGCCCATGCTTGAACAGAATCCCCCGGAGTTTCCGTTTGTTGCGCTGCTGGTTTCTGGCGGACATACGCAATTGGTAGACGTAGAGGGAATTGGTCGTTATCGACTGTTGGGCGAGTCGGTTGATGATGCCGCCGGAGAGGCCTTCGACAAAACCGCCAAGCTACTGGGCTTGCCGTACCCCGGCGGGCCGGCTATTGCCAAAATTGCCGAGCAGGGTCGCGCCGGGCAATATGAATTCCCACGGCCCATGGTGAACCGGCCTGGGCTCGATTTTAGTTTTAGCGGCCTGAAGACCTACGCAAAAAATGCCATTGCGCAGCACGGCGCGCCCGAACAGCTTAGCGAGCAAACCCGCGCCGACCTGGCGCTGGCGTTCGAGCAAGCTGTTGTAAGCACCTTGTGCATTAAGTGTCGCCGCGCGCTGCAACAAACCGGACGCAAGCGTTTAGTTATTGCCGGTGGTGTTAGCGCTAACCGCCGCTTGCGCCACGACCTGGGTGCAACGCTTGAAAAATTAAACGCCGAACTGTTTTATGCGCGCCCGGAGTTTTGTACCGACAATGGTGCGATGATTGCATTGGCCGGTGCGCTGAGGCTGGTGGCCGGCCAGCACGATGGCAGCGCGATAGAAGTTTTTCCGCGCTGGCCACTCACCGATCTTGCGGCGCTGCAAGCCTAGTGGATTTTTTGGAGCAGTAGTGTGGCCACTATTTTTATTGAGCAGCTTTGCGTTGAAACCCTTATCGGGATTCACGATTGGGAGCGCAAGGTGCCTCAGGCGCTGTACTTTGATATTGAAGCCGAGGCGGATATTAGTGCCGCAGCCAAAAGCGATTCGATAGACGATGCGCTCAATTACACCGCGATGGCTGAAGCAATCGAGCAATTTGTGTATGAATCAAAGCGTTTGTTGCTCGAATCGCTGGTGCAGGACCTGGCAGCGTATTTATTGAAGCAATTTACAGCGGTACAGAATTTGCAAATTACCGTGCGAAAACCGCAGGCCATAGCGGCGGCCGATTGTGCGGGCATACGCGTGCAGGTATCACGCAACTAACAATAAATATTTTTTTAGCGAATTCAGGCAAATTGCTTCTTCAGGGCGGCCAGCGCCACCTTGCGTGCATTGCGCACCGCTTCGCCCACCGCCGGGCCCGTTAAGCCGTTGGCCACGAACTCGGCGGCGTCAATATTTTCTGTAGCGGCAAGTGCCTGGCGCAGTAACAATAACGAGGCGGCACTTTCTTCGCCATGTCCGGCGCTTCCGGCAAGACATTCGGCTACTTCGATTAATTGCAAAAATTCTTCACCGCGGCGCCACGCATCCCCGCGCTCCATGAGTGCCAGCAGCGCATCGGGCCTGGCCTTCACCGCCTGCAGCATAAAGTTGGCGTGCATCGCGGCCAATTCGCCCAATCGGGCAGGGCGGGCGGGCGCACAAACGCGCGCGCAGGCGCTCGCTACCGCTTGCCTGGCGCTATCGTTTTCTGCCTGGCCGGCGCTGCGCAAGTTGGCCGGTTGGGCGTTGGCAGCCAATGCATGACAGCACAGTGCCCAGCGCACGGCGATATTTGCTGAGCGCTGGCTAGCGCTGCGTAGCGCCAATAATAATCGCTCACCCACATTGGGCGCCGCTCCGCGCAGGTTATCGGTTGCACGCCAGCGTTTTTCAAGCTCGGGCAGCAATGCTTGCAGCGCGTCACATTGGTAAAGCGCCTGCATAAAGGCATCGGGAGAGGGCGAACCAAGGCCCTTGTCGAATTCGCGCCAAACGCGTTCAGCTGGCAAGCTTTGCAGCTCGCCGGAGGCCGAAATAGTTTTCATTAGCGCCATCGTTTCGGACGCAATACTAAAACCCAAGTGGTGCAGCTTTGCCTTGAAGCGGGCAACGCGCAGTACGCGTAGCGGGTCTTCAATAAACGCATCGGAAACATGGCGCAACTGGCGCTGCGCGATATCGTCGAGGCCACCGAAAGGGTCGACGAGCTTGCCGCCTGCATCGCGCGCGATCGCATTGATTGTTAAGTCGCGGCGCTGCAGGTCTTGTTCCAGCGTTACATTGGGGTTCGCATCAATATTAAAACCGGTGTGACCAATGCCTTTTTTGCGCTCGGTGCGCGCCAGCGCATATTCCTCTTTGCTTTCGGGGTGCAGGAAAACCGGAAAGTTTTTGCCTACCTGTTGGTAGCCTTGAGCTAACAAATCATCTGGGGTCGCGCCGATAACCACCCAGTCGCGTTCGTGCACTGGCAAGCCAAGTAGCTCGTCGCGCACCGCTCCGCCAACCAGGTAAATTTGCATGCGCTTATTCCTTTGCCTTGGCCTAGACTTGCGTAGGCCTAAGCCTGCGCCTGGGCAATAAATAAATCGTGTGTGTCCAGCTGCATGAGTGTGAGCGACCGGCCCCATACGCAGCCACTGTCGAGCCCGAACAGGTTGTGGTTATTAATGTAGCCACCCAGCGCGGCCCAGTGCCCGAAAATAATGCGCAGCTCGCTGTTGTTGCGCTCGGGGTGTAGAAACCAGGGGTAGTATCCATCGGGCACGTTGTTAAGGTCATTCTTGTAACCAAGGTTGAGCGCGCCGCGGGCATCCACCAGGCGCATGCGCGTAAAGTAATTGGTAATGCAGCGCAACCTGGCATAGCCGCTTAAATCGTCTTGCCAAAGGTTGGGCTCGTCGCCGTACATGTGCTCAAAAAATTCACTTGCGCGCTTGCCCTGTAGGACTTTCTCCACTTCGGCCGATAGTGCCAGCGCCTGGTCCAGGCTCCACTGCGGTGCAATACCCGCGTGCGCCATGGTATAGCCAAGCTTTTCATCGTGCCAACAAAGCGGCAGGGTTTGCAGCCAGCCTAGCCACTCTTCGCATTGGGGTGCAGCAAGAATTTTATCGAAGGTGTCGCTGCGTTTGGGTTTGCGCACACCGTGTTGAATGGCGAGTAAATGCAAATCGTGGTTGCCAAGCACCGCTCGTACGGATTTACGATTTTCGTATAGGTAGCGCAGCGTGGCCTTGCATTTATTGCCGCGATTTACAAAGTCGCCCACTACCCAAAGCTGGTCTTTGGCCGGGTTAAACGCAACTTGCTCCAGCACGTCCATCAGCTCGGCGTAGCAACCCTGTATGTCACCGACTGCGTAGGTTGCCATGTAAAAAATTTACCGCGTTGAATGCCGCATCGCCGGTTTTGCTGCAGCGAAGCAGGTATTGATAGAAATAGTTGCCGCTGTTGCTATTAATTGAGTGCGCCAGGATGCACCAGCCCGAAGGGGTGAATGAAGGTGTCGAATACTGCACCGGATTCGCTGCGCATTGTGTAACTGCCTTCCATGGTGCCGGTTCGCGTGCCCAGGATGGCGCCACTGCTGTAGCGAAATATTTTGCCTGGCGGAATATGCGGCTGCTCGCCAACCACGCCGTCGCCGCGCACTTCGCGCACAGCGTTATTGCCATCGGTAATGATCCAGTGCCTGGACAGCAGCTGGATAGGTTCGCTACCGCGATTGCTTACCTCTACGGTATAGGCAAACACGTATTCACCATCTTCGGGGTTGGATTGCTCGGCCAGATAACGCGGTTCGACGTTAACCCCAATGCATTGCTGCCATTTGTCCCGTTCTTTTTCCATGCGCTGATTATGCCGCAGTTGCAGGATTTTTGCAGTTTTCGCTAGCTATTGCTGTGAAGCCTGCACCGCATTGGCAATCTTCACGAAGTCAGCCACCTGCAGGGTTTCCGCGCGATCGCCCGGCGCTATAGACAGTGCCTGGAGCTGCTCGGCAGAACAAAAAGTTTTCAGCGTGTTTCGCAGGGTCTTGCGTCGCTGCGCAAATGCGGCTGTAACCAATCTAGACAGCAGCGCCTCATCGTTTGCTTTACAGGGCGGAATTGCGTAGGGGGCGATGCGCAAAATAGCCGATTCCACCGCGGGCCGCGGCGAGAAGGCGCTGGAGGGAACGGAAAACAGTCGCTCTACCGCAGCGTAATACTGCAGCGTTACGCTCAGCCGTCCGTACTGTTTGCCGCCAGGTACGGCGCAGATACGATCGACGACTTCCTGCTGCAGCATAAAGTGCATATCTGAAAACAGTAGCGCGTGGTCGCCTTGTTGCGCGGCAAAGTGTTGCTGCTGTTCGAGCAAGTGAAAAAGCAGTGGCGTTGAAATGTTGTAGGGCAGGTTGCCTACCACGCGAAGCCTGTGCGAGCCACTGGCCAGTGCGGTGAAGTCGAACGCCAATGCATCGGCTTGTTGTAATTGGATGTGCGGGTTGCCGGCCACCCAGTTGCCAAGTTTGGCGGTAAGATCTCGATCGATTTCCACCAGCGTCAGTTTGCCACTATCGCGAAGTGATTCACCCAGTGGTTTACTTAGTGCGCCAAGTCCCGGGCCAATTTCAACAACATGGTCACCGCTGCGCGGGCTTATTGCCGCCAGCAGTTGCGCAATAATGGCTTCATCATTTAAGAAATTTTGGCCGAAGCGTTTGCGCGCGCGATGCCCCTGCGTGGCAGAACTATCGCTTGCCTCGCTCACAATGATTTGTCGCTGCGCTTGCCGGAGCCGTCGCGGCGTCGGTTACACAATGTTTCAGCCAAGCCCAGCGCGGCGCGCAAGCTGCTATCGTCTGCGCGGCCGCTGCCAGCCAGGTCAAACGCGGTGCCGTGGTCTACCGAGGTGCGAATAAACGGCAAGCCCAGCGTAATGTTTACCGCTTGCCCGAAGCTGTGCGACTTAAGCACTGGCAAACCCTGGTCGTGGTACATGGCCAGCACCGCATCGGCGCCTGCCAGGTGCCGATGGGTGAACAATGTGTCGGCTGGCATCGGGTTAGACAAGTCCATACCTTTTGCACGCAGGGCTTCTATACAAGGCTGGATGATGTCGATTTCTTCGCGGCCAAGGTCACCCTGTTCGCCAGCATGCGGGTTAAGCCCGCAAACCAGGATGCGCGGATTGGCAATGCCAAACTGTTCCTGTAAGCCTCGCTGCAAGATGCGCAGCGTCTCGGCCAACATCGCCTGGTTTATCGCATCCGGAACCGCCGCTAGCGGCAAGTGTGTGGTTGCCAGTGCAACGCGCAGCGCGGCGGGCAAGTGCGCGGGTTTTTCTGCTGCCAGCAACATCACAACTTTTTCGCACCCGCAGCGTTTCGCGAAGTATTCGGTGTGCCCCGAGAAAAAGCTTGCGCCATCACCGTCGCCATCCGCAAGACCTGCATTAATCAGGTACTTGTTCACCGGCCCGGTAACCACGGCGTCGATGTGCCCGGCTAGAGCAAAGTCTATTGCTGAATCGAGGGTGTTCAATACGTAACGCGCGTGGTCGGCGTTGCCAGCGCCGGGCTCTGGCAGTGTGGCCAGTTCCGCGGGCACAACTTCCAGGCAGCCTGGCGCTGGCAAGCCAGGCTTCTTTTTACAGAATTCGCTAACGGTTAACGGCAGGTTTAGCCTTTGCGCTCGATCGAGCAACAGCTTTGGGTCGGCAAATGCAACCAGGCGCGCATTGTGCTGCTGCTGCGCTACCTGCACCAGCAGATCAGGGCCGATGCCCGCGGGTTCACCAGGGGTAATAGCAATGCATGGGGCTATTGAAGGCATTGAATGGGCAACCCGGTTTTCGCAGCGTGCGCAGCGCGTGCGTTATTTAATTTCGACGAAGGACTCGTCGCGCAGTTTTTGTAGCCAGTTGTTCAGTTCGTCTTCGAACTTGCCTTCGGCAATAATCAACCTGGCGCGCTCCTTGGCGCGCTCGCGGGTGAAGTCGGTTTCGCGACGATCTATTACTTGCAGAATGTGCCAGCCAAAGGGTGACTCAAACGGCGGCGACACTTCTTCCAGCGCCATAATATCCATTACCGATTCAAATGCCGGAACCATTTTACCCGGTGCATTCCAGCCAAGGTCGCCACCGCGAAGCGCCGAGCCTGGATCATCAGAGTATTGGCGCGCCAGTGCGGCAAAATCTTCACCGGCAGCAAGTTTGGCGGCTACTTCTTGTGCCAACTCGCGAGCCTGTTGTTCATCGCGGATCTCGTTGGGTGTAATAAGAATGTGGCGTACCTTGGTTTCACGTAGCGTGCCCTCAATACCGCCTCGCTGATCGATTAGCTTCACCAGGTGCAGGCCGCTATCACTTCGCACGACCTCGCTAACCTCGCCTTTCTGCAAGCCGCTAACGGTTTCACCAAACAGCGAGGGGATGTCGGCTTTGCGTCGCCAACCCAGTGGCGCATGACGTGCGCCAGCTGCTTCCAGCTCGCTGGCAAGTTCGGCAAATAGTTTGTCTGCAGCCAGCTTGGCCAGGTTCTGCATGGTACTTTCGGCACGCTGCCTTTGTTGTTTAGTTGCGCCTTCTGGTAACGGTAATAAAATGTGGTCTAGCTGGAATTCGGGTTCCAGCAAGGCCTGGCCTTCGCTGGATTGCAGAAAATTTTCAACTTCGCTATCGGCTATATTCATGCCGCGCATAACGCCGCGTTGTTGCACGCGGCGAATCAGCATTTCCTTGCGCATTTGCTCGCGCGCTTCCAGGTATGACTGGCCGCTTTGCTCTAGTGCTTCGCGAAATTGCGGTAGTGTTAGGCGATTTTGTTCAGCCACGCGTTGCATGGCATCGTTCAAGTCCTGGTCGGAAATGCGCAGGCCACTACGATAGGCGCGCTGCAACTGCAGCGAATCGATAATGGCGCGCTCCAGTACTTGCTCGTAAATAATTTTGTCGGGCGGAAGCTCGGTGCCACGCGCGGCCAGCGTGCGTTTTAACTGGCGCATATCGTTGCGCACCTGGCTGGCCAGCACCACGTCATCTTCTGCGATGGCGACCACGCGATCGAGCAGCTGGTATTCGGCAGTGCTCGTTTGCGCAATCAAAAGCAGCGCGCTAAGCAGTGCAAGGTTTGCGCAGCGTGTGGCCAGGCGTTTACTGATTAACTTCGTAACCAAAAATGGATTCCTCCAATACATTCTGTAGCCCGCGGCCAACGCCCGCCAAGCCTTTGAATTCAACTTGTATATAAAAAGTGTGATCACGCACCGCACGTACGCCCGCACCGGGCGCGTCGTCGAGCGGTGCGTATATTAAGCCATCGCGATATACCAGCCGCAACTGCAGGCAGCAGTCGTCGAACTGCAGCCCAATTAGCGATTCTGCGCTGCGCCCGCCAGTCAGGTCGTATTGGTAGCGCGCCAGCAATTGCCAGCTATCGTTCAATGCAGTGACCACGCTGGCGTCCACTTGTTCAATATCTTCTGCTAGTAACAGGTCGGCCGGGTTGGCCCGCCAGTAGCGATATCCCAAGTTGGCCAGTTGCCTGCCACCGCCGGGAATTTCATCGCCGCGATAACGCAATTGCCAGCTGCCGCGCTGCATGCGGTTGGAATCGCTTTGCCATTGCAGGTTACCAACGCTTTGCAGGCGTTTGCTGTGCTGCCAGCGATAGTCGCCAAGCAGCGCCGAGCGTGTTTCGCTTTCCAGCCCGCTAATGGCCGATGCAATGTCGATGCCACGCAGCGTGCGTCGGTCGAAGAAAAATACCTGGCCCAATGTTAGCTCGCCGCGCTGGTAGCCTTCGCGTGCAAATACTGCGTGGGTTACGCCGGCGCTCAGTTGTTCTGCGGGCTCTAGCAAGTCGTAGCCGGCGATACGTGAATTACCAAACAACAGCTGCGTGTTGCTACTGTGCCATTTGCTATCGAATAGCGGTATGTCTTGTGTATCGCTGGCGCTACTACCCAGTGCCCGGTGCAGGTAGCGCAAGCGGGGCGTAACTACGCGCCGGGAAACTGTGTTATCGGCCTGCTTTTTCAGCTTTAACCAATTGGCGCTGACGTCGAAAGCTGCAAATCGGGCCGTTTGCGAGGGCTTGCGTTCGTTTCGACCGGGCAATGCCGAATCCAGGTTGTACTGCAGATGCTGCAAACCGAGTGAGGGTGTTATCTCAAGCCCTCGCCAATTTATTGGTAGTTCGAAATCCAGTTGACCAAAGCCGCGCTCACCACCCGTGAGGGTGTCGTGTTGATAGGACGCGGCGCGAAGTTCCAGGTGGGTAGCCACCTGGCCTGCACTTGCGGGGCGCTGGTAATTAAGCCAAAGCTCCGGCTCGGTAGCGTAGGGTCGCAATGATTGTTGCAGCGAGGTGTCTAGCGTTTGAAAGCGTTGCGCGTTGACGCCGAGCGCTAGATAGTTTTTATGCCACGCCACGCTGGCGCGCTGTTCCAGGTGGGTACTGCGATTCACGGCAATACTGCTGGCGCTAAGGTCGCGCAAATAATTGGCGTCGCTGGTTCGGGTAAAAACAATTTCCGACGAAAGTCCGTTTTGTGCTTCGCCGCGCTCCTTGATATCCAGCAGCCAGCGATCCTGGTTGGTTTTGTCGTCGTCGCCAATATAGGCGCCACTCAGTGCCCACTCATCAAAAAAGTTGAGCCAGCGCAGCTCGCCCTCGGTAAGGTAACCAGCTTCGCTTACAAAACGCGGTGTTAGCGTAGCGTCAATATTAGGCGCGATGTTGAAGTAGTAGGGCAGGGCCAGGTCGGTACCCGCACGCGTATCCGAAAGCCGTGGGAACAGCAGGCCGGACTGTCGCTGGTCGCCAATCGGAAATCGTGCATAGGGAAAATAGAGCACCGGGGTATTGTAGAGTCGCAGCGTCGCATCGCGAGCGCTGCCTTGCCCGTTTTCAGTATCCAGCGCAATGCGTCCCGCACGCACCTCCCAGTGTTTATTGTTTTCCGGGCAACGGGTATAGCTGCCGTTGTCGATGCTAACCCGGCGCTGGGCATCGATGCTGATGCTGTCGGCCCGGCCACGCGTGCCTCTATCGCGCAATTCGTATTCTGCGTCTTCAATATGGCTGGAATTGTCGCTTAGGTTTACTTCGGCGCGCGCGCCTTGTACTTTCGCCATCGGCACGTCAGCGCTTATTTCGCCTTCAAGCTCCACTACCTGCGAAACGCGGTTATAAGTGGCGCGCTGGGCTTTCAGTTTTGCAGCACCGCTGGTAATTTCTACCTCCCCCACGTACTCGGCTACGTTCTCTAGCAGGTTCAGTTCCAGCGCGCTGGCTTCAACCGGTGTGCCCGGCGGTTTCACAAGGTCTATATTCGCAGCTGTGCTGTCATCGTTGGCGCCGTTTCCGGCTGGCGCGGCGTTACAGCCCTGCGATGCTGAGGTTACAGGCGCGGTGGTGCTTTTTATGGGAGCCTCGGCGCTTTCTACAGTAGCCGCAGCGCTTTCTACAGGAGCCGCAGCGCCTTCAACAGCCATAGCAGCGCTGGCAGGCGGTGCGGTTTTAACGTCAATCGCTGGTTGCATTGATTGTGTTGATTCGCCTGCTTGCGCGGCTGCTGTTTTCGGATTGCCCGCCGGCTGGCTTTTACAGCTGCGAATCGTTACGCCCTGTTCTACTATGTCGCGGCAGAGCCAACCATCGTTTGCGATGGTTTCAGCGCGGCTAGCCTGGGCTGGCAGCAGCACTAGTAGGATGCACAGCACTACCGCGCGCGGTTGCGTCATTATCGATTGTACGTTTTGGCTGCTAGAGCTGCGCAGCTGTATTTTTTGGCTAGAGGACAAACGCTTTTTCTTCTCTTGGCGACAGGGTTAAATGCTATGCTTGCCTTGCGAAAAGGCGTTTGTTGCACTGCGCGATAATAATCGATTCTGCGCTGCGTTTCTCAACACAAACTGCCATTTTATTGCGCAGCTCCATTGCCTACAGGTGAAAATCGGCGTGAAATCGGTAAGCAGGCCTTCCTCGTGAAAGATAATCAGGCTAACAGAGAAGCGGCTTTGCGCCACTGGGCGCTGGAAGCAGCCGGGCAGGTAGTGGATACCGCCAATGTAGCAGAAGCTGGTAATAATGATGCGGATTGGCGCATGGTGGCCGGAGATGCCAGCTTCCGGCGTTATTTTCGCCTTGCGTTCCCTCCCGACAAATCTGCGCAGCGTGCAACAAGCTATATCGTGATGGACGCGCCGCCACCGCAAGAGAGCGTTGAAAAATTTGCCACGGTGGCCGAGCTTATGCGCGATGCGAGCTTGCGCGTGCCACGCATTTTTGCAATTCAGGCAGATTCCGGTTTTATGCTGCTGGAAGACTTTGGCGATAAAATGCTGCGAGCCGAGCTCGCTGAAGATAGGGGCCAGGCGCTGTTCGATACAGTGCTACCTTCGCTTACAGCAATGGTTGGCTGCAAAACCGAAGGTTTGCCTTTGTTTGACGCGGCCGCCATGCAGGCTGAGCTCGACCTGTTCACCCACTGGTACCTGCGTAAACATTGCAGCTTAGAACCCAATAGCACGCAGCAAGAAAACTGGCAGCGCCTATGCGAGCAATTAATTCGAGCGGCGCTGGCCCAGCCGCAACATTTTGTGCACCGAGATTTTCACAGTTGTAACCTGCATCGCGTGGATGATGGCGAGCCCGGCATTATCGACTTTCAGGATGCGGTGCTGGGGCCCGCCAGTTACGATCTTGCCTCGTGGTTATGGGACCGTTATATAAGTTGGCCGCGCGCGTCGCTGGAATACTGGATAGAGCAGGCCCGCCCTGCACTGGCGCCATCGCAAGACGCGAAACAATGGCAAAAATCTTGCGACTGGATGGCGCTGCAGCGCAATTTAAAAATAATCGGCATTTTTGCGCGCCTGAATTATCGCGATGGAAAAAGTGATTACCTTGAATTGCTGCCGCGCTTTGCCGGCTACGTGCTCGATGTACTGCCGCGCTACAGTGAATTTGAATATTTGCAGCAAGACCTGGTCAACTGGCTCAAGCCCTGCGCGCGCCTATGAATAATAGCCAGAATAAAGACTTCAGCGCACCGCGCGCAGCCATGCTACTTGCCGCCGGGCGCGGCGAGCGTATGCGTCCGCTTACCGATCGCATACCCAAGCCGTTGGTTGAAGTGGCAGGGGTGGCTTTAATAGAGCACCACTTACAAAACCTGGCCGCGGCCGGTGTGCGGGATGTTGTTGTCAATCATGCGCATCTGGGTGAGCAAATTGAACAAAGGCTGGGTGACGGCGCGCGCTTCGGCCTGCGCATTCGTTACTCACGCGAGCCCGAAGGCGCGCTGGAAACTGCCGGCGGCATTTTGCGTGCGCTACCGATGTTGTGCGAAAGCAACGATAGCTTCCTGGTGGTAAACGCGGATATCTTTAGCGATTACGATTTTGCACCACTACTACAACATGACCTAGCCGAACATTGGGTTCACCTTGTAATGGTGGATACCCCATCGTTTAAAACCGCCGGAGATTTTGCACTCCTACCCGCAACTCAGTCCGCGCAAAGCAGTGCCAATGCAGGTTTCGAAGTAGCCGAAACTGGCGAAGAGCTACTTACATTTAGCGGTATTTCATTAATGTCTACGAAATTGTTTGCGGGGTGCGAACCGGGCCGCGCTGCGTTAAAGCCCTTGTTAGTTCGCGCAATGCAAAATCATTGTGCAAGCGGAGAGCACTATTGTGGCGAGTGGTATGACGTTGGCACCGTGGAGCGATTGCAGTGGCTAAACGAACACTGCGAAGGCAAGTATAAATAGCTTTGGTGTTTTTTTTTGTTCGCGCGCTAAGTATTAAGTTCGGCAGCGCCGGCTTATTCGCTCGCAAAAGTGCTGTCTAGCCAATGCCGCAGGCGCTTGCTTGCCAGCGCCCAGGTTGCTGCATTGTCAGCCTGTGGTATGACGATGGGGCGATAATCGTTATCGAAACCCGCGGCATCGAAATGTCGTTTGCGGCGAAGGCGCATGTTGCCATGCGGTTGTCCATCGAGTACATCCAGCACCGAAACACGGCTCTGCTGCAGATTTTCCAATTCCAGGTTTTGAAGTTGCGCTTCGGCTACGCGCCACAATACGATACCGCTACAATTTTCTGCATTCGCAATGCAGCTGTTTACCGCAACTTGAATGGAATCTTCATCGCCAACAATGGTAAAGGAACGCGCGCCCTGGTCGAGCAGCCATGCCGTCGCGGCGCGCAGCCTGGTTTGCGCTTTTTGTTGGTCATCGCTTGCGGCGTTGGCTGGCGGCACCAGCGTGGCCAGCGCAGACCAACCGTGCAGTGGCAAGTTGTCGTAGAGATGGCGCTGCCAGCCCTGCCCGGTTAGATCAGCGGGTGAACTACCTAGCAACAAAATGCCCAATTGCTTCGGGTTTACTGCCGGCTGCGAAAACGCAATAAACGGCGTTTCGCCTTCGCCAAGCCAGAGCGCGTCTTTGGCGGGCATCGACGCCATGTAGTCCTGCATCCAAAGCGCTTCGCTATCCAATAAGTGTGTGGTGGCTTCGTCGCTGGCTGGCGCTGCTTCGCTGCCGGCTTGACCCGCTTCGGCGCTGGCTGGATTGGCTGCTGGCTCGGCGGGATTTTGCGCAAAACAGCCGAGTGACAGCGCAAGCGCGGCGGCAGCGTGAATTAATCGCTTTGGAGTGCAGCGGAATTGCACGTAAAATTTCAGCACGCCGTTAATGCCTTGCTTGTGTCGTTCACCGTTGGAGTGGCTCCATGTTGGATTTTAAAATTGCACCCTCTATTTTGTCAGCCGATTTTGCCCGCCTGGGTGAAGAGGTGGATGCCGTGCTGGCTGCGGGTGCCGACATTGTGCACTTCGACGTTATGGATAACCACTACGTGCCCAACCTGACCATTGGCCCAATGGTGTGCAAGGCCTTACGTGATTATGGTGTTACCGCACCGATTGATGTGCACTTAATGGTTAGCCCGGTCGATCGCATTATTGGCGATTTCGCAGAAGCCGGGGCAACTTATATCACTTTTCACCCTGAAGCCAGCCAGCACGTCGACCGCTCTTTGCAATTGATTAAACAGGCCGGTTGCAAGGCTGGACTGGTGTTTAACCCGGCCACGCCGCTGGACGCTGCAAGCTATGTAATGGACAAGCTCGATATGCTGTTGCTAATGTCGGTTAACCCGGGCTTTGGCGGGCAAAAGTTTATTCCCTCCACGCTGTCAAAACTGGCCGAAGCGCGCGAATTGATCGATTCGATCGACAGGGATATCCGGCTGGAGGTTGATGGCGGCGTGGGGCTTGGCAACATCGCTGAAATAGCTGCAGCGGGCGCCGATACTTTTGTAGCGGGTTCGGCAATATTCAACGCGCCGGACTATGCCGAGGCGATAAGCGGCATGCGCAAAGCCTTGGCCGGCGTGGCAAAGTAAAAATTTATGAGTTGCAGATATAGAAATGCCCGCGGGGCAGATACTGCACAGCGGGCATTCAGATTAGGGCGGCTCTGGGGAGAGCCTAGCCAGGGCGAAAGATCCGGATGCTCCAGGTTGCACACTAAGTGTGCGCGAAATCCGGGCTGCCGCTAGTTGCATGGCAATGTAAGCCATAATTGGTGTTTTTTCAAGCATTAGCTGTGGGTGCACACTGCTAGATAAGTGTAACTTATTGTTTTTAAAGACTATTATTTGGCTATTTTCCAGGCGCTATGCGGGGCGAGTAAAGGGCGCGTAAGGGGCCAGAAAGCTGCGCCCATCCAGTCGCTGGGCTAGAATGTAATGGCGCAGCAAAAGCATACTGCGCGAGGCGCCCCGCGCGCCAAATCCACGCAAGCGAGAGGCCGGGAATCCCACGCCATGACCTGCACAAATAATCCAAGCCGCAGCCAGGGTTTAGGCACTGCAGCCACGCGCGAGCGCCGTTGGCGAAACGCAAGGCGTTGGCTTGCCGCGTAATCGCGTGGCTATAAGTGCCGCTTCGGATACGCGGTTACGGGTGCAACATTTACGCAATGCCCGCAACGCTGGAAGTTTACGCAAATATTGAGTGCACTGCGCGTTTGTCCGCGCAACCCCGATTAAACTCTCGCTCTCTCCGGAACCAACATGCAACTGCAAGAATTCTGTGCGCTGGCACAGCAGGGCTACAACCGCATTCCGCTTACCAAAGTAGTGCTGGCCGACCTCGATACCCCGGTAAGCGCTTACGCCAAATTGGCTAGCGGTGCGCACTCGTTTCTATTTGAATCGGTACAAGGTGGTGAAAAATGGGGGCGCTATTCCATTATCGGCCTGCCTTGCCGCACCGTTTTGAAAGCCTTTGATGAGCGCGTTGAGTTGCGCTGTGACGGTGAGCTGCTGGAAGAGCACAAGCTTGCCGACCCGCTTGAGTATGTTGAAAGTTTCGCTGCGCGCTACAGGGTACCTGAACTTGCGGGCATGCCGGCTTTTTTTGGCGGCCTGGTGGGCTATTTTTCTTACGATACCGTGCGCTATGTTGAGCCGCGATTGCAGGGCAGCGTACCCGAAGACACGCTGGGTGCGCCGGATATCTTGCTAATGCTCAGCGAAGATGTGCTGGTGTTCGATAATCTTGCCAGTAAAATTCATATTGTCACTCACGTTGATGTTAGCGCCGATGCGGCTGAGGGAGAGCTTGCCGAGCTATACCAGCAGGCCAACGCACAGCTTGATGCGCTGGCCGCGCGCCTGAGAAACGAACGCGCCGCGCTGTCGGCGATTGATGTTTCTACATCAGCCACCGAAGACGAGTTGGCCGAGGGCGATTTCAGTTCGGGTTTTACGCAGCCTGAATACGAACAGGTGGTCGAGAAAATCAAGCAATACACCTTAGCCGGCGATGTAATGCAGGTAGTTCCTTCACAGCGCATGAGCGCAGCGTTCAAGGCGCCACCGATTAATTTGTACCGTGCGCTGCGTAGCTTGAATCCCTCGCCATATATGTACTTTCTCGACCTCGGAGATTTTCATGTTGTGGGATCCTCGCCGGAAATTCTGGCGCGCGTAGAGCAGGGTGAGATTACCGTGCGGCCAATAGCTGGCACGCGTCGTCGCGGTTATAGCGAAGCAGAGGATCGTGAGCTAGAGCGAGAACTGCTTGCCGACCCGAAAGAGCTTGCCGAGCACCTTATGCTAATTGACCTGGGCCGCAACGATGCCGGCCGCGTATCGGAAATCGGCAGTGTGAAGCTCACCGACAAAATGCTGGTGGAGCGCTACTCGCACGTCATGCATATTGTGTCCAACGTTACCGGCAAGCTGCGCGAAGGCCTGGGCCCTATCGATGTGCTGCGCGCCACGCTGCCAGCTGGCACGTTGAGTGGCGCACCAAAGATCCGTGCGATGGAAATAATCGACGAAGTAGAGCCGGTCAAGCGCGGCGTGTATGGCGGCGCGGTGGGTTATTTAAGCTGGCAGGGCAATATGGATACCGCAATTGCCATTCGTACTGCGGTTATTAAAGACGATACGATTTATGTTCAGGCCGGCGGCGGAGTGGTGGCCGACTCCGTACCCAGGCTTGAGTGGGAGGAAACCATGAACAAAGCCAGGGCGATGTTTCGCGCGGCGACTATTGCGAGTCGTGGTGGTAAACGATGAGTAGCATGCGAAGTACAAGGAGATTCGGCCGATGATGTTGATGATCGACAACTACGATTCGTTCACCTACAACGTGGTGCAGTATTTTGGCGAACTCGGTGCCGAGGTCAAGGTGGTGCGCAACGATCAAATTAGCTGTGCCGATATTGCCGCCATGGCACCGCAACAAATTGTTATCTCTCCAGGCCCTTGTACACCTGCAGAGGCGGGTATATCACTCGAGGTGGTGGAAACCTTTGCTGGAAAAATTCCGCTGCTTGGCATTTGCCTGGGTCACCAGTGCATTGGCCAGGTATTCGGTGGCAAAGTGGTGCGCGCGAGGCAGGTCATGCACGGAAAAACCTCTCAAGTACATCACAATGGCAGCGGCGTATTCAGGGGTATTGAGTCACCATTTTTGGCAACCCGCTATCATTCGCTGGTGGTAGAAGCTGAGTCGCTGCCCGATTGTTTTGAGGTGAATGCCTGGACGTTGCGCGACGATGGTAAAAATAACCTGCAAGGCGGCGGTGAAAATAAAAGCCACGCTGGCCAGCGCGATGAAATTATGGGGCTGCGCCATCACGAGTTGGCGGTTGAGGGGGTGCAGTTTCATCCCGAATCAATTCTTACCAACTACGGACACGAACTGTTAAATAATTTTCTACGAAGTAGCATCCAATGAATATTCAAAAAGCGATCGACAAGGTCATCAATAGACGCGACCTGAGCGGCGATGAAATGGAAGTCGTAATGCGCGCCATTATGACCGGCGAGGCAACGCCCGCGCAGATAGCTGGCTTGTTGGTAGCCTTGCGCATGAAAGGCGAGAGCGTGGACGAAGTTGCCGCCGCCACGCGGGTTATGCGCGAGCTCGCAACGCCCGTTTCGGTTCACGCAGAGCACCTTGTTGATATAGTCGGTACCGGTGGCGACGGCGCCAGGTTGTTTAATGTTTCTACCGCTAGCAGTTTTGTTGCAGCAGCAGCAGGCTGTCATGTTGCCAAGCACGGCAATCGTTCGGTTAGCAGTTCCAGTGGCGCGGCAGATTTGCTGGAAGCGGCGGGTGTGGAGTTGGCGTTGAGCCCCGAGCAAGTAGCCAGGTGCGTAGAAGAAGTTGGCGTGGGTTTTATGTTTGCGCCGCAGCATCACAGCGCCATGAAGCACGCTATAGGGCCGCGCAAGGAATTGGCCACGCGAACTATTTTTAACATGCTCGGGCCAATGACTAATCCGGCTGGCGTTAAGCGACAACTGCTAGGTGTTTACGATCGCGCCTTACTCAAGCCTGTTGCGGAGGTGCTGAATAGCCTGGGTAGCGAGCACGTTATGGTCGTGCACTCTGAAGAGGGCCTGGACGAAATTAGCATCGCCGGTGCCACTTATGTGGCCGAGCTGTGTGATGGGAAAATTTCGGAATACACCCTGTTGCCTGCCGATGGCGGCGTTGAAGCTGCAGAACTTTCGCAGTTATCGGTAAACGACGCCAAGGAAAGCCTTGCGTTGGTTAAGAAGGCATTGGCAGCCGGGCCCAAGCAAGGTGCCGCCGAAGCGGCGGCGAATATACTGGCCTTAAACGCTGGCGCGGCAATTTATGTTGCCGGCGTGGCGCGCAGCTTTGCCGAGGGCACAGGCATGGCCAGCGATATTATTGCCTCGGGCAGCGCGCTTGAAAAAATGAACGAACTTGCGCAATTCAGCCGTGTGCTGGCTGCCGCCGGGTGAGGTTGCAGCAATGAATTCGACAGCAGCACCAACAATATTGAACAGGATTTTGGCGCGCAAAGCGCAGGAAATCGAAGCGGGCAAATCGCGTCGCCCGGTTCGGTTGTTGCAAAAAGATATTGCCAGCCAAGACGCACCGCGCGGCTTTGTGCGCGCTATTGATAAAAAACTGGCTGGCGGCGCTGACGCTGTTATTGCGGAAATTAAAAAAGCTTCGCCCAGTAAGGGTGTGATTCGCGCTGACTTTGACCCCACCGCCATTGCCCAAAGTTACCAGGCAGGTGGTGCAGCTTGTTTGTCGGTGCTTACCGATGTCGATTTTTTCCAGGGTTCGAATCGATACCTGCAGCAGGCGCGTGCGGCCTGCCAGTTACCCGTTATTCGCAAGGACTTTATTGTTGATGAGTACCAAGTCTACGAAGCCAGGGCGATAGGGGCCGATTGCATTTTGCTGATTGTTGCGGCCCTTGAAGACGCGCAGATGCAGTCCTTATACAGCCTGGCAGCCGGGCTGGGCATGGATGTGTTGGTAGAGGTACACGATGCCGCAGAATTGATGCGTGCGCTGGAATTAAATCCACGGCTTGTTGGCATTAACAATCGTAACTTGCATAACTTCGACGTCAGCCTTGATACAACTTATGATCTACTCGACTCGATACCGCAAGATGCCATCGTAGTTACCGAAAGCGGCATTCACAGTTGTGAGCATGTAGCGGCCATGCATGCACATAACGTGCATACCTTTCTTGTTGGCGAAGCATTTATGCGCGAAGCCGACCCTGGCGAAGCCTTGCGGCAACTGTTTGGCTAACAGGGCGTGGGCTGTGGCGTAGTGCCCTCAACCAGCTTTTTTGGTCGCTAGATTGCCAGCACAGCGTAAAATTACCGATTACGGGTCCCGCCCAAGTGACCTCTTTCACAGCCTTTGTGCAAACTCGCTGATATCCTTTTAATTCAACGTTTATTTTTCGGTAGTTGATATCACCCTTTTTTGAATGTAAAGGTAAGGAGGTTGTCATGAAATTACGTTTGTTGTTGCCTGTTGGGCTGGCGCTGCTGCTGGCTGCTTGCGCGTCGAATACGCCCTACCGCTCAGCGGATGGGGGCAAGTTTGGTTACCGCGACGCATCGCTGGGCGACGATCGCCACAGGGTGGTTTTCACCCAGCGCTCACCTGATGTGGCAACGGCCATGGACTACGCCTTGTTGCGCGCCGCAGAACTAACGCTGCTTGAAGGCAAGGAATGGTTTATTGTTCGCGATAGGCAGACCACGCTGGATCGCGAGCGCGAACCCGCGACATCGGTTTCCATGTCGCAGGGCAGGGTAGTCGAGCGCAATTGTGGATTGCTCGGTTGCCGCACTACTTCAAGGCCCGCACCCGCTACTGTACACGGTGCAGTGCGATCCGGCTCAAGCCGCAGCGAGGTACAAGCTATTTTAGAGGTGGAGCTCGGCTCGGGGAGCAAGCCCGAGAATGGCGATGTTTATACTGCATCAGAAACCCGCAGCGCTTTGCGCAGCAGGCTGGGGGTGAACAGTTAATAGCTGCGGCAACGCGCTAAAAACAAAAAAGGCGCCTGTATGGCGCCTTTTTTGTTGCCAGTGCCTGTGGGTTTAAAAGCCCAGCAGTTCGGTGATGTTCGCAGTCTTTTCGTTTTTCTTGCGCTTGGCCCAAATGGCGGCGCATTTTTCAGAGCGCATCGGCGCAGCCAAAAACAGGCCTTGCACTCCGCTGCAGCCCAGCTGTCGCAACAAATTAAACTCGGCAATGCTTTGCACGCCCTCAGCAACAACATTCAAGCCCAGGTCGGAAGCCAGTTCGATAGTAGAGCGCACAATAGCTTTGGCCTGTCCGCACTCGGTGGATCCATTCACCAGGCTTTTGTCGATCTTGATGGTATCAATGGGTAAGCTATGCAGATGCGACACCGCGGCGCTGCCGGCGCCATAGTTATCCATCGCAATGCCAATGCCCATGCGCCTAAGCGCAAGAAACTGGTTGCTGCAGCTAGCCGCACACTCAACAAGCTGGTCCTCTCCAATTTCAAGCGTCAGGTCTTTGCCCTCAAGCTGGTGCTTTTCCATTAGTCCTGCCAATCTTGTGGGTAGCGCGTTGTCGGCAAACTGCGCGGCACTGCAATTGATAAACAGTCGAAGTCGCTGGTCGCTTAGTTCACGCCATTCAGCGATTTGCGCACAGGCCGTTTCCATAACCCAGCTATCTATATCAGCAATGAGCCCCGAGCGCTCGGCAATGGAAATAAACTGGT
Organism: Pseudomonadales bacterium; assembly: GCA_013043705.1. Lineage (GTDB taxonomy): Bacteria > Pseudomonadota > Gammaproteobacteria > Pseudomonadales > UBA7434 > UBA7434. The sequence continues at coordinate 20,480 of JABDNS010000098.1, forward strand.
CGGGCAAAATATCCCCGCGTTGCGGATGCTTCCAGCGAATAAGCGCTTCAAACGCGGTTGGCTCTTCCCTACCAGATTCATACACAGGTTGATAAACCAGGTAAAATTCATCATTATCAAGTGCATTAGCAAGATCCGATTGCAGTTGCAGGGTGTCGCAATGCGCATCGCTCATATCATCAGAGAAGAAGCAGATGTGGTCGCTTGTTTTGCGCTTGGCTTCGTACATTGCAAGGTCTGCGTTGTGCAGTAGCTGGTTAAGGTCCCTCTCGTCGGCAAAAATAGATATGCCAATGCTCACGCTTACATAGAGCGGGCCAGAATCACTAGGTACCGGTTCCTTCATAAGCAGGCTAATTTTTTTGGCAATTCCACGCAAGAATTCAATGTGTTCAAAACCGTAGATGGTAACCACGAACTCATCGCCGCCCATTCTTGCAAAGCAATCTTCTGATCTTATGCAGCTTTGAACTCTTTTAGCGAATGCTTTTAGTATGTCGTCGCCAGCTTCATGCCCGTGTGTGTCGTTAATTTCTTTGAAGCCATTCAGGTCCATATAAAAAATAGCCATGTTTTTATTTTCCCGCGCTGCGCGAGATAATGCGGTTTCGGCATATAAATAAAAATAGTTTCTGTTTGCCGCAGCGGTGAGGCTATCGTTATAGTAGGCATGGTTGACGCGTTGGTAAGCGCGGATATAGCTGTGCACCAGCCCGTAAAACGGCAAGCCATAGGCAAATATCTTAAGCGTGTGCGCAACAATGAAGCTGTTGTCAAAAAGCTTTGCTGAGCCGAATAGCATGTATAGCTCCAGTGTTATATGCGGGATAATGCTAATGGCTAGTGTCGCATTGAGCATGGTTGGCATGCGTCGGTACAGGCGCAGCAGCAGCGGAGTAGTCGCTATAAAGATGAGGATCGGCGCAATTTCGAATGGGCGTTTGAAAAGTCCCTCGGCGTATAAGGTTTGCGGCAGGTCGTCCACAACGGCGGCAGCACGCATTAAAATGAAAGCAAATAGTACGATGCAGCCCGAAATCGTTAACATCAATTTCACATCGAAACGCGATTGACCGGGGTGTACCTTGCGATCGATATACCTAAGGCATATCAACGCGCAAACCATAAAAATAGCTGCATTGAAAGTTCTTGCCAGCGACCAGGTAAAGGGCATGAAATCAACATGGTCGCGCGTGTGCTCAACAATGCGTAGCGATGTGAGGGCGTGAAAACCCTCCATTGCGCCACAAGTCAATAGTGCAATACCAATAACGCTGGCAGCGTTGTTTTGCTTATCGGTGAAAAAGTGAGAGAAAGCAACGATGGCGGTAAAAAATGCCACCATCACGGCGGTCCATTCAAGTAATGCGTGAATGATTGGTCCTTTGCCAACCTCGAAGCCGAGATTCGGGTTACCTACCAGCGAGGCAAGGCCGCCGGGGGCGCTGTGGAGTTCATGCAGCGATATCCCGATTGCTGAAAAATCGGCACCAAAGAAGTTCAGAAGTTTTGGTAACAGGCAAACACCGACAACCACCCATAGCAAGGTGGCATGTTCCGAAGCTAGCGTGTGCTTCCGGTTATTTTTTGTGGTGTTACTACCATCGCTCACACAAGTCGGCGATGGGGCACTTATTTGCATTAAAGCATTACGTCGTCGCCACAAAATTGTGGCTCTTTTTCAGTATAGGAGTTAGATTGCAACACGCAGTCAAGGCTATGGCATTGCAACGTAACGCAACATTTTTTTCGCTATTTCGTCTAACAATCCACAGTTTTCACTGCGCGTAGTTTTTGCGATACTATTTTTTGTTCATTTTTTTAACAGAGGGCGGACACGATGCAACGGGGTTTAAGTAATTTCAACGGTAGAACCGTTCTCATAACGGGTGCATCAGCCGGTGTGGGTGCAGCTTGTGCCAGGCAGTTTGCCGCACTTGGTGCAAAGCTAGCGTTGGTCGCGCGCGGTGAAGAAGCGCTAACACAAATTGCCGATGAGTTAGGCCAGTTAACTGATGTGCTGCCTGTACAGGCAGACGTCGGTGAACTGGCAGCCTGCGACCAGGTGTTGGAACAAGTTGCCGGCAAGTTTGGCCAGGTGGATGTGCTTATCAACAATGCCGGGCTGCACCATCGTGGCGAAGTGGTGGCGCGTGATGCAGTGCAATTGGCGAATATGGTTGACGTTAATTTACGCACGCCCATTTATCTGACCACCAGGGTTTTACCGGACATGCAAAAAGCCCGGTGCGGCGCGGTGGTAATGGTGGGCTCGTTGGCCGGGCGTGCGCCATTACAGGGCGCGGCAACCTACGGTGGCACCAAGGCAGGATTACGCAGCTTTGCGTTGGCCTTGGGTGATGAGGTTCGTGAACAGGGCATTGCAGTGGGTGTGGTATCGCCCGGCCCCATTGACACCGGCTTCATAATGAATGAAATTGACGCGGTAGAGGATATTGTTTATTCGCAGCCAATGAGTACAGCCGATGAGGTGGCGGAAAATATTATTCGCGTTGCGAAAGGCGAGCGCGATGAAATAGCGATGCCCTGGTTTAGTGGCAAGCTAACGACCATGAGTTATCTGGCACCACTGCTTCGACGCAAGTTACGCCCGGCGTTGTATGCCATGGGCAGGCGCAATAAGGAAAAATATCGCAAGCGCTAAACGTCGCGCAATAAAAAACCCGGCATTCCCGGGTTTTTTATTGATGAGAATTGGCTACGATTATCGTGTGCCGTACACCACCATGGTTTTACCTTTCACGTGCACCAGGCCTTGCTCTTCCAAATCCTTGAGTACACGACCGACCATTTCGCGGGAGCAGCCCACAATGCGGCCAATTTCCTGGCGAGTAATTTTAATTTGCATGCCATCGGGGTGCGTCATGGCATCGGGCTCTTTACAAAGTTCCAGCAGGGTGCCAGCAACGCGGCCGGTAACATCCAGAAAAGCGAGGTCGCCCACTTTACGTGTTGTTTTTCTCAGGCGGGTTGCCATTTGCTTGCCCACCGAATAAAGCAAGTCGGGGTACTGCTTTGACAATTCATGAAACTTTGCGAAAGTTATTTCAGCTACTTCGCATTCAATTTTGGCGCGAACCCAGGCGCTACGCGAATCTTCCTGTTCGAACAAGCCCATTTCGCCAAAGAAGTCGCCTTCGTTGAGATACGCAACAATCATTTCCTTGCCATCATCGTCTTCAATGGCAACGGTTACCGAGCCCTTTACGATGTAGTACAAGGTTTCAGAGCTGTCACCGGCATAGATAATCGTGCTTTTGCTTGGGTAGCGCCGCCTGTGGCTGGCATTAATCAGCTCTTCAGCGTGTTGTATATGTGGGGTTAGTGGCGCGGGAGACACAAGGCTTGACCCATTAGTGGTGACAGATGTTGTGTTTAATTTATGTGCATGCATGATACAACCGTTACCTTCAGGTGACGAGTGGTTCGCAGAATTAGCGCGAAGTACTTTTTGAGTATTGCCTAATTCGGCTGTGACACAAGTCACACACGTAAAAAATGTGATCGAGGGCGCAGCTAGCCGTAGATTCGCGCACGCTTTAAGCGGGTTGTTCATTTGTAAATGCATTGTTGATAAATGCGCCGAAAGGCCCAAACGAGCCAATTTATCGCCACTGGCGTAAAATACGCGGGTTTTAGCACAGTAAATAAGGAAACATTGCATGCAGGCAACGGTAGAGTGGACGGGTGAGGCGAGCTTTCTCGCGGAGGCGGGCTCGGGACATAGTGTGCAGATGGATGGGCCGCCCGACCACGGTGGCCAGAACAAGGGCCCCAGGCCCATGGAAATGCTGCTAATGGGTATCGGCGGCTGTGCGTCTTTCGACGTAATGTCGATTCTGCAAAAGGGTCGCCAACAGGTACAGGGCTGCCGCTGCGAGCTTGCGGCCGAACGCGCCGATGCAGTGCCTTCTGTGTTCACAAAAATACGCATGCGCTTTGTGGTGAGCGGCACGGACTTGAAGGAGTCGCAAGTGCGCCGGGCAGTGAGTCTTTCTGCCGAAAAATACTGTTCCGCTTCCATTATGCTCGAGCGAGCCGGGGTGGAGATTAGCCACGAATACGAAATCGTTGAGCCAGGTTAAAGCCGCGCAAAAATAATTTCGATCGCATCGATGGAGTAGATTTAATTAATGAGCGATAAGCAATCAAATGAACGCCCCGCGGCCACGTCGGGGCTGCGCCACGTGGCGCTATTTGTTCCCGATCTCGACGCAGCGCTGGATTTCTATGTTCGCTTGTTGGGCATGGTCATTGAGTGGCAGCCCGATGACGATAACGTTTACCTCACCTCTGGTAACGATAACCTGGCTTTGCATCGGCGTCGCAACTGGGATCCATCAGAGGCCAGCGCGGAGCAGCGGCTCGATCATTTGGGTTTTATTCTCGACACGCCCGACCAGGTTGATGCCTGGCATGAGTTTTTGCAGGCGCAAGGGGTAGACATAAAAGCAGCGCCGCGCACGCATCGCGATGGCGCGCGAAGTTTTTACTGTCACGACCCATCAGGTGTGCTGGTGCAAATGATTTACCACCCGCCGCTGGTTACGGGCGCGAGCCAGGCGGATTGACAAACTAGATATGGTAGGTGGTGCCCGTCATCAGCTTCGACATCAGCGTCATCATTTTTTTTATTGCGTCGTGAAATTCCACGCCGCCGGCTTGTATTGCCTTATTGCCGTGAGCCGCCTCGTCTTCCAGCATCTGCTCCAGAATTAGCCGCGTTTTTTTGTCGCCGTTGGACAACTGCTGCAGATGTTCGCGCAGGTGTTCGCAAACCTGGTCTTCGGTCGCGGCAATAAACCCCAGGCTAATACGATCGCCGGCCATGCCCGCCAGTGCTCCCATGCCAAAAGATGCCAGATAAAAAGCCGGGTTTAACAGGCTGGGTTTCGCATTCAACTCGGTAAGGCGTTGTTCGCACCAGGCCAGGTGGTCTTCTTCTTCCAGCGCCGATTCCTGCATGGCATCGCGCACATCATTGCTGCGTGCGGTAAGCGCCTGGCCGCGATACAGCGCTTGCGCGCAAACTTCGCCGGTGTGGTTTATGCGCATCAAGCCAGCGGTGTGGCGTTGCTTGTTAACGGCATCTATTGAATCAGCCGGTGCTTCCTGTTCCGCAAGTTCGGCCGGAGAAGGGCGCGTAGCGGTGGTTGCGCCAGGGTTAACTGTGCGCAGGGCTCGGTCGAAGCCAATAATCAGCCGGTCGAGAGGCGATAGCGTTGTTTTCATTTTGAGGGCGATAAAAATCGCGGGTCGTTGAAGCTGGCAAGATCAATACCGTAACTACGATCGGGGTGTAGTGTGCGGATCATATAGCGGCGACCATTATCGGGCCGCATCGCTTCACGCAGGTCGATATAGCGGTTTTTGCAAGGCTGTTTGTTGGCATCGCGCACCACCAAAACCACCGGCTGCAAGTTGTCTTCGCTTTCTGACGGCAAGACGATGCCGATCTCGCCACTGTTTAACTCTGCAATACTGCCAATCGGGTACACGCCTATACAATCTATAAATCGATTCAGCAGCCTTTCATCGTGATGCTGGTTTTTGCTTCTAAGCAAAAGCTTAAGCGCCTCTGCCGCCGGCTTGGCCACGCTGTATACGCGGCCGCTTGTCATTGCATCGTAGGCATCGGCAATGGCAACAATTTTCACCAGGTAAGGAATTTCCTCGGCCGTCAATCCGCGCGGGTAACCTGTGCCGTCAACTTTTTCGTGGTGCGACAGTGCAATATCTGCGGCGGCGCTCGGCAGGTTTTTCTGGCTGAGCAGTAATTTTTTGCCGTGCACGGTGTGCATCTTCATCACGTCAAACTGCGCTGCCTCGAGACTGCCCTCTTTATTCAGGATCTCATGGGGAATCTTTACCTTGCCAACGTCGTGCAGCATGGCACAAAGGCCCAGCTCGTTTAGTTGCTCAACGCTGAGCCCCTCGGCGCGGCCCAATGTAATGCTCAATAGTGCAACGTTCAAGCTGTGCTCGGCAGTATATTCGTCTTTGTTTTTTATCATCGTCAGCCACAACATGGAGTCGGGGTTGGCGATAATATTGTCTACACAATTCGAAACCGCTGTGCGCATTGCCGCTGGCTCGAAAAGTTTGCCATTGCGAAAATCTTCGAACATGTTGGCCACAACTGCTTTAGCCTTGCGATGAATTTTTTGCGAATCGGCAAGGTTGTTTATAAAGCTGGTGCTAGTTTGGTATTCAGTGGTTTGCGCGGGTTTACTGGCGCGTTTTTGTAGCGCAGAGAGGCTATCGCGGGTTATATCGATGTAAACGTGCTTGCACAATGCACGAAGCTGGTCGAGTTGTTTTTGTTCGCGTACCACGAACCCGTGTACCAAAAACGGAGAGTCGATCCAGGGGCAATCCAGTTCTTTTACGAACATACCCAGTTTGAGTTCATCGACCGGGATGCGTATTTTTTCTACGCCTGCCGTTGCGGAGGCTGTTAGCTTATGCAGCATACGGCGCTATATTAGCAAAGCGATAGCGACTTATCCGCTCGCGCTGGGGCCGGCTTGCACAATACTTGGGTCAACATCGTACTGGCGAAAGTTGTCAATAAACTGCGCCGCGAGCTTGCCGGCTTGCTCATCATAGGCGTCCGGGTCCGACCAGGTGTTGCGCGGGTTTAGCAGCGTGCCATCAACCCCGGGAATGTTGCTGGGGATATCGAGGTTCAGCGCATCAAGGTGCCGGGTTTGCGCACCGAGCAATGCGCCGGATTGCACGGCACTAATGATGGCGCGGGTAACAGGAATGCTAAAGCGTTTGCCTTCCCCGCCAGGCCCACCTGAACCGCCGGTCCAACCGGTGTTGACCAGATACACCTGGCTTTCGAATTCTTCAACGCGTTTCATTAACAGTTCGGCGTAGTCACCGGCAGGTCGCGGCATGAAAGGTGCGCCAAAACAGGTTGAGAAAGCCGGTTGAATGCCAGCCATGGCGCCGAGTTCTGTGGAGCCGACCCTGGCGGTGTAGCCGCTAAGGAAATGGTAGGCGGCGGCCTCTTTGCTCAGTATCGATACCGGCGGCAACACGCCAGCAACGTCGCAGGTTAAAAATATTACGACCTTGGGTTCGCCAGCGCGATTTTCAGGCACACGCTTTTCAACGTGCTCAAGCGGGTAGCAGCAGCGACCGTTTTCGGTCAGCGAGGTATCGTGGTAGTCGGGCGTACGGTTGCTGTCGAGTACCACGTTTTCGAGTATGGCGCCGTGGCGAATGGCATTCCAGATCACGGGTTCGTTTTCGCGACTCAGGTTGATGGTCTTGGCATAGCAGCCGCCTTCCAGGTTGAACACCGTGCCCTTGCCCCAACCGTGCTCGTCGTCGCCAATCAGGTAGCGCGAAGGGTCGGCAGAAAGTGTTGTTTTACCGGTGCCACTAAGGCCAAAAAACAATGCGGTATCGCCTTTTTCGCCCACGTTGGCCGAGCAGTGCATGGGCAGCACATCTTTTTCAGGCAGCAGGAAGTTTTGCACCGAAAACATGGCTTTTTTCATCTCGCCCGCGTAGCGCATGCCTGCCAGCAAAACTTTGCGCTTGGCAAAATTAATAATCACGACGCCATCGCTGTTGGTGCCATCGCGTTCGGGCAAACATTCGAAGCTGGCAACGTTTAGAATCGACCACTCCTGCTTGTCCTTGGGGTTGTATTCATTATCTGCCACGCGAACAAACATGTTGCGGCCAAACAGACTCTGCCAGGCCGTTTCACAACAAACTTGAACGGGCAGGTAGTGTTCGCTATCAGCGCCAACATGCAGCCGGCTTTTGAAGTGGTCGTTTTGGGCGGCATAATCAGCAACGCGATCCCACAGCGCGTCGAATTGGTCGGCATCGAACGGGCGATTTACCGGGCCCCAATCGATAGCATCTTCGGTTGACGGCTCGCGTACGATAAAGCGATCGGCAGGCGAGCGACCGGTGCGCGCACCGGTAGTGATAAGTAATGCACCATTGTCGGCAACCGAGCCTTCTTCGCGCGCCAACGACTGTTCTATTAATTGATCGGCGCCCAGGTTTTCATAGACCTTGGGCTTGTCACTTGATTGGTTCATTGAAAGCTTTACTCTCGACGTTCACATTGCCTGGGCCGATTGGCCAGTGTCGGCTGCAGTGTGTTCAATGGATTGCCGGGATTACTACCCGACGGGTACAAGATACCGTGGCCCCCAGGGCAACAGGCAGGCAATTATGCCAGAAATACCCTATATGCGACATGCTGCAAAAGGATGTGTTCGCTCAATGCCGGGTGGCGTTATGGCTGGCATTCAGGCGCTCAATACTGGCATGGTCGAAGCGGTACCTGGCGCTGCAAAATTCACAATCCATCACGATCTCGCCGTCTTCGCTGAGAATGCTGGAAATTTCCCTGGGATCGATTTGCATTAGTGCCTGGCCGGTGCGCTCGGCAGAGCAGGTACAGGAAAAAACCACCGGCTGGGCCTGTGCGACGCGGCAGCTGTGCTGGTGGAAAAGCCGGTGCAGCACTTGTTCAGGCGCAAGGCCCAGCAGTTCCTGTGGGCTTATAGACCGCGCCAGCATTTCGATCTCTCGCCAATCGTTACTGCGCACCGCATGCACGCCATCGGCGCTGTCGCTATCGGGGATCTTCTGCACCATCAAACCTGCAGCGCATTGTGGCCCCGCGGCCAGTACCATTGTTGTAGGCAGTTGCTCGGATCGATCAAAGTAGTGCTCAAGGCAGCCCGACAGCGTTGCGGCGTCTACTGCAACAATGCCCTGGTAGCGTTCGGTGCCACTGTCTTTGATACTTTCTACGGTTATCGCAAGTTGGGCATCGGCCAGCAGCGCCGCGAGGCTGGCACCGTGCTGTTGCAGGTTTTTGGCCTGTTCATGCTGCGTATCGAAGCGCGCCAGTGCACGGACTTTTTGCGCGCTGTGCGCATCACCCGCGGTGCTTTTTTCGCAGCTGGATTCGGCCATCAGCATGCCCAGTGGGCCGTTGCCTCGCGCTTGCAGCGAAAGCCTTGCCGCGTGTTTGAAATTGCTACCCATCAATACCGCAGCGGCGAGTGCTTCGCCCACTAGTGCTTGCATTGGCGCGGGATAGTCACGGCCATTTAGTGCTTCCACGAAACTATTATCCAGGCGCACGATCGCACCGCGCAAAGCAAACTCGCTGAAGTAAAAGCGCTGCACGCTGTCGCCGGCCTGGATACCGGCAGTTTTAGTCATCCTGCGCTTCCTCGCGCTTGAAGCGATGAATCTGTCTGCGCTGTTTTTTGTTTGGCCGGTTGTCGAAGTGTGGTGCGGCGGCTCGTTGTGCGCGGCGCTCCGCGATGCGCGTCTCGCGCTCGTCAACACTGGACTCGAGCTCGCTGTAGAGTTTGCTGGCTTCGCTGGCGCTGCGCCGCTGGCTGGAAAGCGCCATTACTTGCACGGTTTTCTCATCCCAGCCACAACGCACTTTTAGCTGTGCGCCGGTTTCCACGTGCTTGCTACTTTTTATACGCTGCCCGTTGTAGTGCACCTTGCCGCCCTCTACTGCTTGCTTGGCAAGGCTGCGGGTTTTGAAAAAGCGCGCGGCCCACAACCACTTGTCGATGCGTACGTTTTCGCTTTTTGCAGCCCCTGCGTTGTCATCGCCGCCGCGTCCTTTGGAGCCCGCCATCAGGGCAACAGGTCCAGCAGTGATTCAATCGGAAGCAGCCGGGTGGTATTTTTTTTGTCGCGGTGCACGGGCAGGCGGTGTGACGCATTGCGCACCGGTTGGCTGGAATCGGGTCGCAGCGGCAACACGCAGGCGGCCAGTTTATAGTGGCTGGCAGCATCGAGTACCGCGCTATTGTCGTCGATCAGCACCGTTTTGGCCGGGTCAAAGTAATGCGCGTTGGCAAGCGCGGGCCAAAAATCGACAGCTTCTTTGGGTAGACCAAAGTCGTGGGAGGCGTAGTGTGCATCGACATGCTTGCAGATGCCCACCAATTCGTCTTTTAGGCTTAGCGTTTGCCGGTGCGCGTTAGTCACCAGCACTTTTTCGATGCCGCGATTACCAAACATTTGTAGCAGTGCCAGCGCACCTGGCAGGTAGCGGACGTACTCGTCGACATGCGATTTGAGCGGCAATATATCCAGCTCCAGCTCGCGACTCCAGTGCTCAATACAGTAGAACTCGAGCTCGCCTTGCCGGGCCTGGAACTTTTCGCTCAGCAATGTTCGCGCCTGCGCCAGGTCTATCGAATGTAAGCGCGCATAATGCTCCGGCAGGTATTGCTGCCAGAAGTGATTGTCGTAGTAAAGATCGAGCAATGTTCCGTCCATATCCAACAAGACGGTTTCGACCTCACTCCAGTCGATGATCGGATCGGGCATTTTTCAGTGGCCGGCTGGATTGCGATGCAGTGCTTGCGCCTATATTCGAGCCAGTTAAAGCTGTTATTCCGCTGGCGACACATTTGGCGACACATTGGTTCCGCCACCGGGTTCGGTGCAGCTGCAACCTAGTGGTCGAATTATACGCGGGCGGGGGCTGCTGCGCAGCGCCGGGCGGGTTTATTTACCGTGGCGGGCAAATTCGCGCAATTGCTTGTCGTTGGGCCAAAACAGGCGTGCGCTAAAGTAAAGCAGCGCCATTTGGGCATCGGCTTTGTCGGTGAATGGGCCAATCAATTCGGTATCTCCATGGCGAACGAACCAACCACCATGTTTTTTACAGAATCTGTTAAGCAGTGGCTCATGAGCAGCGCTGGCGCTGGCCGGGTGATCGGCGGATTTTGCATCGGGAACAACGTCGGGCAACGACTGGGTGCGCATGACATCCTCGGGTATCTGAATAATTTCCACGTTGCGCTATTGCTTCGCCATCGTGTGGCGCGCGCTTGTGCCGCGTGTTAATTCAGAGTCTAGAGCAGCCGAGTTTACTGCGTTCTCGTTCCGGTAATTTTCTGTATAGAAATGGCGAAACTGCGATTTTGCTCACGGAAAGATTGTGTATCTTTGTGGATTTATTCCAGACGCAATTAGCCAGCCAAGCGCAGCGATGTCCATTTAACTGCGTAACTTACAGCGCGGCGCTCACAACTTGCGTGCGGCTTGTTGGGGGCCGCGTTACTTTTGCGCTGTTTTAGTGCGCCATGCCCGGGCTGCCTTACGCGGCGCGAAACCGTTTCCCTGCCGCGAAGGTAAATGCGCTGCACGAGTGAGATTTTCGTAGCTTCAAGCGGCAAGTGATAACTGGCATCTTGCGCCATGCCCCAGTCGTCCACGGTTGCGGCTTCGATCTTGCCCATCACCTGGTGATTTTCGTCGGCAAGCAGTAATGCGCCACGCAACTGGTAGGTTCGAATCTTGCGCTGGCCTACATTCGCATCGATATTCTGGCGAAACGCGTTGTAGCCCGCTTTGCAAAAAACTGCGTCCATAGGTTTGAAGTGCTGTATGAGGGTGGCGGTGGTAATCATGTGGGGCTCCTTGGTGCTTGCGCTAGCTGGCAATCTCTACCAGCGTGTATTGGAATCCAGGCAGACCTGCCAAGCTTGCGTGATTTAATGGCAAAGCACTGTTGTTTTATACAGTGTATATTCATACAGTAGTTTTGCAAGAATTTATTCAAATGGGTTGGAATAGATAGCGGCGCCAGATTGGGCGCTGCCGGTGTTTTTTTGGCTGGTCGCTTTTTGTCGGCCGCTGGCACTGCCTAGGCTGTTGGCACTCTATAGGCTGTTGGCACTCTATAGGCTGTTGGCACTATTCCCACTGTTGGCACTATTCCCGCCCGCGGCACTCTATTATTGTGCGCGGCAACACGGTGTGCCGATTGTTTTTTGCACGTACTTGCCATTATGCTGGCCGCCGAATTTGAAACCCGGAGATTGTTCTATGAATAAGTTTTATGCAGCGCTATTTTGCGCAATGTTGGCTGGCTGTGCGACGCAGCAGGGCGCCGACGGCCAGACAGACCGCAACAACACGGCGATTGCCGCGGTTGTTGGCGCGGTTGCGGGCGCAGTTATTGGCGGCCAGCTGGATGACGATGGCAATCGCGATCGTGGTGTCATTACCGGCGCAGTGGTGGGTGCAGCCGCAGGCGCGGGCATCGGCGCGCATATGGATCGCCAGGAAGAGGCATTTCGCGATGCGCTGGCCGCAGAGCAACGCCGCTCCGAAGTTGAAATCCAGCGCGTACGCGACGACTTGCTCAAACTTACTTTCGACAATGAAGTAACCTTCGATGTGAATGAATCGGCGGTGAAACCCAGCTTTTTCGACAGCCTGGCCAAAGTATCAGAAGTACTCGAAAAGTATGATTCCAGGGCGCGCGTTATAGGGCATACCGATAGCACTGGTTCGGAAAGCTATAACCAGAGCTTGTCGGAGCGCCGCGCGTTGGCAGTAAAAGACTACCTGGTGCGCAGCGGTGTTGCCGAGTACAGGCTTACTGCGGAAGGTCGCGGTGAGTTGGAACCTCGCGAATCCAATGCAACAGCTGCAGGACGCGCGCTCAATCGCCGTGTTGAACTACTGGTAACCCCGGGTGATTCAGTGCGCTAGTGAAGCTTTTTATACAATACTGGTTTGTCGTGCGGTTATAGATTAGGGGCAAGCAGCAAAAACACACCAGCTGGAATACAGTGTTTGGAAAAGGCGCCCGCGGGCGCCTTTTTTTATGTTTCAAATGTTCGCTTGTTCTGCATGTTCTTTAACCGCTTTTGTCGATTCGCTCGCGTTTTTTTAGCAATATTAAAGTATTTACAGTTGTGCCCGGAGCGCTTTCAATGGCGCGTCTATACTTCCAAGCTAGCATGCGTGACTAGTACTGCATAGTTGTTGACCAGCTGTTTGCATAGGTTTAGCGCAATGACTTGCTAAGAAGCATTGATACTTTTATTTACCGTCATCGCAGGAGCGAGTGATGTCCCTGAAAAAAATTCTTTTATGCTGCGCTTTGGCGGTATTGGTTAGCGGTTGTAGTAAATCCAGCGGTGTTGGCACTGGCGGCGACGTTGGCGGCGGTGGCAGTGGAACCGATACCGGTAGCGGCGGTGGCGGTATTACCACCGGCTCGGGTGGGTCCGGCGCGCTCGAACTCAACGAAGACAATATTCGTGGCAGCATTGAAGATGTTGCACAACGGCTGAATATGATCGCGGCTGAAGTAATGCGCGCACTCAAGCCCTACCTCTATACGCGCGGGCCAGAAGATGTTACCGAGACCGTCGGTGAGACCGATACCCTCGATCCGCTCGATCCTGTATTACCCTATGGGTTTACCGCGGCAAATGGATTCGGTGCGCTCGATGTCGACCAATTTTTTGCCAATGCGAATACCAACCCGCTGCCGTTAGACCCGTTTGATTTGGCTGGTTGCCAGGTTGAAGCAGACACCAACGGCAACCTTGACGGCGTGTATGCCGTTGAATTTCGCGATCCCGATTTCAGCGATACATTGACCCCCGGCGACCAGATGGTGTTTTCCTACAACGTGGAAGGTTGTGACTTTTCAGGCGATACCAATTACGAGCGCGTCCCCAACGAGCTAGCCGGCATTATGGTGGTTACCTTCGCCGCGGGCACCGATGTGAATAGCGATCCACGGCGTATGGTGGGTACGGTGTCGTTTAATGGCTACGAATACCAGAACGGCTTACTGGCCTGGCGCGAAGGCGATAGCGAGACTATCTCTAGCGGATCAACCGACTTCGACATCACTTTTTCCCCGGTGCTAACCGCATTGGCGGCGCCGGATAATCGCGCTGCGTTGGCCGATGTTTCGAATATTGTTCTTACCAACGGCAGCTTTGTTTTGCAAGATGGTGGTGAGCTTCTGGCGGGCCCGCTGGTACTTACCTACGATACCGTGAGCCGCGTGGTGCATGCCGCGGGTGATGCCAATCCTTTCGACCCGCCAAACCCTTACGGCTTGGGCGATTACAACCTGACGCTCGACAACGTTGAAGTTGTCACCCAGGGCGATGGCACCTCGGTGGCCTTTTCTACAGTGGGCTATCCCGACCCCGCGGTTGATCCGAGTATTGCAGGTGTCTACCACAGCTACCCGCAAAGCGGCGCGATCAGCATCGTAGGTGGCGCAAGCTCAGAGGGTCTTGTGCCTGCACAGCCCGATGCCGGGCGCCTGACCATTGCGCAAGTCGATGCCGACGGCGACGGCGTGTATGAATTGTTCCGCCCCACCAGTTGGGATTTCCTGTTAGGCCAGTTCCTGGTGCCCGGTTTAGAGTACTTTGTTGATGACGCAGACGACAGCTAGTCGGTATTAACCAGCGCCGCATATATTGCGGCGCGCGCTTCATCCAGCCCCTCGCCTGAATGCGCAGAAAACAATTGTGCGCTGGTCCTTTTTATAACCGCTAGCTCGCGCTGCAGCGCAAACAGCGCCTGCTGTGCCTTGTTACGCGACAGCTTGTCGGCCTTGGTCAGTAGCACGTGGCAGGGCAACTGGCAGCGATCTACCCATTCCAGCATCATGCGATCGTAGGGCTGCAGCTCGTGCCGACAATCCACCAGCAGCACTAGCAGCGCCAATGCATCGCGTTGTTCCAGGTAGCGCCCCAGTTGTTGCTGCCATTCACGCTTTTTCGATTCGCTAACCTTGGCATAACCGTAGCCAGGCAAGTCCACCAGTTGCCTGCCGTCTTGCAACGCGAAGAAATTCAGCAATTGCGTCCTGCCTGGGGTTTTGCTGGTCCTGGCAAGCCGCTTCTGGTCGCAAATCAGGTTTATCGCGCTGGATTTGCCAGCATTTGAGCGCCCGGCAAAGGCTACTTCGGTGCTGGCGTTTTTCGGGCACTGGGAGAATTTTGCAGCACTCACCATAAACTCGGCCTCGCGGAAATACCGCGCAAGTTGCCGGGCGCTGGGCGCTGTGTGCATGGCCGCGTTGTGCTTGGGTTGGTCATTACTGCGAAGGTCTTGTTTGGGCTGGTCTGGTTGGTCATTCATGGCGGGGTTGAATCTGGTTCGCTACAGTTTGGCAGCGGCCGCTGCCTAATCGCCACACGCTAGCAAGCCCGCACGGCAAGTACAAGCAGGGCTTTTGTGGCCTTGCCCGATTGTGGTCTCGCAATATGCACAGCAATAGCGCTATACAGTTATTTCGCCGCCGATGATAAAATCCGCCGCTTCGCCGTTCTTTCCATTATCAAGGCCCTATCCAAATGACGAGCAATAGCAAACCGATTCCCAAGATCGCCAGGCTCCTTGGCGCGCTACCAGTGCCCCTGGTGTTCTGCATGGTGCTGGGTGCTCCAGCGGCGCTCGCCGCCGGTGATGCGACGGCGGGCAAAAAATTGATTGGAGCGTGCGCTGCCTGTCATGGCAAAGACGGCAACAGCGCTTCGCCGGCAAACCCCAAGCTGGCTGGGCAGGGCGAGGCCTATTTGCTCAAGCAGTTGCGTGATATTAAAAGCGGCGCTCGCGAGATAGCGTTAATGGCCGGCCAGTTGGATCGCATGAGCGAGCAGCAGCTTGAAGATATCGCCGCTTATTTTGCCAGCCAAACGCAAACTGCCGGCGTCGCACAGCCAGAGCTGGTTGAGCTTGGCCGCGAAATCTATCGCAATGGTAATCACGAGCGCGGTATTGCTGCATGCACAGGCTGCCACGGCCCCGCCGGACTGGGCAACGCACCGGCCAAATACCCAATGATTGCCGGTCAGCACGCCGATTACATCGCCCAACAGCTGCGCCATTTTGCAGAGGGTCGCCGGGTTAACGATGGCGAGGGCAGGGTTATGCGCGGTATTGCGGAACGATTGAATGAGAACGAGATCAAAGCTATCGCCAGCTACATTGAGGGTCTCAGGCCTTAAGCTCGGCTCAGGTCTGTCACGCTCAACGCACCGTAGCTTGTCGAAATACAATAGCTTGTCGAAATACAATAGCTCGTCGAAATACAATAGCTTGTCGAAATATAGTAGCTGGTCAAAATTATGAAGCAGATGTTCCGTATCTCCTCTTTTATCGCAGTAGCTAGCCTGCTAGTTGCGCAATTTGCAGTGCAGTTGGTAACGGCGCAACCGCTTGCACCGCCCAAATTTATCGCTGGCACGCATTACGAAGTGCTGCCATCTCCGGTGAAAGTTGCTGGCGACGATAAAATCGAAGTAATGGAAATCTTCTGGTACGGCTGCGGGCACTGCGAGACCTTCGAGCCTTTACTGGCTAGCTGGGAAAAGCGCGCAGCTGAAGATGTGGTGCTGTTACGCACGCCGGCAGTTTGGCAGAAATCAATGCGCTCGCACGCGGCACTTTATTATGTTGCCGCAGCACTGGATGCGCCCCACCAACTGCATACCGACCTGTTTGCGCTGCTGGTGAAAAACCGTGCCCTCAACGACGAGAAAAAATTTGCCGAAGTGTTTGCGAAGCATGGCATCAGCGAAGAAAAGTTTGGCAAGCTGTTTAAGTCGTTTGGCATCACTACCAAAGTGAACCAGGGCGAGAAGCGTCTGCGCAAAAACTATCGCGCGCAGGGCACACCCGAGCTGATTGTGAACGGCAAGTATCGTGTTGGCACCCGCTCAGCTGGAGGCCAGGCCAAAATGCTCGAAGTCGTCGATTTCCTTATTCAACAGGAACGCAAAGCAGCGCTCGCTGCGGCAGCCTAAGCAAGCCTGGGCTAGTTCTCCGAAAAACCTCCGTGGCCGCTATTTGCGTGGCTTGTCACGCCACTTGCTTCTCGCGTAGCTGACAGCGCTGCTGTTCTCATAACATCTCCATTCTTACAGCTACTCCATTCCCACAACAACTACACTTGTAACACTGTTGAGCGGGACCCTGGATGGGGTCCAAATTGAAGACCTGTGCAATGGCTTCACCAGCTTCCCCGAATCCAGCGCAATCTGCGCAAGCCGCAGAACAAAATGATGTGCATGCTTTGCGTGCGCTCAGTGATGCCTGCGCGCAGCTGCTTGCACTGGGACCCGACTTGCCGCTGCGTGAAGCGCTGGCCGGCTTTCTCGAACGCGCACGCGCGGCCGACGCCGAAGGCGCGCAACTGTTACCCGAATATGTCGTGTTGCAGCGCAGCGTTTTGGAATCCATTGCGCCTCGATTGGAGCAAACACCGCCGCCTGCATCACTATCGGGTTTGCCGGTTTATGCCCGCGTTGCCGATGCGATTGAAGGGTCGTTGGGGCGCGTGCTTGCACAATTCATCGAAGGGTCCAAACATGCTGCTGGCGCACTCGACCTGGCCGAACAACCGTTAGCAGAGCTGGCCAAAACCATTGAGCAGGGTATTAACTGGTACGAGTTAGCTGCCTTGCTCGACGCGGTGGCAGTTGCTGTTGCGGATGCTCGCGGTGCGGGCATCGACAGCGCAACCGGGTTGCCTGTTGGCGGGCAAGTGGAGGGGCAACTGCACAATGAGCTCGAGCGCTTGCAGCGATTCGGCCACGGTTTCTCAGTTGCCTGCTTAGAAATTGTTGAATACAGCGAGCTGCAAGCGCACTTCGGGCTGGCAGCGGCAGAGAAAGCCTTGCGCCTGGTGGCCAGAATTGCAGGCGGTGCGCTGCGCGGCATCGACTACATCGGCCGTAGTGAAACACAGAGTCTGTTGATTATCATGCCCGGCACTAGCGCGACAGATGCCAGTGCGCTGCTGGAAGACATTGACCAACTGGTTCAGCGAAGCCCGTTTCACTTCGCAGGCAAGCGCGCTAATGTGAGCTTGCGCTTGGGTATTGTCGATGCCCTGGCCACCGATACTGCTCATATATTGAGCGACCGAGCTCATCAAGCGCTTGCCAGTGCCTAGTTTGTGCGTTGCAGTTTTAAGCGCTTTTGCGTGGTAATAGTGCAGTTTTGCACTACACTTTAGGGCAGCCGGTACTATCTTTAGTGGCTTCTGCCGATGCGGCAAGCAGGTTTTCCGGCCTTGTAACAACCCTATTTGGAGCGTTTATCATGCACAACGAAGCTGGCGAAAAGCTGGAAGAAATCGACGTCTTCGACCAGATTGACGAAGCGCATGAAGAGCGTGAAGGTTCAGACCGGCGCAAGCAGGATCTTGGCCCCCAACAGAGCGAAGAAGAACGCCGCAAAAATGATCGGCGTGACTCCGCGCCGCATAGCGCCTGAGTTAACCCCCTTCCCAAGCAGCGGAGTCTTTTCGCTGCCGCCCGGCCGTGCCACCGCGCGGCCAGCCCATTTCAACTGATTGCTTGCCAAAAATTCAAATTCCTTTAACATTGCGCGCCACCATTTTGACGGGCACATGATCTGCCGCTCGCGCACCTTTTCCGGGTGCATACTCTGCTTACTGCGAATGCAGGACGCGAGCGAAGCATAGTTGAGGCAAACTCCCAGTTCATTGTTATTCAGCGGCCTACCTGCCCGGCAGGTTGTGCTGCCGGATAGGGCGCTTGCAGCAGTAGCTGGAGCGCATAAAGCGCTTAATATAGCTAACAACAGGGGAAGCAAAGTTTGATGCGTATCGCGATTCCCAGAGAGACAGAATCCGGCGAACGGCGTGCCGCGCTGGTGCCGGATTCGGTTAAAAAACTGGTACGTTTGGGCGCCGAAGTAAAAGTCGAGCAGGGTCTTGGCAGTGCCGCGGGTTTTTCAGACGAAGAATATGGCGAAGCTGGTGCGCAGGTGCTTAGCGATCGCGCAACGCTGCTGGGCGCCGCTGATATGGTTCTGCGCGTGCGCAAGCCGTCAATAGACGATTTGGCGCTGCTCAAGCCTGGCTGCATCCACGCCAGCTTTCTTGACCCTTTCAATGAAACCGATTTGATCGACGCTATGTGCGAGCGAGATGTTAGCGCGATCAGCATGGAAATGATTCCGCGCAGCACGCGCTCGCAAAAAATGGATGCACTGAGTTCGCAAGCCAACCTTGCGGGCTATGTAATGGTTTTGAAAGCCGCCAGCTACTTGCCCTCTATTCTGCCCATGATGATGACGCCCGCCGGTACCTTGAAACCGGCCAAGGTGTTTGTAATTGGTGCCGGGGTGGCAGGCTTGCAAGCCATCGCAACCGCCAAGCGCCTGGGCGCACAAGTCACCGCGTTTGATACGCGTAGCGAAGTGGCCGAGCAAGTGCAATCGGTGGGCGCCAAGTTTCTCGAAATCGACCTTGGTGAAACCGGCTCTACCAAAGATGGTTATGCGCGCGAGCTAACGCCCGAACAACTTGAAATCCAGCGAGAGGCACAGCGCAGCGTTATTGCCAATTCCGATGTGGTGATTACCACTGCACAGGTATTTGGCCGTAAGCCACCGGTAATCGTACCGCGCGAATTCGTTGCTGGCATGCGCGCAGGCAGTGTGGTTATTGATATGGCTGCCGAAACAGGTGGCAACGTTGAAGGTTCGGTGCCTGGCGAAGTAGTGGAAATTAATGGCGTAAACGTAGTGGGCACTGGCAACTGGTCTAATGAAGTGGCGCGAGATGCCTCGCAAATGTATTCCAGCAACCTGTTTAACCTTGTCGAAGAGTTCTGGGACGCCGAACAAAACCGCGTGGTGCTCGACTTCGAGAACGACCTGGTAGGTTGCGTTGTCACGCACGGAAAGGCCATTGTGAACGAAGTCATCGCGAATTCGCGCAACAGCAACTAACCATCCGGCGGGATCGACCATGGAACTCATATTTCTTACCTTTGTTTTTGTGCTCGCCATTTTTCTCGGCTTTGAGCTAATTAACAAAGTGCCCTCTACGCTGCATACGCCGTTAATGTCGGGCTCTAATGCAATCTCTGGTATTACGCTGGTCGGCGCGTTGGTTTCGGCCGGTGCCGCGCACCAGGAACTGGCAACCTGGTTGGGCACCGCAGCGGTTGCCTTTGCGACGATTAACGTTGTCGGCGGTTACATGGTTACCGATCGCATGCTCGCTATGTTCAAAAAGAAAGACCAGGGTGAAGGCTGATGTCTGAAGAAATGCTAATTAACCTGGTGTACGTCGCTTCGGCGGTGATGTTTATTTTCGGGCTGAAATTGCTCGGCTCACCCGATACTGCGCGGCGCGGTAATTTTATTTCCGCGGTAGGCATGCTCTGCGCGGTAATTGTTACGCTGATCGACCAGAATATCGTTGAGTACCAGTACATCGTCGGTGGCATCGTAGCCGGTGGCTTAATTGGCGCGCTGGTGGCGCGCATGGTGGCCATGACATCAATGCCGGAAATGGTGGCGCTGTTTAACGGTTTTGGCGGCCTTGCCAGCTTGCTGGTTGGTTGGGCGGCGTTGGCGGTTGCAATGCTCAACGCAAGCGACGCTGCACCGGTGCCGGTGTTTATGCTGGTCACGGTTTTCCTTTCCATTCTTATTGGTGGGCTCACCTTCACCGGTTCGCTGCTCGCCTATGGCAAACTGAGTGAGCGCATCAGCGGCAAGCCTTTTGTTTATACCGGCCAGCGCGTTGTGAATAGCCTGATCCTGCTGGCGGTCATCGTTTGTGCCGGCTTGTTTGTGGTCGACCCGAGCAACCAGAATTGGCTGTATCTTGCGGTGGGCCTGGCTTTATTACTGGGTGTGTCTTTCGTGCTACCGATTGGTGGCGCCGACATGCCGGTTGTGATTTCCTTGTTAAACAGTTTTTCTGGTATTGCCGCGGCTTCTGCCGGTTTTGCCATTAGCAATATCCTGCTTATTGTTGCCGGATCGCTGGTTGGTGCCAGCGGCATTATCCTTACCAACATTATGTGCAAGGCGATGAATCGTTCGCTAAGCAACGTTCTGTTTAGTGGTTTTGGCGCGGTAACGAAGTCCGACGGGCCGGTTATCGAGCAAGGCGAAGTCAAACCGCTCACGCCCGAAGATGCGTACTATATTCTTGAAGCGGCGGCCAGCGTGGTCATCATTCCCGGTTATGGTATGGCGGTAGCGCAGGCCCAGCACATCGTTAAAGAGCTACAGGAAATGCTGGAAGATAACGGCTGCGAAGTAGTTTACGCGATTCATCCTGTGGCTGGTCGCATGCCAGGGCATATGAACGTGTTGCTTGCCGAGGCAGACGTTCCGTACGACCAGCTACTGGAAATGGACCAGATTAACCCGCGCCTGGAGACTTTTGATGTAGCCGTGGTCATTGGCGCCAACGATGTGGTGAACCCGGCTGCGCGCGAAGTTGAGAGCAGCCCGATTTACGGTATGCCGGTTATCAATGCCGACAAGGCGCGCACAGTGTTTGTGCTCAAACGCTCGATGGCTTCGGGTTTTGCCGGCATCGATAATCCGCTGTTCTTCAAAGAGAATACGCGCATGATCTTTGGCGATGCCAAGGAAACGCTGAATAACCTGGTGAAAGCCTTCGACTAGCGCCGCCAGTTTTCCAGCACGCCCGCTTCACCCTCACGCCATACGTGGTACTTGCGCATCACGGCCGTAAAGACTGTTGATGCCAGTTGCTCCTCTAGCCATTCTACTAGCCGGTGATACTCGCTGGCATCGAACCAGTCGCGATCAGCGTTGGCGAACTGTCGAATAAACGGAAAGATTGCGATGTCGGCGCGCGATAGTTTCTCGCCACAAAGATAATTATTTTTTTGCAGTGCGCGCTCCAACGCCAGCAAAAACGTTTCGGCTTTGGCGCGATACTCAAGCACACTGTATTGCGGGTAGCGGTCTGCGTATTTGTAGCGGTCCAGCCAGTATTTGAATTCGCTATCGCATTGCGCAATCAGCACCTGTTGGCGTTGCTGCTGTTTTGGCGAACCTTCGCTGCGCCAGTTGTCCGGGTCCTGTTGTTGCAGCGCCCAGTCGATGATGTCAAGGCTTTCATCTAATATCGTTTGCGTGCCGCGCTGTTCCTGCAAAACCAGCACCGGCACGGTACCTTTGCAAGAGAACGCCAGCATCGATGCGGGTTTGTCGCGCAGCAGTACCTCGCGCAATTCCACAGGTTGCGCGGCGTAGCACAACGCCATGCGCGCCCTGATTGCGTAGGGGCAGCGCCTGAACGAATACAGCAGCGGCGCTGAATCGTGGCTGCAATTTCTTTTTTCGTTAGCAGGCATTATCGAAAAACCTTATACCAGGCTGGCGCGAATAAACTCCGCCAGTCTTTCGGTGGCCTGTGAAGCACCGCTTTTTTTGTACTGCAAGCTGATATCTATGGCGCCAAGGGCGGGCAAGCTATCTTTTGCTGAACCGCTGGCGAGAATTTTTAGCGATGCCGGAACCGTGCTGCGCGCCAGCACCGTAATCCCCAGCCCCTCTTGCAGCGCAGCCTCAATACCGGACAAATCAGGGTTGGTGTGCACAATGCGCCACGCCCGGCCAATTTTATTCAGGCCGTGCAGCGTGCGCTTGCGATACAGGCAGCCATCCTGCGCCAACACCAGTGGCAGCGGCGTTTGCTTTTGTAGCTCGTGTTCTGCGCTGCCCACCCACACCAGTTCATCTGAGCGGATCAACCCGCGGCGCTTGCTCGATTGCTCATCGTGCAGCGCCAGCACCAGGTCATATTGGCTGCGATGTTCCGGCGAGAGCAACTTGCTGCAAAGGTCACTAACGACCTCAAGTGCAACATTCGGGTAGGCCGATGCGAAGCGACCGATGATTTTTGGCAGCAAGGTCGTGGCAAATTCGCTGGGAATGCCCAGCCTGATTTGCCCGGCCAGCTCCGCGCGGGAAAAGTCAGCCACCAGCTTGTCGTTAAGCGAAAGAATTTCGCGGGCCTGGTCGAACGCCGATCGCCCATCGCTGGACAGCCGCAGCGAGCGTTTCATGCGCAGAAAGAGTTCGGTGCCCAGCACATCCTCAAGTTTTTTAATCTGCAGGCTGGTGGCTGGTTGCGAGCGGCCGAGTTGCTCGGCTGCTGCGGTAACAGAGCCGAGTTCGGCGGTGACCACGAAGGCTCGCAAGGCGTCGATGGGCAGGTTGCGCATAGCGTTCCCGGCGGGTAAAAGGGCGAAGATGTCATATTAAAATAATTAATGATTTCATCACAAGTATAAATTTTACTTATGTGGATGGGCTGCGTAATATGCTCGCAGCTGGCGCTGTCGCGCAGTGTTTTAATCAAGCGCTATTGCGCGACCGGGGTCCAGTATGAGCCAAGCCGAGCCAGGCAATGAACGTCGCACGCCGCTATATGATCTGCATGTCGAACTTGGCGCGCGCATGGTGCCGTTTGCCGGTTACTCGATGCCTGTGCAATACGAGGGCATTGTGGCCGAGCACTTGCATACGCGCAGTAGCGCCGGCTTATTCGACGTTTCACACATGGGCCAGGTGCTGGTAAGCGGCCAGGGCGCAGTGCAAAAGCTGGAGCGCTTGTTGCCCGTCGACCTGGAAGCACTGCCGCAAGACCACTGTTGCTACACTTTTTTTACCTCCGAAAGCGGCGGCGTGCTGGACGACCTGATTGTGACGCGCCGCGGCGATACTGAATTTATGTTGGTGCTGAACGCGGCATGTGCCGAGGCGGATCTGGCTCACTTGCGCGCGCACCTGGCCGCCAGCGAAGTGGAACATTTTCCGTCGCAGGCGTTGCTGGCGCTACAAGGCCCGGGCGCGCAAGCGGCCTTGCAAGCGTTGCTGCCGGAGCTTGCCGGTACCTTGTCGGCGCTGAAGTTTATGCGCGGTGTTAACGTGCAGCTGCAGCTGGACGATGCGGGCAGCGAATTGCCAGGATCAGTAGCGGATTCTGTGCCGGAATTTGTGCAAGGCATCGACGCCTATATTTCCCGCAGCGGTTATACCGGTGAAGATGGTTTTGAAGTTTCACTGCCTGGCGATGTGGCCGAAGATTTTGCGCGTGCACTGTTAGCGTTGCCCGCAGTACAACCGGTGGGCCTGGGTGCACGCGATACACTACGTTTGGAAGCCTCGCTATGTTTATACGGCCATGACCTAAATGAAACCATCTCACCGATCGAGGCCGGACTTGGCTGGAGTATCGACAAAAGCCGCCGACGCGGCGGTGCCAAGGCCGGCGGTTTTCCCGGTGCAGAAATCGTTCTTAAGCAAATGGATGAAGGCGCACCGCGCAAACGCATTGGTTTAACTGGTGAGGGCAGGGCACCGGTGCGCGAGGGTGCCACGGTGGTGGACACTAACGGCAATGACATCGGCATAGTTTGCAGCGGCGGCTTTTCGCCCAGCCTCGAGCGGCCGATTGCCATGGCCTATGTACACAGCGACGCAATAGAGAGCCTGGCTGGCGCAATTGTCCGCGGCAAGCAACGGCAATTAACGCGCAGCAAAATGCCCTTTGTTGCGCACCAGTACAAAAGGAATTGAACTTGGCCACTACAGCAGAAGACGACACCAGGCTGCCAGGACAAGTTCAATCGGCAAAACAAGCGCAGGCTATTTTGGAAGGTGACAAAAACGTGCAAGACAACTCGCCCAATCATTCCCAGGACGACGCTCCTAACAACGTCCCGCATAACGCTTCGAACAATGCGCCCGGCAACCCGCTTGATACAGGATTTTCTGCCAGGCATATTGGCCTGGATGCCGGCAGCGATATACCTGAAATGCTGCGCGCGCTGGGCTACGATTCCATGCAGGCATTCATTGCGCAGGTGGTACCCCGCGCGATTTTTAGCGACGAGCCACTGGAACTACCCGACGCAGTTGGCGAGCACGAAGCGCTTGCTGCGCTTGAGCAGTTAGCCAAACAAAATAAGGTTAACCGCTCGCTGCTGGGACAGGGCTACTACGAAACCATTACCCCGCCGGTGATTGCGCGCAACATTTTTGAAAATCCCGCCTGGTACACCGCCTACACGCCCTATCAACCGGAAATTTCCCAAGGGCGACTGGAAGCGCTGTTGAACTACCAAACAATGGTTAGCGACCTTACTGGCCTGGATGTGGCGAATGCTTCCATGCTCGACGAGGGCAGCGCTGCTGCCGAAGGCATGGCGCTGGCCAAGCGTTGTGCGAAAAACAAATCGAATGTGTTTTTTATTGACCAGGATTGTTTTGCCCAGACCATTGAGGTTGTGCAAACGCGCGCCGCGGCAGCCGGTTTTGACGTACAGCTGGGCGACCCGCTGTCGATGGATAGCAACGCTGTGTATTTTGGTGCGCTGTTGCAGTACCCCGGCGCCAGCGGTGAGGTGCGTGACTTCAGCGCCTGCATTGAACAACTGCACATGAACAAAGGCCTGGTGGTAATGGCAGCGGATATTCTAGCGTTGCTGTTATTGAAATCGCCGGGCGAGCTCGGTGCAGATGTTGCGGTAGGTAATACACAGCGCTTTGGCGTGCCGATGGGTTTTGGTGGGCCGCACGCAGCGTACATGGCTACGCGCAGCAAGTACCAGCGTTCGCTGCCGGGTCGGCTGGTCGGCGTTTCTATCGACCAGCAGGGCAACTCCGCTTATCGACTTGCGCTGCAAACGCGCGAGCAGCATATCCGTCGGGAAAAGGCCACCTCGAATATTTGTACGGCGCAGGTTCTGCTCGCGGTTATGGCTTCAATGTACGCCTGCTATCACGGCCCCGATGGGCTGCGTGCAATTGCACTGCGCGTACACCGATGCGCAACGCTATTTGCGCAAGGTGTGCAAAAACTGGGTTTTGCGGTTGCCTGCAAAAATTATTTCGACACCATTAGCATTCACACTGGTGAGAATACCGGTGCGATCTTGCAGCGTGCGGAAAGTGCAGGCATTAATTTGCAGCGCGTTAGCAGCGAGTGCTTGCGCATAGCATTCGACGAAAAATCTACCGATGAAGAAGTGCAGTTGCTGTTAGGCATTGTTGCTGCTTCGGCACAAAAGCCATTGTTGAAAAAATTGTTGGCGGCGCATGCGGATAAATCTGCACTCGATAAAAACCATTGGCGCAGCGACCCGGTGTTGCAGCACCCGGTGTTTTCCCTTTATCGCACTGAAACCGAAATGCTGCGCTATTTGCGCCGCTTGTCCGACAAAGACCTTGCGCTCGATCGCACTATGATTCCGTTAGGTTCCTGCACTATGAAGCTGAATGCGGTGAGCGAGATGGTGCCGGTTAGCTGGCCTGCGTTTGCCAACATGCACCCGTTCGCCCCCGAAAAGCAATGCGCCGGCTACTTGAAAATGATTGCAGAGCTTGAATCAATGCTGGCGCTTTGCACCGGCTATGATGCGGTGTCGCTGCAGCCCAACGCCGGCTCGCAGGGCGAGTTTGCAGGCCTGCTGGCTATTTCCGCGTACCATCGTAGTCGTGGCGAAAGCCAGCGCGATGTTTGCCTGATTCCCCAATCAGCGCACGGCACCAACCCCGCGTCGGCACAGATGTGCAATATGCGGGTAGTGGTGGTGCGCTGTGATAGCGAAGGCAATATCGACCTGGCCGACCTCGTGGCCAAGGCTGCCGAACACAGTGACAAGCTTGCAGCCATTATGGTGACCTACCCGTCAACACACGGCGTGTTTGAGGCCGAAATACGCGAAGTTTGCAGCGTAGTACACCAGCACGGCGGCCAGGTTTATGTGGATGGCGCCAACCTGAACGCAATGGTAGGTTTGTGCAAGCCCGGTGAATTCGGCGGCGATGTATCGCACCTTAATTTGCACAAAACGTTTTGCATTCCGCATGGTGGCGGTGGCCCAGGCGTTGGCCCGGTTGCAGCGCGCGCGCACCTTGCACCTTTCCTGCCGCAGATGGCCAGCCAGTTGCCTGGCGCTGTTGAGGTTCGACGGCCGCGCATTTCCGCGGCGCTATTTGGTTCTTCCAGCATTCTGCCAATTAGCTGGATGTATATCCGCATGATGGGCGGTACGGGTTTGCGCGCAGCTACCGAGGCGGCCATTTTAAGTGCAAACTATGTTGCACAGCGCCTCCAAGACGCCTACCCGGTGTTGTACAAGGGCAGCGATGGGCTGGTGGCGCACGAATGTATTATCGATCTGCGCCCGATTAAAGAGCAGGTGGGCATTTCGGTTGAAGACGTGGCCAAGCGGCTTATCGATTATGGTTTTCACGCGCCGACCATGTCGTTCCCGGTGGCGGGTACGCTGATGATAGAGCCAACCGAAAGTGAGTCGCTGGCTGAGCTGGAAAGATTTTGCGAGGCTATGCTGGCAATACGCGAGGAGATTGCCCGGGTTGAACGCGGCGAATGGCAGCTCGATGACAACCCGTTGGTGAACGCGCCGCATACGGTCGCGGAAGCGGTTGCCGACGAATGGCAGCACGCCTACGCGCGTAGCGCAGCGGTGTACCCGCTGCCAACGCTGCGCGAGCATAAGTACTTTGCTCCGGTTGGGCGCATCGACAATGTACACGGTGATCGCAACCTGGTTTGTTCCTGTCCGCCGCTAAGTGCTTACGAGTAGGCGCCTGCGAATAAGCCGATTTGTGCAGCCGCGTTTGGCGGGGCGATCCAGCTTGGCACAGACTACGTATAAAGGGTGGGACAGAGAAGAATTGTAAAAAGCCGGCGCCGCAGTATTTACTTTTGCCCTTTGCTGCGCGCGCTATAATCCGGGCTCGACGGCAGTCAGTGCCGCGCCTATCAAAGCACAGAATTAGAGGTTTATGTCCATGAATATCCGCACAGCAAGTTTGTTTTCGCTAACCCGCGCGCGCATCCTGCGCATAGTAACGCTGTGTGTTGCGGCAGTTGGGCTGGCCTCAATGTCCGTTGCCGGGCCGGTTGAAGACAGCATCGTTGATCGCATCAAGCCGGTCGGCACGGTTTGCGTGGCCGGGGACGACTGCGCCAAGGGACTGACGATGGCAGCTACCGGGCCTCGCTCTGGAGAGGAGGTTTACAACTCGGCTTGTATGGCCTGCCACACTTCGGGTGCCGCGGGTGCGCCGAAGTTTCGCATCAAGGCCGACTGGACTGCACGTCTGGCAGCGGGCCTGGAAACTGTTTACGCCAATGCGATTAACGGCAAGGGCGCCATGCCTGCCAAAGGTCTTTGCGGCAACTGTTCCGACGAAGAAATCAAAGCCGCGGTCGATCACATGATCGAGGGCATTTAAGTACCCCGGCACTGCTACTCAAGCAGGGCTCTCAAATTATCCAGCGTGGCGCGACCGGTGGCTTCATTGCTGGCCGCGTCCATTTTGTCGCCAAAGCCTTTGCGTTGCAGCGCCTCTACAGGCAATTCCTCTAAAAATCGGCTGGGTGCGCAGCGTTGCTGGTCGCCAAATTGCTTGCGCGTACGCGCCATGGTTAACGTTAGGTGCTGCTGAGCGCGGGTGATGCCAACGTAAGCCAGTCGGCGCTCCTCGTCTATTGTGTCGCCCTCAATACTGTTGCGATGCGGCAGTAGCTGCTCTTCAAAACCAATAATAAAAACGTGCGGAAATTCCAGGCCCTTCGATGCATGCAGCGTCATCACCTGTACTTTGTTGTCGGCCTCTTCCTCGGCTTGTTGCTCAAGCATATCGCGTAGCATCAGTTTATTTAGTACTGCTTCCAGCGGTGACTCGGCGTCAATCTCGAATGAGTTAGTGTTACCTTGCGCAGCTTGGTTTTGTTTCTGCAATTCGTTGCGAATACTTTCCAGCAGGAAGTTAACGTTCTCGTAACGGCGCTCGCCCACCGCAGTGCTGCTGCTGTTCTGGACCAGCCAGCCGCGATAATCAATGTCGTCGAGCATTTCCTGCAACGCACGCATCGGTTCGCCATTGTCGACAACGCGCCTGAGGTTTTGGAACCAGCCGTCAAGGCTGCTCAAACGCTTGTGCGCCTGTTCACTAAGCGTTTGCGCCAGGCCCATTTCACCGATGGCGCCATACAGGCTGCACTCGCGGCTTTTGCTGTAGTCGCCCAGTGCCTCCAGTGTGCTGACGCCAATTTTCCTGCGCGGCACATTCACAATGCGCAAAAACGCGGCATCGTCATCCGGGTTAGCCAGCACGCGTAAGTAGGCCATCACATCCTTGATTTCATTGCGCGCAAAAAACGAGGTGCCACCGGTTACCTGGTAGGGAATCTGTTTGGCCTGCAACTTAAGTTCAAGTAACCGGGTCTGGTGGTTGCCGCGCACCAGCACCGCAAAATCGCGAAACTGCAAATTGCTGCCAATTTTCCGGTGCAGGATTTCATCGCCGATATATTCGGTTTCGGCTTCTTCGTCGGGCAGTTGTTGCACCACAATGGCATCGCCCTGGCCCTTTTCGCTCCAGAGTTTCTTTTCGAACAGGTGATCGTTGTTGGCAATCAGTGCGTTGGCGCTTTGCAAAATACGGTTGGTGGAGCGGTAATTCTGCTCCAGCTTAATCACTTTCAATCCTTTGAAGTCTTTGGCTAACTGCTTGAGGTTTTCGGGGTTGGCGCCGCGCCAGGCATAGATAGACTGGTCGTCGTCGCCCACCACGCACAAGCCACTGCGCTCGCCCACCAGTTGCTGCACCAGCATGTACTGGCAGACATTGGTGTCCTGGTACTCATCCACCAACAGGTAGCGAATGCGCGACTGCCAACGTTTGAGCACCTCTTCGTGTTCGGCCAGGATGCGCACCGGGATAGCAATCAGGTCGTCGAAATCAACCGCATTATAAGAGGCCAGCGCGCGCTCGTAGCGGGCGTAGACTTCGGCGATACGCGCTTCCTGCACGCTGTCGGCTTTGCCCTGCAGGCTGGCGGGGCTAACCGCGTGACTTTTCCAGTGCGAAATCTGGTTGCGGCAGATATCCAGCAGCGTGCTGGCAATGTCGCCGTCTCGTAGCAGCAGGTCTTTGAGGATGGCGGTGCTGTCCTGGTCATCCAGGATACTAAAGCCCGATTTGCGACCCGCCAGCGGCAATTCGCGTTGCAGTATTTTCAAGCCGAGCTGGTGGAAGGTGCTTACCTGCAAACCCTTGGCGTCATCGCCTAGCAGTGCCCGCGCCCTGGCGCGCATTTCGCGGGCGGCCTTGTTGGTGAAGGTCACCGCGGTCACCTGCCTGGCGGGCATTTCGCATTCGCGCACCAGGTATTGGATTTTGCGGGTGATCACGCTGGTCTTGCCGCTGCCTGCGCCGGCCAGCACCAGCAGCGGGCCATCCACGTAGCGCACCGCATCGCGTTGGGCCGGGTTTAATTGCTGTTTGGGCGCGCGCTGGCTACCGGGTTGCTGGTTCACAATTCAGACCGTGAAGGGTGGGGAAGGCTTGTGCCGCGCCGCAGGCTTCGCAAATCTGCCCGGCGCGGCGCGGCAGTATAGGGGCTTTGCGGCGACGGGTAAATTGCCTTGCAGCTGCGCGCCGCAAACGGCAAAAAGCCACCTTAAATAGCCAGCTGCCGCGTGGCGATTGCTGACTTTATGGCCTAATCTTAAGTGCTCAGGTTGATTTTTTTCAAAGCGCCCCAGGCTTTTGAAGCCATGGTATTTCTTTTTCCAGCTTCCTGATTTTATTAGATTTTGTCGCGGATGCTGGTGCATCGCCGCGCCCGGAGGTCACAAGTCCCATAATGCAGCACGTCCACATCCGCGTCCTGTTGATCAATGAAGATCGCGACCAGTACGTGCGCATGGTTAATCTGTTGCAAACAGTGCCCGGCGTGCACTACGAGATGACCTGGTGCGCGGACTACCGGCATGCGCTGGAAGCCATGACCACGCCGATCCACGACGTGGTGCTACTCGACTTCGAGCACGACCCGGCGGCGTGCCGCGAATTGCTGCGCGCAGCGAGTGCCCACGACTGCGGCATCCCTATCATCTGCCTCACGCCCGAGATCGACGAAGACCTCGACCGAGCGGTGATAAAGGCCGGTGCCGCCGACTACCTGCTCAAATCGCGGCTTAGCGCCGACAGCCTTGAGCGCGCAATTCGTTACGCGATAGATCGCAAGCAATCCGAAGCGCAACTTGCCAGGCTCGCACACTACGACTTGTTAACCGGAATCCCGAACCGGCTGTTGTTCAACGATCGCCTCGATAGGGCATTGCAGCGCGCCAAGCGCGGTGACGCACCGTTTTCATTATTGTATGTAGACCTGGACGGTTTCAAGGCGATTAACGATACCCACGGCCACGACAAGGGCGACATGCTGGTGAAGGGAATTGCCCAGCGCATTAGCCATTGCATACGTCGCACCGACTCGGTGGCGCGTATCGGTGGCGATGAATTTACCGTGTTGCTTGAGCGCGCCAGCTCAACCACGGACGCGGTGAGTATCGCGCAAAAAATTATTGATGTGGTTACCGAGCCCTTTGATATTGGCACCCAGCATGTGCGCGTGGGTTGCAGCATCGGCATCGCGACCTACCCGGATGCGGGCCAGGATGCACACACACTATTACATCATGCGGACATGGCTATGTACGAAGCAAAAGGTATTGCGGGTTCCAACTACCGCTTCTTTACCGACAAGATGAATGTTGAGGCAGGCGACCAAAGCAGGCTGGAGCAAGAGCTTCGCAACGCGTTGAATGAAGATGAGTTGGGCTTGTATTTCCAGCCGCGCATTTCGCTGCGCACCGGTAAAGTAGTTGGCGCAGAGGCGCTGTTGCGTTGGCATCATCCCGAGCGCGACGTGGTGTTGCCGGGTGAATTTATTGACCTCGCCGAGCACGCCGGCTTAATGCCCAGTATTGGCTATTGGGTTTTGAATAAACTGTGCGGCGATATTTTGAAGCTTAACGAGCTGGGCATTCCACCGCTCAGGTTGTCGCTAAACGTTGCGCTCACACAGTTTGCCGAGTCGGATTTTGTGGAGGGCGTGCAAAAAATTCTCGACAACCACGAAGTGGGCGCCGAGCGTTTTGAGTTTGAATTGGCAGAGCCCGACTTGCTCAACAACCTCGACCTGGTGGCGCAGGATATGCGTGCCTTGGCCGAGCGCGGCGTGCGCTTTGCGCTGGATGATTTTGGCACCGGCTTCTCTTCGCTGCCGCAGCTACAGCGATTGCCGGTATCTACGCTGAAGTTGGATACCAGCCACGTACAGCGGGTTACCGAAGACGAAGACGCAGCCAAGATTGTGCGCGCAATGATTTCGCTGGCGCATGGCCTGGGCTTACAAGTGGTGGCCGAGGGCGTTGAAACCGAGGCGCAGAAAGAATTTTTGGCCAACCATCGATGCGACCAACTGCAAGGTTACTACTACGCGCCACCACTACCGTTCGATGATTTCCTGAAGCTGCTGCAAAAGCGTGGCACCACGTCGCGGCGAAGTTATCTCTCGGTGGTCGAAAAGAACTAGCCAGCCCAGTACTGGAAAAACTGGCACCTACCCTTGTTTGAATTCAATGCTAGTCGCGCAGGCTGATTACGCGCCAGCCCTGCTGCCTGGCGTGCGCACGCAGTTTGTCGTCGGGGTCTACCGCAATAGCTTCGCCAACGTTCGCCAGAAGCGGAATATCGTTGTGTGAGTCGCTGTAAAAGCAGGCTTGCTCGAGCAAAAATTCGCGGTTTTTCAACCACGCCTGCAAACGCTCAACCTTGCCGTGCTGGAAACAGGGCGTGCCAGCGGGCGCGCCGCTGAAGCGGCCTTGAATAATTTCGGCCTGGCTGGCAAGCAGTTCGTCGACCCCAAGTAAATCGGCAATCGGCCGGGTTATAAATTCCGACGTTGCGGTGATAATCAAAAGTTGGTCGCCCTTTGATCGATGCGCTTCCAGCAATGCGTCGGCGCGCGGCAGGCGCAACGGCTCGACAACTTTTTCAACAAAGCGTTGCAGTAGTGGGGCTATCTCGCTGGGCGACTTGCCTACAACGGTGCTTAAAACAAAACGCAGGTAGGCATCTATATCCAGCGAACCGTTTTCATAGTCGGCATAGAACGCATCGTTGCGGCGAAGGTGCTCGTTGGCATCTACCAGCCCCTCGCCAACAAGAAACTCGCCCCAGGCGTGGTCGCTGTCGCCGCCAAGCAGCGTGTTGTCGAGATCGAAAATTGCCAGGTTTGCGGTTGGCAGCAAATTATCCAGTTGAACCTCTCCTTTAGGAAATTCTTGCGAGCATCCGCTAAGACGCGCATGTCGCGGCGTTGTATTATAGCCACTTAGAAAATATGGGCGGGAGCGCTGCAGCTTCGGCCTTTTTTACAAATACCCGCTGCAAACGGGCGAGCGCAAAAAATTGCTGGACTCATCAGGCTACAGGCTTAACGTG
This sequence comes from Pseudomonadales bacterium, assembly GCA_013043705.1. GTDB lineage: Bacteria > Pseudomonadota > Gammaproteobacteria > Pseudomonadales > UBA7434 > UBA7434. The sequence goes on from JABDNS010000098.1 coordinate 53,450, forward strand.
GGCATCGTCATTGCCAATGGTGACGGCGATGTGCTGTGGGCCAGGCGCGCGCGGCAGAGCGGCTGGCAGTTTCCGCAAGGTGGCATCGTCGATGGTGAGTCGCCTGAGCAGGCCATGTACCGGGAGCTCGATGAAGAGGTGGGCCTTGGCCCCGACGATGTCGATGTTTGGGGCGCCACACGTGGCTGGTTGCGCTACCGGCTGCCCGAAAAAATGGTGCGTTCCGGGAAACAGGGCACGGTTTGCATTGGCCAAAAGCAAAAATGGTTTTTGCTTTACTTAAAATCACCCGACGAGGCGGTGAAGCTACACACCAACGCCAAGCCCGAATTCGATGAATGGAAGTGGGTGACCTATTGGTACCCGGTTACGCAGATTATCGATTTCAAGCGCTGGGTGTATAAGCGCATGCTCAAAGAGCTTGCGCCGCCGCATGCCGAAAGAATGCGTCGCCTAGGCGCTAAACCCCGCTAGCGGCCAAGTGAGTATCCTGCAATCACCATGAGCATCCTGCAATCGCTTAGTACCATTGTGCAGCGCGTTAATGCAGCGCCCGACCTGCAGTCGGCGCTGAATATTATCGTGCGCGATGTGCGCAGCTCGATGGGTACCGAAGTGTGCACGGTGTACATGGCCGACCACGATGAAGGGCGGCTGGTTTTCGCCGCCACCGAAGGCCTGAATCGCGAGGAGTTGGGCAATGTCAGCCTTAATTTCGGGCAGGGGCTGGTGGGTAAAGTGGCGTCGCGCGAGGAGCCCATCAACACCAGCAACGCACAGGAGCACCCCGACTTCCAGTATCTGGAAGACATTGGTGAAGAGGCTTTTAATTCCTTTCTAGGCGTGCCTATTGTGCACCATCGCACGGTGCTCGGTGTGCTGGTGGTGCAGCAAACCGACAGGCGCAGTTTCGACGAAAGCGAAGAAGCTTTCCTGCTTACCATGGCCGCGCAGCTGGCCAGCGTTATCGCACACGCGCAGGCAACCGGCGCGCTGGAGCCCTCTAACGATCGCACTGTGGTGAACGCCGAATTTCGCGGCATTGCCGGTGCCTCCGGGGTTGCGATAGGCCAGGCCCTGGTGGTATCGCCGCCGGCAGATCTGTATAGCGTGCCTAGCCGCCGCAGTCGCGACATCTACGAAGAACTGGTGTTCTTTCGCGCCTGTGTTTCGCGCGTGCGCAAAGATGTGGCGCTGCTTAGTTCACAGCTGGCCGATCGCTTGCCGCCCGAAGAGCTGGCACTGTTTGAAGTCTACGCAAAAATGCTCGACCAACACGCGCTACCGGCAGAAATTGAAGCGTTAATCGAAGCTGGCGAGTGGGCGCAGGGGGCGGTGGCGCGCGTGGTACTGGCGCACTTGCGTCAATTCGAGCAAATGGAAAACAGTTATCTTAGCGAGCGCGCGGTAGACGTGAAGGATTTGGGTAGGCGGCTGCTGGAGTATTTGCAGCAGGCTGCGCACGAGCCGATGATCTACCCGGAAAACGTAATCCTGGTCGGCAATGAAATTACTGCCACCATGTTGGCCGAGGTGCCGCGCGAAAAGCTGGCCGGCATCGTATCGTTGAAAGGCTCGCACAACTCGCACGTAGCTATTTTGGCGCGCAGCATGGGTGTCCCCACGGTAATGGGCGCGGTCGACCTGCCCTTTACCGAAATTGAGGGCAATGAATTAATTGTCGACGGCTATGCCGGCGTAGTATTTTTTAATCCATCGCTGGAACTACGCGCCTCCTACCAGCAAATTGCCGAAGAGGAGCAGCTGGTATCGCGCGGACTGGAAGCGCTGAAAGATCTCAGTTGCGAAACTACCGACGGGCATAAGATTTCATTGATGGTGAATACCGGCCTGGCCTCCGATGTTTCGCGCTCGCTTGATCGTGGCGCAGAGGGCGTGGGGCTGTATCGTACCGAAGTGCCGTTTCTTATGCGCGACCGCTTCCCCTCCGAGGAGGAGCAGCGTGCCATCTATCGCATGCACCTTGAGGCCTTTGCACCCAAGCCGGTAACCATGCGCACGCTTGACGTGGGCGGCGACAAATCACTGCCATACTTCCTGATTCACGAGGACAATCCTTTTCTTGGCTGGCGCGGTATTCGCGTAACACTGGATCACCCGGAAATTTTCCTGCCCCAGGTGCGGGCCATGATGAAGGCCAGTGAGGGCATCGACAATCTGCGCATCATGTTGCCGATGATTACGCATATGGAAGAGCTCGACCAGTCCATCGCGCTGATCAAGCGAGCTTATAAGGAGTTGCTCGACGAGGACTTCAAAATTAATTTCCCGTCAATCGGTGTGATGATCGAGGTACCTGCGGCAATTTACTTAACCCGCGAGATGGCCAGCAAAGTGGATTTCATATCGGTAGGCAGCAATGACCTGACCCAGTACTTGCTGGCGGTTGACCGCAATAACCCTAACGTCGCCGACCTGTACTTGTCTTACCATCCGGCGGTGCTGCAATCGCTGCAACTAATAGTGCTGGCCGCGCACGAGGTGAACAAACCGGTAAGTATTTGTGGCGAACTGGCCAGCGACCCGGGTGCGGCGCTGCTGCTGCTGGCGATGGGTTACGACTCGCTGTCTATGAACGCCACCAACCTACCAAAAGTGAAGTCGGTGATCCGCGCCTTCAGCAAACAGGAAGCCGACCATTTGCTGCAACAGGTAATGCTGATGGACAGCGCTGATCGCGTGCAAACTGCAGTAGAAGACATGCTGGAAAGTCGCGGCGTTACACGGCTGTTCCGGGATTCGCGGCGCGAGCGAGACGCCAGATAGTGGAGTGGTTGCTGTACTTGCTGCTGGGCGCGGTTGCCGGCGTGCTGGCGGGTTTGTTCGGTGTGGGAGGCGGCGCGGTGATTGTGCCGATGCTGCTACTCGTTTTCGACCTGTTGAATTTTGCTCCAGCGCTGATGGTGCACACTGCGGTGGGCACATCGTTCGCGGCTATTGTTTTAACCACGCTGGCGTCTACCCGCGCACACCATGATATGGGCAATGTGGAGTGGCCGTTGTGGCGCATTATGGCGCCCGGGCTGCTGTTTGGCGTGATGTTTGGCGCATGGGTAGCGAGTTTGCTCGATGCTGCAACGCTGCGCACAGCAATCGCGATTTTCCTGCTACTCATCGCTATGCAAATGCTTTCGCGCTGGCAGCCACCCGCGGTGTTTGAGCGCGAATCGCGAACCGGGCATGTTGTTGCCGGTGCGGGCATAGGTTGGGTCAGTGCATTTTTTGGTATAGGCGGTGGTTCACTCACGGTGCCGTACCTGAACGCCTGTGGCAGGCCAATGAAAAACGCGGTGGCAACATCGGCGGCCTGTGGCGTTCCTATCGCAGTGTTTGGCGCCTTGTCTTACCTGGTGCTGGGCTGGTCGGCCAGCCGCGATGTTGCCTGGACCAGCGGTTACCTGTATTGGCCCGCCTTACTTGGCATTGGCATTAGTAGCGTGCCTTGTGCGCGCTTCGGTGCGCAGCTGGCAAGCAAGCTTGACGATGCGACGCTGCGCATCCTGTTTGCACTATTCATACTGACTATTGGCGTGTACCTTATCGCGTCAAATTGATCAGGCGAGCCAGCGATGGCTTGCAAGCACTACTCACTCATATCCCACTTATGCAGGCGCCAGGCTAGCCATGCTCACTTATCCTGAAATTGACCCGGTAATTTTTTCAATAGGACCGGTGGCCGTGCGCTGGTACGGCACCATGTACCTGTTGGGATTCCTGGCCTCCTATTGGCTGGGTCGGCGCCGCGCACAAAAGCCATGGTCGCCGCTGGCCAAAGAGCAGGTAGAAGACCTGGTGTTTTACGGTGCGCTGGGTGCGGTGCTGGGCGGCCGGGTTGGCTACACCTTTTTCTATGGTTTCGAACGCCTGCTCGAAGACCCGCTTTGGCTGTTTCGCATATGGGAGGGCGGCATGTCTTTCCATGGCGGCCTGCTCGGTGTGATTCTGGCGATTTGGCTGTTCGCGCGAAAATCCGGTCGCGCCTTTGGCGACATCTGCGATTTTGTTGCACCGCTAACACCACTGGGGTTGGGTTTCGGCCGCTTGGCCAACTTTATTAACGCCGAACTCTATGGCCGCGCCACTGATGTGCCCTGGGCGATGGTGTTTCCCGGCGATCCGCAGCAATTGCCGCGGCACCCCTCGCAGCTTTACCAGTTTGTGCTTGAAGGTGTATTACTGTTTGCACTGTTGTGGTGGTTTTCGGCCAGGCAGCGGCCGCGCTGGGCTGTATCGGGTATGTTTCTTATCGGCTATAGCATGGTCCGGCTCGGGGTAGAATTCTTTCGCGAACCAGACGCCACGCTGGTATTTGGCGAGCTTACCCGAGGCCAGTTCCTGTCGCTGCCAATGCTGCTCGCTGGCGTGCTTATGATAGTATTCGGCGCCAGGCGCAAAGCCGAATAGCGGGCTTTCTCGGCCAATGCTGTTATTTGCGATTTAATAATTCCGGACCAACACAGCCCATGCAGCAGTACCTCGACCTGATGCGCCATGTGCGTGAGAACGGTGTGTTCAAAGAAGATCGCACCGGCACTGGCACGCTCAGCGTCTTTGGCTACCAGATGCGCTACAACCTCGCCGAGGGTTTTCCTGCGCTGACTACCAAGAAGCTGCATATGCGCTCCATCATTCATGAGCTACTGTGGTTTTTGCGCGGCGACACCAATGTTGCCTACCTGCGTGAAAACGGCGTGACTATTTGGGACGAGTGGGCCGATGCGAATGGCGAGCTGGGGCCGGTTTACGGGTACCAGTGGCGCAGTTGGCCCACCGCCGATGGCGGCAGCGTCGACCAGATTCGCCAATTGCTCGGTCGCCTGCAGAGCGACCCTGATTCAAGGCGTCACCTGGTCAGTGCCTGGAACGTGGCTTGCCTCGACCAAATGGCGTTGCCACCGTGCCACCTGTTGTTCCAGTTTTATATTGCCGATGGCAAGCTGTCCTGCCAGCTTTACCAGCGCAGCGCCGATATATTCCTGGGCGTGCCTTTCAATATCGCGTCTTATGCGTTGCTCACAATGATGATTGCGCAGGTGCTGGGGCTGGGGCTTGGCGATTTTGTGCACACCCTGGGCGATGCCCATCTCTACCAGAATCACCTGGAGCAGGTCGACCAGCAGTTATTGCGCTCGCCGCTGCCGCTGCCGACGATGCAGCTGAATCCCGAGGTTAGCGATTTATTTGCCTTCCGTTTCGATGATTTTGCGCTGCAGGGCTACGAGCACCACCCGCATATTGCTGCGCCGGTAGCGGTCTAAGCCAGGCGAGGCCGCGCGGGTGCTATGGCGAGAGGTGCTGGCCAAATAAGCTACCGCAACAACAAGTCAACGCGCCGTGCCGGGTCCTTTAATAAGCTGAATGGGTCATTTGCTGGCCATTTCTTCACGGAAGGTGGCACCAGAATCGACGGGATTAACGCATAGTGTTGCGATTTCTTCACATTTTCATTATTGTTCAGCTGCTTGTCGGGCATTTAGGTCGTAAACAATGCTGTCGCCATCGCAATAGCCTGACGGCAATAGAGTCCCAGGCGTGACGGTGCCGCACACACGATGCACGATAGCGGCGCTGGCGAGGTTGAAGTAGCGGTTTTAAAAAAAAGAAGTACGTAGCTCGCAGGAACCATCAAACCTTCGAAGTCACAAGCTTCTTTTTTTCTAAATCGCAAACGCTCGTCCTACCGCTAATGCGTGGCTAAACGCTTTGCGTATGTAGTTGTGTGTTTACGAATTGTCGAGAAACACGGGAAAGACAGGAAATACTGGAAATACTGGAAATAACAGTCGCGCGGTATAGCGTTTTGCCTCGCAACGAAAAGATTTAAATAACTCGGAATCAATCGCTCATGTTTAAGCATATGAAAAGGTCCAGCTTGCACCGCCTCGCGGTGAGCATAACCCCGTTAACGGCGCTAATGTTTTGTTTTAGTGCCGGTGTTCAGGCCGATCGGCTGGATAGGGTTTTCCAGGTAAGCCAGGCAACGGTTGAGAAAGCGCAAAGCAGCCAGGCGCGGATCGACGGCATTGCCGACCAGACCAACGACCTGCTGCAGGATTTCAAACAGGTCACCAAGGAAATCGAGGGCCTGCGCGTTTACAACGCCCAACTGGAAGCACGCATCCAGAACCAGTTGGAACGCGTTGCCCAAATCGACCAGTCGATTATCGATGTTAAGAGTATCCAGCGACAGATTCCGCCACTGTTGGAACGCATGCTGGATGGCCTCGAGAGCTTCATAGAGCTAGACGTGCCGTTCCATTTGAATGAACGTCGCGAGCGCGCCTCGCGTTTGCGCGCGAACATGAGCAAATCAAACCAGTCGATAGCGGAAAATTTTCGCCAGGTACTGGAAGCCTACAAGATCGAAAATGAATATGGCCGAAAGCTGGAAGCCTATGAAGCGTCGATTGATTTCGCTGGCGACGGTATAGAGC
>JABDNS010000106.1 GCA_013043705.1 Pseudomonadales bacterium
TGCGTGAACCGCGCGGTTAACACCTCAATGGGTTCTCCAGCTGCTTTGGCAGCATTAATGATCTTGTCGTCAATATCGGTGATATTGCGCGCATAAGTTACCTGCGCGTACAGCGTTTTGAGCACACGATAAAGCAGGTCGAACACCACTGCTGGCCGCGCATTACCAATGTGTACGCGGTTGTACACGGTGGGGCCACAAACGTACATGCGCACGTGTTGCGCATCAATCGGCTCGAAGCGCTGCTTGCTGCGCGTACGCGTGTTGTAAAGTTCCAGGCTCATTTTGCTCCGCTGTTCGATGCTTGGTTGTCTACTTTGCCCCAGCTGTCGCGCAGGCCAATAGTTTTATTAAATACAGGCTTCGCACTAGTGTGCTGATGCCTGTCGGCCACGAAGTAGCCCTCGCGCTCGAACTGAAAAACCTGTTCAGGCCTGGCTTCAGCCAATGACGGCTCTGCAAGACAATTGCGATGCACGCGCAGCGAGTTGGGATTTACCGATTCTAGTAAGGCTTGTTCGTCGCTACCAGCTCGCTCGGGGTTTTCAATCCTGAACAGGCGATCGTACTCACGAACCTCAATGCCAACAGCATGCGCCGCTGAGACCCACTGGATTACACCCTTGGGCTTTACGCCATCTGGTGGATCCGCGCCCAGCGTGGCAGGATCGTAGCTGCAATGTACTTCTACAATTTCGCCCTGCTCATCGCGCACCACGCTCTCGGCAAATATCACATAGGCGTTGCGCAGCCGGACCTTCTTGCCGAGCACCAGGCGTTTAAATTTTTTGTTGGCCGACTCGCGAAAATCTTCCCGGTCTATATAGAGCTCGCGGCCAAACGGAAGCGACCGGCTACCCATAGCTTCGTTCTGCGGATGATTCGGAGCGCGTAGTTGCTCAGCGTCACTTGCATCGTAGTTACCCAGTACAATTTTTAATGGCTGCATAACCACCATAGCGCGCGGCGCGTTTACATTGTGGTGTTCGCGCACGGCAAATTCGAGCTGCGACATGTCGACCACCCCATTAACACGCGTCACGCCTGTCGAATCACAAAAATTGCGCAGCGATTGCGCGGCGTATCCGCGTCGACGCATACCTGAAATGGTTGGCATGCGCGGGTCGTCCCAGCCATCAACCAGGCCTGCATCAACCAGGTGCTTCAACTTGCGCTTGCTGGTAACGGTGTAGTTGACATTGAGTCTTGAAAATTCGAACTGCCTGGGCTGGTTCGGCACCGGTAGCTGCTGAAGAAACCACTCGTAAAGCGGGCGATGATCCTCAAATTCCAGTGTGCAGATTGAGTGGGTAATGCCTTCGATGGCATCAGACTGGCCATGCGTGAAATCATAAGTCGGGTACACGCACCACTTGTTTGCGGTGCGGTGGTGTCGGAACTTACGTATACGGTAAATGATCGGGTCGCGCAGGTTTATGTTGGGCGCGCTCATATCAATTTTCGCGCGCAACACACAATGCCCTTCGTCAAATTCGCCGGCTGTCATTTTCTCAAACAACGCAAGGTTTTCGTCGGCGCTCCGCTCCCGGTAAGGGCTGTTCCTGCCCGCTTCGGTGAGTGAGCCTCGATAGGCTCGCGCCTGCTCTGGCGATAAATCGCAAACATAAGCCAGGTTTTTGCCAATCAGCAGCTTCGCCCACTGGTGTAGTTGCTCGAAGTAATCCGAGGCAAATCGCGTATCGCCGTGCCACTGGAAGCCAAGCCAGTGCAGGTCGTCGATAATGGCATCGATATATTCCTGGCTTTCCTTTTCAGGATTGGTGTCATCGAAGCGCAAATGGCAGTGTCCGCCAAATGCTTCGGCCAGGCCAAAATTAATGCAAATCGATTTCGCATGGCCAATATGCAAATAACCGTTGGGCTCGGGTGGAAACCGGGTAACCACGCGCTTGGTGGTGCCCGTTTCCAAATCATCGGCAATTCGCTGGCGAAGGAAATTATTGGCTTTATTCTGGTTTGTTGTTGCCGGGGCAATTTCGGCTGTCATTGCTGCTGATCCTGGCTGCTGGATTGTTGCGCCCGACTGCACGTGACTATGTCGCCATTAATGCAGGCCGTTTCTACTCGGCGCGAAAAGCGCGTATTATAGCGATTCACCTGCGTTGCCAAAGGCAAATATCGCCGCTTTTTGTTGGCGTTTGGGTCTTTATTATGGCGACTGTCAGGCCTCCCTACCCTTACATCCAGATAATTTGAGTGACAAGCATGATCAAACTGACCACCACGCACGGCGAAATACACATTGAACTCGACTTCGACAAGGCGCCAAAGTCTGCCGCCAACTTCCAGCAGTACGTTGAAGACGGCTTCTATGACGGCAAAATTTTTCATCGCGTAATAGACGGTTTTATGATCCAGGGCGGCGGCTACGATAGCGATTTTGCAGAGGGCGATACGCGCGAATCGATTGAAAACGAAGCTGACAATGGATTAAAGAACGAAACTGGCACACTGGCGATGGCGCGAACCCAGGACCCTCACTCGGCCAGCGCACAGTTTTTTATCAACGTTAGCGATAACGATTTCCTCAACCATAGTGGCAAGACCAGCCAGGGCTGGGGTTATGCCGTATTTGGCAAAGTCACTGATGGCATGGAGGTGGTTGAGAAAATAAAATCCGTTGAAACCGGTTCGCAAGGCCCGCACCAGGACGTTCCGCAAGAGCCGGTAGTGATCGAGAAAGCTGAAGTTTGTTAATCCAGCCTGGTTCGCATATCGATGACTAGCGAAATCGAGCACAGTTTAATGATTTCGGACCTGCATTTGTGTGATAGCAGACCCGACTTGACCGCTGCTTTCGAATATTTTTGCCAACATCACGCAGCGCGAGCGCAGCAGCTGTTTATTCTCGGCGACCTGAGCGATGCGTGGGTTGGAGACGACGACGATAGCGAAACGGCTAACGTAATCCGCAGCCAACTCGCTGCGCTGCAGCAAAGCGGCACGCAAGTGTGGTTGATGACCGGCAACCGCGACTTTTTGATGGGCGAAAAATTGGCCAGCGATTGTGGCCTGCACTTGCTTGATGACCCCAGTGAAGTTGAACTGTATGGCCGGCGCATGCTACTTATGCACGGTGACAGCCTGTGTACCGACGATGCTGAATACATGGCGTTTCGCGCTCAAATTCGCAACCGTCAAGCGCAGCAGCAGCTGCTGTCACAGACGTTGGAGCAGCGCCGTGCACTGGCGGTCGCGTTGCGAGCGCAAAGTAAAAGCGCCAATGCCACCAAGGCCGAAGACATTATGGATGTGAACCAGGGCGAGGTTGAGCGCGTCATGTGCCATCACAAGGTCGATTTGCTCATTCACGGCCACACCCATCGACCGGCTAACCACGAATTTGCTTACACTAACGACAGTGGCGATCAAGTGCGGGCGCGCAGGATAGTGCTGGGAGACTGGGGCAAGCTTGGCTGGTATATCACGTTAAGCAATGCAGGTATCGAACTACACTCTTTTCCGATCGATTCGTAAGGGCTAATTTATGCAACTAAGCAACGACAAAAATATCGATAGCCTGCATCGTTATTTACAAGCGAATTTTCCAGCGCTGGCCTCGGCTAACATTGAGTTCGATAGTGAATCTGATGAATACCTTACGCTGCGCGCGCCATTGGCGCAGAATCACAACGATTTAGATACTGCATTTGGCGGTAGTTTGTATAACCTGGCGATGGTTAGCTGTTGGTCGACCCTTTACCTGGGTTGTAGCGGCCGCATAGCAGCGCCGAAGATTGTTGCCCGCGATGTGCAAATGCGCTTTCGTCACCCGGTTACCGAAACAGTACTGCGGGCGCGCTGTCGAAAACCTAATAGCCGGCAATGGGATGGTTTTTTCGCTCATTATGAAAAAGCCGGCCGAACCTCGATTACGCTGACTAGCAGCATTGCAACGCCGGATGGCAACGCCGCGTATTTCGATGGTGTATTTGTATTACTAGAGCATTCCGTTTAACACGCAAGGCCAACAGCAAATAGTTACTTAAATGCAAGTGACAATTCAGTGCAGGCCGCGTTGTAAGCGCCTGCTCGCGCGCCTGCTGTTATTAGTCCCCCTCATTGCGTTGCCTGCTTGCGAGAGCCTGGGCTACTACAAGCAGGCTGTGGTTGGGCATCTTTCTTTATTGCATCAGGCCAGGCCCATTGAGCAGCTACTTTCGAAACCGCAACTCGCCGATAGCGAGCTGGCCAACAAACTTGGCCTTGTACAGCAGCTGCGAGCATTCGCCCGCGACGAACTCGGCTTGCCGGTGGGCCGGGCCTATAGTCGATACGTTGAGCTAGAGCGTGACTATGTTGTCTGGAACGTGTTTGCTAGTGAAGAATTTTCCGTGCAGCCAAAGCGCTGGTGCTTCCCGATCGCGGGCTGCGTTGCCTACCGTGGATATTTCAGTCTCGCGCAGGCGCAAAAAAAAGCTGCGGCGTTAAAGCGTGAAGGCTTTGACACGCATGTGGGCGGCGCTGCCGCCTACTCTACGCTGGGATGGACTGCGGATCCGGTTTTAAGCACGTTCGTGCAACGCGATGAAGTAACGCTGGCATCATTGCTGTTCCACGAACTAAGCCACCGGCTTGTATATGTAAAGGGTGATACAGAATTTAATGAAAGCCTTGCCAGTACAATCGAGACCTACGGTTTAGAGCGTTGGTTGGCACAGCGCAGTGATACAGAAGATGTACAGGCGTTGCGACAGCAACTTGTGCAGCGCCAACAAAAGAAAGCCATACAGCGAGCGTTTACCGATGCCGTGGCAAAAACACGAGAGGCACTTGGCGAGCTTTACCAACGTCCGCTCAATGATACCGACAAGCGTATTGGCAAGCTGATTATCCTGGACTCGCTTCGCAAACGGGTGCATGTTATTGCGCATGCAACGGCGTGGGCCAGCGCCTACCAGAAATGGGCTGTAGACCTGAACAATGCCAAACTGGCCCCGGTTGCGCTGTATACGCGCTGGCAAAACGCGCTGGGTTGGCAGCTGGCGCAAAAGCTGGAGTACGCGGGCTGTACGCAGTTGCCTGAAAAGCTTGAGCGAGACAGGCTGCGCTGCAGGCAGGGCCTGGAGCAATTCTTCGAAGCGGCCAGGCAACTGGCCAGGCTTGGCGAACAAGCACGATTGGAGCGTTTGCAGGAATGGGATCTGCGCGCCAGCGCCAGCTGAATTATCTTAATGTATCGCGGTCGAAGCCCGGCGACATTACGAGTACACACTAAACAGGAGTCTTTAATGCGAACCGAACTAACAAAGCGCGTAATGCGTAAACCAACATTACAAATGGGTGTGGCGAGCTTACCATTTGCGCTTTGTGCTTCGGCTGCACTGCACGCAGCAACGGTGAGCAGCATAGACGACCAAAGTGCATTGGCCGTCACGATCTATAACAGCAACCTGGCACTGGTTAAAGATACGCGCAAAGTCGCTCTGCAAAAGGGTGTCGATGCGCTGGAGTTGCGCGGCGTCAGCGCTCAATTGAGGCCGGAAACCGCCCTGCTTCGCAGCACTACTAATCGCAGCTTGAACATTCTTGAGCAAAATTTCGATTTTGATTTGCTCACGCCACAAAAGCTACTCGAAAAGCACTTGGGCAAACAGGTGAAAATCGCCACCCAGAACCCCGCCAGTGGCGTCGAAAAAACAAGAACCGGCATAATTTTGTCAACCAATGCCGGTGTTGTCGTAAAGATTGGCGACAGTATCGAAACCAATCCTCCCGGGCGCTATATTTTCGATGCTTTACCGGCCAACCTCAGGGATCTACCCACGCTGTCGGTGCTGCTGAATAATAAACAAAGCGGCGGGCGCGAGCTGCAGCTGAGCTACCTCACCGGTGGCTTGAGTTGGCGCGCAGATTATGTGGCGGAGCTCGACGCCGATGATAAATATGTCGACCTAAATGGCTGGGTAACGCTGAGCAATACCAGTGGCACCGATTTTCCGAACGCCAAGCTGCAACTTGTAGCCGGCGATGTAAACGTTGTGCAGGACCAGATGCGGCGCAATGTTAAATATCGTTCGGTGGCCATGGAAATGTCCGATGCGGCGCCTGCCATGCAAGAAGAATCATTGCTGGAGTATCATCTTTACACCTTGCAGCGGCCTACCGATATCCGGAACCAGCAAAACAAGCAAGTTGCGTTAATGTCGGCCAGCCGGGTACCGGTTCAAAAAGCACTGGTACTTAACGGTACGCCTTATTACTACCGCAGCAGTGCAAAACAAATTGGCAAGCGGATGAAGTTCGGGGTGTTTGTCGAGCTGGAAAACACAGAGAAAAATGGCCTCGGTATGCCGTTACCGAAAGGCATTGTTCGCGTTTACAAACGCGATGGCAGCAATAATATCCAGTTTGTAGGTGAAGATCGTATTGACCATACACCGAACAAAGACAAGATAACGCTGAAACTGGGCGATGCATTCGACGTGGTTGCCGACAAGCGGCAAACCAATTTCCGCATCGATGAGCGCGTGCTAGGCCGTGACGTGTTTGAATCCAGTTACGAAATTGTAGTGAGCAACGGTAAAAAAGCAGCGGTAGACGTAGTTGTTCGCGAACCTATTCCCGGTGAGTGGAAAATCCTGAAATCCAGTCATAAGCAGCAAAAAGTTGCGGCCAATCTTGTTGAGTGGCGCTTAACGGTGCCCGCTGAGGAAAAACTGACACTGAGCTATACAAGTCGGGTGAAGTTCTAGCAACGCTTGTGAGTGACGTTCAGGCCAGGTCTGCGCTTTCAAGCGCGTTTGCATCTTTGCACTGCCATTCCAAACGCGGCCCTTGTGCATCTTTGTAGTCATCGCAAACCAGGTAGCCCGGAATCGCGGCAACTTGGTAATTTGGAGCGCTGGATGCGTTGTCGATATCCGCGTAAAGCACCGGAACAAGATCGCGTAGCCACGCAGGGATGCCGAGCTCCTGGAGTAACTTCTTTAGCGATTTACCATTGCCGTTCACGCGCGCAACTGCATTGGGCATGCGCTGCCCAAGCAGGTAGCGCTGCCTGCGTATCCCTTGCGGCGTTGGGTGGACATCACTGCCCGTTTCTACAAGCTGGATTTCACCAGCAACGCCATCTGTATGCTGCTCGAATTGCCAGCCACGCGGCTGCCTGATTCGAGGCAGCCCTGTGAGTGCCTGGGCATCGATAAAAAACAGCCTGCCTTGGTGAATGCGCAAACTGTAATGCCCCGCGTCTAATTGCTTGCCGGCGCTCGCGCTGTGCGCAAAAGCGTCGATTTCTGTAATTTTTACCCGGGCGCTGGTTTCAATGCCAAGTGCATTGAGCAGAAAGTGATAAAGGTTATTGCGCCGGTGCGATGGCAGCGCCAGGGTTTTATCGATGGCCAGGCACTGTCCGAAGCGCGCATCTTTTGTAGACACCGCTGCATAGTCAACGCCTGCCATATCATGTGCAAGTTGTTGCTGTTCTTTTGCAAGCCCGGCGAAACGTGCCAGCGTCCGGTTTGCCGATGGCCACCGTTGGCGTAATAATGGCAGCACTTCCTGGCGCAAAAAATTCCTGTCAAATTGAAGGTCAACGTTGCTTTCGTCTTCGATAAACGCGAGCCCGTAGCTGCTGGCATAACGCTGTATTTGCTCGCGTGGCAGATTTAGCAAAGGCCTTGCAAGCAAACCCTGTTCAAGCGCTCGTTGTGCGGGAATTGCCGCGGCGCCATGTACCCCGCAGCCACGCATCAATCGATACAATAAGGTCTCGCCCTGGTCATCCTGATGGTGGCCGAGCATTAGTACATCGTCTTGCTGTTGCAGCAGATTCTGGAATATACCGTAGCGAGCCTCACGCGCAGCGGCCTCAAGGCCCTCTCCCTGGGAAATGACATCGCTGGTTTTTATAATTAATGGAACCGAGAGCGCACGGCATTGTTCTTCGCAGTGCGTTACCCAATGTTTGTGGTTGGGAGATAATTGGTGATCGACGTGGACAGCTTGCAATTGCGGCGCAGGCAGCTGCGCATCGCGCAACAGCCTTTGCGCCCTTGTGCAGAGGTTCAACAACACCGTGGAATCGAGGCCGCCACTGTAGCCAAGCAACCAACGCCCGGCCGAGGCCCAGGCTTGGAACAGCGCGCTAATGGTGGCGTCGCTATGCAGGTCCAGCTGGTTCATTGTAAGCGCGCTGCGCTTGCTAGTGCGCGCAAAGGCTTATCCTGCTTCGCTATTGCCGTAGGACATAAGCCGTGCGTAGCGTTGCTCAAGCAGCTGGTCCAGCGGGGTTGCGCACAGTGGAGGCAGTTCATTGCAGAGATAAGTTTTTAGCATGTCCGCCGCTGCATCGGGGTCGCGGTGAGCACCGCCAGATGGCTCTTCTATCGTCGCGTCCACAATACCCAGCTCTTTCAACACGCTGGAGGTAACCCCCATTGCTTCGGCGGCATCGGGCGCTTTTTCTGTGGTTTTCCAGATAATATTCGCACAACCTTCAGGCGAAATGACAAAATAGGTTGCATACTGCAGCATCGCGAGTTTGTCACCGACACCAATACCCAGCGCACCGCCCGAACTGCCTTCGCCAATAACCACAGAAATAATTTGTGTGCGCAGCCTGGACATAACCGCTAGGTTTTGTGCAATGGCCTGTGAAATTCCCCGCTCTTCGGATTCAATACCAGGATAGGCACCCGGGGTGTCGATGAAAGTAATAACGGGCATCGAGAATCGCTCGGCCATTTGCATCAGGCGCAGTGCTTTGCGGTAACCCTCGGGTCTTGGCATGCCAAAATTACGGGTGACCTTATCGTTAACTGTGCGGCCTTTTTCCTGGCCGATGAGCATAACCGGTTTGTCGTCTAAACGGGCAACGCCGCCAACAATGGCCGCGTCATCGGCGAACTGGCGGTCGCCATGCAGTTCATCGAATTCACCGAAGATGCGCTCGATGTAATCAAGCGAGTAGGGTCGCTGCGGGTGCCTGGCTACGCGCACAATATCCCAGGCTGAAAGCGAAGAATAAATCTTTTCAGTGAGGCGCGCGCTCTTCTCGGTAAGCTTGTTGATCTCCTCACTGATGTTGATGTTGTTGTCGTCTCCTACCGAGCGCAGCTCTTCAATTTTTACCTCAAGTTCGGCAATAGGCTGCTCAAAATCAAGAAAGTTAGGATTGCTCATGCTTGGCTCGACCTGGATCCGGCTGGAAAACGCGATTATAGGATATTCAGGCAGCGTGCGGCGCTTGTCAAAAGCTGCAAAAGTGCGCGCCTGCGAGCAAGCGGTGTTTTAAACTCGCGGTTTATAATTTGCGCTTGGCCTGCGGCCATACTATGCAATGATCTACGCAGCGCGGGCCAATCAGAACCCCCGCAGGAACGCAGCAAAATGAAGAGGCGCGCATGACAACAGGAAGCTGGGACCCCGGTTCGGGCACCGTCAAAGCGAGCGCTCGGCTGGATGCAGCGCTACTCAAGCGCTTTTTGCATATCGCCGAAGCTATCGCAAGTAGTGAAGGCAGCGAAGGTGGTGAAAGTGGCGCGCCGGACTCTCTGGAAGGCCTGCTGGCACCCGAGGATCGCGGTCGAGCGGAAATTATGCAGCTACCCACGCAGGCCTGGCAAGCTGCACTGTCTGGTTACAGCAACCAGCAATTGCTGGCGTTGATCCGGTTTTTCACGCTGGCCGAAATGCAATTGCCCGGCTGGCAGGCGGGCGTGACTTCCCCGGTTATTGCAATAAATAGCGTACTCAAAAGCCGTGGCTACAAATTAGAAAAACCCCTGTTGCAATGGATCCGTAAAAATAGCAGCAACCGTTTTCTACCCAATGGCCCGGTCGGCTAAGCGTTTTTTTTATTAAACGCCGCTAGCTGCTCAGGCGTAGCGTCACGTTGATATTTTGTTTTCCATTCTGCATAGGGCATTCCGTATACGCGTTCGCGCGCAGCGTCAGAAGAGAGTTCGTAATGCTTCTCCGCTGCCGCTGCAACATACCATTTGGACAAGCAATTACGGCAAAAACCGGCCAGGTTCATCAACTCAATGTTCTGCACATCTTTGCGTTCATCCAGGTGTGCCAGCAAGCGACGAAAGGCGGCGGCTTCTATCTCAAGCTGCTGCTGTGCAGGAATCTCTGCACAGCTTTCTACAAGCTTAGTGTTGTCTGCCATGCGTTACAATCTCCGCTTGCTTTATTGAATTGAAACCCGGCCCCGTTGTTATAAGGACTGGTAGTAGTCCATAAGAATCTGCGCAACTTCCGGGCGTGAAAACTCTGGTGGCGGCGCAATACCCTTGCCGAGCATTTCTCGCACCGCGGTGCCCGAGAGCAACACGAAGTCTTCTTTACTGTGGTCCGGCGCATCTTTCATCATGACAACCTTATCCAGCTTTTTCGAATAAGCCGTGTGATCGGCGCGATAAATATCGATCAGCAGTGCATCATCCGGGACCTGTGCGTCAAAAATTTCCTGGGCATCGAAAGCGCCGTAGTAATCACCAACCCCAGCATGGTCGCGACCAACGATAAGGTGCGTACAGCCACAGTTCTGGCGAAATACGGCGTGTAGCACCGCCTCTCTTGGCCCTGCGTATAGCATGTCGAAGCCGTAGCCGGTAACCAGTACAGTGTTGGGCTCAAAGTAAAGCTCGACCATCTTGCGGATCGAGGCATCGCGCACATCGGCAGGGATATCGCCGGGCTTGAGCTTGCCCAGTAACATATGCACCAGGCAGCCATCAGCATCAAGGTCCTGCATTGCCATGCGGCATAGCTCTTCGTGCGCGCGGTGCATTGGGTTGCGGGTTTGGAAAGCGACAATTTTTTCCCAACCCAGCTTCGACATCTCCTCGCGTATTTGCACCGCGGTGCGAAAAGTGCCGGGAAAATCAGTGGTGAAATATGAAAAATTCAATACCTTGATTGGGCCGGAAACGGCAACATTACCCTGCGCCTTGAATGCGGCAACGCCCGGGTGGGCCTCGTCTTGGGTGCCGTAAACTTTATCGATGATGCTATCGCGCTGGGTGTCGTTGAGTGTTTCTATGGCCTCCACATGCATCACTGCCAATACCGGGTTGCCTTCTACGTTGGGGTCGCGCAGTGCAATGCGCTCTCCAACCTTCAGGTTTTCGTCCGATTCAAGTAAATTCATAATCGGCACAGGCCAAAATAAACCGGCGCTGGTGTGCATGGTTTCTGCAACGCTAACCGCATCGGCGACATTCATATAACCCTCGAGCGGCGTAAAATAACCGCCGCCCAGCATCACAGCATTGGTGGCGGCCGCCGAGCTTACGACAACAGACGGAAGTTTTTCTGCCTCGGACAGCAGTGCAGCGCGCGCGCTATCGTCTTCCACATACAGTGGTTTGAGTTGATTAGCTCCGTGGGGTTTGATCATGCGGTTCTCTCCAATTGACTTGTATCGAAGCGCAGCGTAAGGCTGCTGTCGACTTTAAAATAAGCTGCACCGGGCGTGCTTGCCCGGCCAGGCGCGCGAGTGGTTAAATAACGCCGCGCTGTTCGAGCACTTTCAGCAGGGCTTCTACTTCTTGTTCCAGCGAAAGCTCGTGGCTCTTCAGCACAACTTCAGGATTTGATGGCGCCTCGTAGGGGTCATCAATACCGGTAAAGTTTTTTATCTCGCCGGCGCGCGCTTTTTTATACAGCCCTTTCGGGTCGCGGTCTTCTGCAACGTCCAGCGGTACATCCACATAAATTTCAATAAATTCCATGTTGTCGTCGTTGTGTAACGCGCGAACCGCATCGCGATCGTTGCGGTACGGGCTGATAAAACCGGATAGTACGATAATGCCAGTATCGACGAATAGTTTGGCAACTTCGCCAATTCGACGAATGTTTTCGGTGCGATCTTCAGCAGAAAAACCAAGGTTTTTATTGATACCCAGGCGAATGTTGTCGCCATCCAGCCGGTAGCAAAGCTTGCCTCGCTCGTGCAGCGCGCGCTCCAATGCAACCATCACGGTGCTCTTTCCGCTTCCCGACAGACCGGTAAACCAAAGCGTGGCGCCCTTCTGGCCCAGTAGTTCTCCGCGTTCATCGCGGCTAATTTCGCCATCGTGCCAATGCACGTTTGTTGCTTTTTGTTCGGTCATAGCTCGGTGATTCCTGTATTTAGCTGGTTGGGAAGAATTTGGTAATACCTGCTTCGGGTATATCGGTGAAGCCTGGAGATTTTGCGCTAGCTGCGATTTTCAGCAGACGCGAAAGGCGTCGATTCTAAGCGCTGCCAGAGTAGTTGTAAAACAGGATATATAGGTTGATACTATCGGTTTAACCGAATCATCATGGTTAGCTCGCCGGCGGCAGCGTGAAATGCGTCGCGAATGCTTCAAACGCTATGACATTTATATCAGGGCAACAACCCGGGCCGCTGCCATGAGCTATACCCTGCGCCAGATCCAGATCTTCCTCTCTGTGGCCAGGCACCAGAGTATTACCCGTGCCGCCGACGAACTGCATATGTCGCAATCTGCGGCTTCAGAGGCACTGCAAAACCTGCAGCAGGCCTACGGCGTGACGTTGTTCGAGCGCAAGCAGAATCGCATGCGCCTGAGCGCGGTGGGCAATACCCTGCGCAAAGATGCCGAGCAATTGTTGTCACACAG
>JABDNS010000107.1 GCA_013043705.1 Pseudomonadales bacterium
GTGCAAAACTTGCTATGCTCCACGATTCAGAAGTCTGCAGTGAGTTGAGTCACTTGAATAATCCTCAGGGCCCCGGCTACAGTATCATCGACGTTGATATTGCTATCAGCAGCGCTGAATTAATGAAACTTTACCGCGGTAACGCCCGGCAGGTAGTGGCCGAGGCGCGCGACGGCAGGGTGTTGCGATTTCCGGCGCTTAGCTTACAGCCATTTATTACCCGGGACGGCGTGCGAGGGCGTTTTCGTCTCATCATTGATGCAAATAATAAACTAATGCAAATTGACAAGCTGGCCTAGCTTGCGCACTCGGTGTGCATTGGTGATAATCCGCCGCCGGCGCATGGTCGCCGCACGAGGGTGGCCCCAGCCGGTTCCTTCGCAACGATAGATGGTAAACCCCGCCAGGCCCGGAAGGGAGCAACGGTAACTATTGACTCGTGTGGCGGAGTGTCGCTGGTTGGGGTTCACCACCCCCCAAAATTGGCGTAGCCCCAAATATTGGGGCGATTGGCCCGTTAGGTTAAATTAGTCCCAGCCGCGTCAAACTCGATGCCGGTGTATAATCATCCGCAATTCTCATTTCCCTCATTGCGCCTAACCGCAGCGTGGGCGCAACCGCTAGATCAACGATTTATGGCTCACCAGGTGCTGGCGCGCAAGTGGCGACCGCAAACATTTGCCGATATGGCCGGCCAGCAGCATGTGCTGCAGGCGCTCGGCAATGCGCTAGACCAACAGCGGCTGCACCACGCCTATCTACTTACCGGTACCCGCGGCGTTGGCAAAACCACCATCGCGCGCATTTTGGCGCGCTGCCTTAATTGCGACAAAGGCGTCAGCCGCAATCCTTGTGGCGAGTGTGGTAGTTGCATGGAAATACAGCAGGGTCGTAGTATCGACCTGATTGAGGTTGATGCGGCTTCAAAAACGAAAGTGGAAGATACCCGCGAGTTGCTTGAGAACGTGCAGTTTGCACCCACCGCTGCGCGCTACAAAGTCTACCTGATCGACGAAGTGCACATGCTCTCCAATAGCAGTTTCAATGCACTGCTAAAAACGCTGGAAGAACCACCGCCACATGTGGTTTTCGTGTTGGCAACCACGCATCCGCAGAAAATTCCAGCCACAGTTTTGTCGCGCTGCCTGCAATTCCATTTAAAAAACCTCGCCGAGCCCACTATTGCCAAGCGCCTTGGCGAAATTGCGAATAGCGAAGGCATCGAATCGGACGAGGCGGCGCTGCTGTTATTGGCGCGGGCGGCCGCTGGTAGTATGCGTGATGGCCTGACCTTGCTCGAACAGGCTAGTGCTTTTGGTAATGGCAAAGTCGACGCCGAACAAATTGGCGACATGTTGGGCTTTGTCGACGCGACGTTGCTGGTTAGTCTATGTGATGCAGTGATCAGCGGTGATGCCGCTGAAGTGTTGGCGCTGTTAAATCGCTATGCCGAGCGGGCAACTGATAACAATGTTCTGCTGGATGAAATGCTTAGTCTTTTTCACCGCGCGGCGGTTGAGCAAGCTGTGCCTGGTGCCGGGGTAGAGGGCCAGTTAAACGCCGACGCGATCGGCCGCTATGCAGCCGAACTCGGGCCGGAAGAGCTGCAACTTTACTACCAGATTTTGCTGCATGGTAAACGCGATATGGCGCTTGCGCCGGATCCGCGCAGCGGTTTGGAAATGTTGTTTATGCGCTTGCTGGCTTTCCAGGCACTACCCGCCGCAGGCACAGCCAAGCAGGACGTTTCCACTATGGCGCCAGGTGAGCGCGCGCCGCCGCAAGCAGCACAGCTAAAAAAAAAGCCAGCCCAATTAGCTACTGAGGGCATTGTGTCGCCACCTGCTGGCGCAGAATTTCAGGACTCTGGTGCTGCCGCTGCCGCCAACAAGCCAGTGCAAGCCGCGGCGGCACGCGATGCTGCTGCGCCTGTGCAAGCGCCGGCCAGTGGCAACGCAAGCGCTGCTTTTGCGCCCCAACAACTCGATGCCTTGCGCTGGGGTGAAATGTTCTCCGCGTTGCCATTGAGTGGCATGGTCAGGGCGATTGCCGAGAACATGCTGCCAATTCAAAAAGCACACCAGCCCAACAAGCTCGTATTCGCGTTGCAAAATAGTGACGCACTGCTTTACAAGCCCGAGCATTGCCAGCGTATTGCCGATGCGCTGTCGATGTTTTTCGATTGCAAGCTTGAAGTTAACGTGAAGCTGGTTGACTCGCTACAAGAGGCGGGCTTGCAGGGCGACGAAGAGACGCCTGCACTAAGGCGTGCGCGGCTGTTGGAGGAAAAACAGCAAGATGCGGTAGCATCTCTGCGCAGCGATGCCGGCGCGTTGGCGTTGATAGAGGCTTTCGACGCCAGCATCGAACTCGACAGTGTAGAGCCATTGCCTGCCAGTGGCGGCGAGCAAGATAGTACAAGTGCTTAAACGAAATCGGGAGTGAACCATGAAAGGCCTTAACGACTTAATGCAGCAAGCGCAAAAAATGCAGCAGAAAATGCAGGAAGCGCAAGAGCAAAAGGCGAAACAGGAGGTCGAGGGCGAGTCGGGAGCCGGGTTGGTTAAGGTGCGTATGAACGGCCAGCACGATGTTAAGGCTGTCAGCATCGATCCATCGCTTAAGCAAGAGGATATCGAAATGCTCGAGGACTTGCTGGCCGCTGCGGTGAACGATGCTGTACGCAAGGTCGAGCAAGCCAACCAGGAAAGCATGGCGAGTTTGACCGAGGGTTTAAATTTGCCCGACGGCTTCAAAATGCCGTTTTAATTGACTCCGCTTCAAACCGGTCTTTTCCTTAGTGCAAATAAAATATTCTTCTTTATGCAAGCAATAAACTTCTAGCATGGCACATAGTCCATTGGTACAGAATCTGGTGCAGTCCTTGTGCTGCCTGCCGGGCGTGGGGCCCAAATCGGCGCAACGCATGGCCTTGCATATTCTTGAGCGCAATCGCGAGGCGGGTGCGCAACTGGCCCTATCCATTACGGAAGCCGTCGAGCGCGTAGGCCATTGCCAGCGCTGCCGCACACTGACCGAAGAAACACTGTGCTCGATTTGCCGCTCCAAAGCGCGCGAGGATGCGCTGCTTTGCGTTGTCGAAAATCCTATGGATGTGATGGCCATAGAACAAAGTGGCGAGTACCGCGGCCGCTACTTTGTATTGCTCGGGCACCTGTCGCCGCTGGATGGCATAGGCCCCGATGAAATCGGCATACCGATATTGCTAGACACAATTAGCAACAGCGAAGTGCAGGAGGTGATCCTGGCCACCAGTACAACGGTAGAGGGCGAGGCCACAGCCTATTATCTTGCAGAGCACCTCGCGCCACTTGGCGTGAATGTCAGCCGCATCGCGCACGGTGTGCCGCTGGGCGGCGAGCTGGAGTACGTCGACGGCGGAACGATTGCGCGCGCCTTTGCCGGCCGCGGCAACTTTTCGTGAGCGGGCGCAAATCTTGCCTCGATGCCAACCACTAGGAAGCAATTCGTTTGAGTAATGGATTTGAATACATCGACTCCAACGCTGCATTGGCAGCGCTGTGTGAGCGTGCTGCCACTTTGCCGATGCTTGCGCTGGATACCGAGTTCGTGCGCGAGGATACGTATTTCCCCAAGCCGGCGCTTTTGCAGCTGAACGCCGGCGGCGACATTTACTTGATCGACCCTTTGAAGATTGACCAGTTTGCAGCGTTTCAAGCCCTGCTTGCAGACCCGGGCATAGCCAAGGTTATGCATAGTTGCTCCGAGGACATGGAGGTCTTTAATAAATTAATGGGCGATTACCCGGCGAACCTTTTCGATACGCAAATTGCTGCGGCGCTGTGCGGGCATGGATTTTCACTGGGCTACCAAAAGCTCGTTGCGCAGTTGCTCGATGAGCACCTTGAAAAAACCGAGACTCGCTCGAAATGGCTGCAGCGGCCGCTCACCGATCGGCAATGCCACTACGCGGTTGACGATGTCAGGTGGCTGCCGCATTTATACGACATTTTGCAACAACAGTTGCATGAGCTCAGTCGCAAGGAGTGGTGCAGCGAGGAATGCGACAGGGTCCTGGCGCAGGCGCGACAGGGCATTGCCGACGAAGACCAATACCTGCGCTTGCGTGCGGCCTCGCGTTTGTCGCCGGAGGCGCGCGGGCGACTGCGGGCGCTGTGCGCGTGGCGCGAGAAGCTTGCGCGTGAACACAACGTACCGAAAGGGCGCATCGTTAGCGACGCAACCCTGCTGGATATTGTTGAGCGGATTCCAACTTCATTGCGCGAACTGGGGTCGGCCGCGAAAATCAGGCAATCCAGTGTACGGCGTTTTGGCGATAGTCTTTTGGCCTGCCTGGCTTCAACAGATTGCCAGCCTCTACCGGGTGAGCTACCAGGTGTTGCCGAGCGCGGTGACAAGAGTCGACGCGAACTGGTACGTAAGATGCAAGCGCAAACACGAGACGTCGCAGAGGCTATTGGCTTGCCAGTTGAAATACTTGGCAAAAAGCGCGACCTCGAACAATTTATCGAGGCGCGCGAGCAGTCGCCGATTGCAAATGGCTGGCGTGCACCACTGCTTGCGGATAAGCTTGATGCGCTGTGCAAGTGTTAATCACTGCATACACGCACTCGCGGAACACAAAAAAATGCAGCATTAAACGGGAGAGTTCTGCATGAGTATGCATGATGGCGAGGTTGCCGACGCAGCCACCGAGGCAGAATTGGAATGCGTGGTTTTTCGTGTAGAGCGTCGCCAGGGCGCGTATCTTTATGTGCTAGGCAATGATCAAGTCGTTAGCGATGCAGAAGCCGTTAGCGAAACAGAAGCCGTTAGCGAAGCAGAAGCCACTGGCGATGCGAAAGCCATTAGCGATGTAGAACCCGTTAGCGATGTAGCCGCTGCTGAGGCGGGCGCAGCTTCCGTGCTGGACGGGCTGCCAGACACCTTGCTGGTTACGCTGGGGCCGCTCACAGAGGTGATGGCGCTGCAGCTGGGGCCCTCGCGCAAACTTGTTGCCGCCGACGTTGTTGAAGTTATGCGCCAGCTTCGCGAGCAGGGCTATTACCTGCAAATGCCGCCGGCACAATTATCCGGCCGGTCGCATCGCTAGTTCCATGTTTTTGCTATTCATGTTTCGATTGTCGAGGGCTGCGAATCCAGTCTGCCGTGCGCTTATAGCCGTAGGATTTTGCCGATGAATCTTTGGAACGTCTACCTGCTGTCATTACTCACAATTTGCTCGCTTGGTTTTTGGCTAACCCGGCGTTGGTGGCATTGGGCGACGCGATTGGCCGCCTGTATCGCGCTGGCAATTCCGTTGGCCTTACCGGCCACCGTAGGCGATACCGCTGAGCGCGCGCCCGCCTGGGTGATCGCGCTGTTTGAATTTGCATTTGGCAGCGAAGAGGCGGCTCGTGCGGCCGCCTTGCCATTGGCGGCGGGTGTCGCAGTGGCGCTTTTATCGTTTGGCGTGTTTGTTTTCGTGCGCCGCGATCGCAAGCCGGCTGCCTGATTTTCAACCCCCAAGCTCGCCCGGTTTCTTGAATAGTAGGCATTTAATGCTATAACTACTTGTTAGCCTTGGACTTTTCTCTAGATGTAGGGATTGGTCTGGTGGCAGCACAAGGTGGAGGGGGCGTGCGATGAGGATATGCAGCTTGCGTTTTATAGCGACGGTGCCGCGTTGGATGCGCGCTTGCTGTGTGCTGTTTTTGTTCGGTGCCTGGGGCGCGATCGCCCTTGCAGAGCAGCCCGCGGATATTCGCGTCCTAATCGATATATCGGGCAGTATGCAGCAAAGCGATCCGCGCAACCTGCGCCGGCCCGCCTTGGACCTGCTGGTTGAAACCCTGCCAGCCGACGCAAAAGCCGGCGTTTGGACCTTTGGCAAATACGTGAACATGCTGGTGCCGCACGGCGACGTTACGCCCGCCTGGCGGCGCACTGCACGCCAGCAATCTGCGAAAATAAATTCCGTGGCACAACGCACCAACATAGGCGCGGTGTTAAAAGAAGCCAACTACGACGCCGACCCGCGGCGATTTCCCAAGGCCGGGCAATATCGTCGCGCCGTGATTTTGCTTACCGACGGCAAGGTCGATATCGATCGCAATGCCGCAATAAACCAGCGCGAACGCCAGCGCGTACTCAGCGACATTTTGCCCGCTTACCAAAAGGCCGGCGTCACAATTCATAGCGTTGCGCTATCGGGTAATGCCGATACCGATTTAATGCAAACGCTCGCAGAGCAGACAGGTGGCTTATTCGCCCGCGCGAACGACGCCAGCGAGTTACACAAGATATTCATCCGTTTGCTCGACCAGGCCGCCGCTAGCGATAGCCTGCCGCTAACGGGCAATCGCTTTGTCGTCGATAAGGCGATTAGCGAGTTCTCTGCACTGGTGTTCAAAAAAACCGGGGCCGATCCTGTCGTACTGCACAGCCCTTCAGGCACTTTGCTCACCGGCGCTGCGCCACGTAGCGGTGTGCGCTGGTTGAGCCACGATAATTACGACCTGGTTACTGTGCAAAGCCCGGCTGCCGGCGAGTGGCGGATCGAGGCCGATATCGACCCGGACAGTCGCGTGACTATCGTGAGCGATTTGAGGCTGGAGGTCGACGCACTTCCGACGCTTGGTTTCATTAGTGATCAGCGCACACTGGGCTTGCGCATTAAGGATGACCAGGGGCCGATAAAGGATGCGGCTTTTCTAGCGCTAATAGACGTATCGGCAACGTTATACCGCAATGATAAAGCAGTTTGGCAGGGTAATGTTCCACGCGCTAATACGCCAACTAACACGGTTGGAGGCGACGGTGCTGCACACTATCGCAAGTCGCTCGATATGCTCGCGCAGGCCGGCAATTATCGCTTGCGCGTCGACGTCGATGGCAAAACCTTTCAGCGCGCTCGCGAAATTTTCTTCGAACTGCGCAACCCGTTCCGCAGCGAACTTGACTACAACGCAGCGACGCGTGAATTCAAGTTGACGGTGGTTGCAGAGCACGAGCGCTTTAGCGCGGATAGTAATCGAGTGAGCGCGAGCCTGATCGATGCGGGCGGCGAGCTTAAACTGCTGGAGATTGCACCTGTGGCCGGCGGGGTATGGTCGTACCAGGGGCTGGTTACAGGCGGCGGCGAAGTCGCGCTGTCGAGCTTTGTCACCGGGCCGGGACTACCTGCCGATGGTCTGCTGGTCAGTAGCGAGACAATGGTTTTTGATGCCCCGCTCGCGAGTAAAGCAGTAGCCCCGCCTGTGGCTGTGGAGCCACCAGTAAACCCCAATAAGGACGCTAACGCGGCGCAATTGCCCGCGCCGGAAGCGGAAGCGGATATTGTCGTAGCCGAGCCTGAACCCGAGCCCGTTCCGGTCGAAAAAACCAAGCCCGTAGAGGCAGCGCCGGCAGAGCAAGAGGGTACGCCTAAATGGGTAATCTATGCGGCGCTGGCGCTGGGGAACCTGCTTATGCTGGGCGGCTTGGCGCTGCTCTATCGAAAAATCACCGCACCGGCGCGTACCGATGAGAGTGAGGCGGAAGCCGAAACTGTATCCGAAACAGAAAGCGCGGAACCGGAGCCCGCTGTAGCCGCAGCGGAGCAAAATGCCGAACAGGCTCCGCAGGAATTAGCGCAGGAAGAGGCGCAGGAAGAGGCGTTGCAACAAGATGCGCCAGCGGTTAGCGATGGCACTGAAGAAGTACAGGCAGAGCGGGATGCCGAAGTTGAAACCGAAGTTGAAACCGAAGTTGAAATCGAACTTGAAACCGAAGTTGAAAGCGAACCTGCAACGAAAGCACCGATGGATAAGGGCACCACTGGTACCGCGGCCGAAGCGCTCGATGTCGACGAGCCAGTAGACATACAGTTGGATGTTAGCGAGGTTGATGCAGATACGGCCGCCGATGAGGCGGGGCAGGACCTGGTTGACTCACTTGACGGATTGTTGGGCGAAGATGATCCCGACGAAGACACTCTGACGGACGGAGCGGCGGATCAGTTGGAAGTCTCGCTGGAGAGCGCTATCGAGCCGGAAAATGAATCCGATGCGGCGATTGGGCAAGATAGTGGCGAATCCACCGGTGAGGTCGCCGTCGATTTTGACGACGCGCTGGATGCAGCAATTGCCGAGGCCAATGCCAGGAAGGAGGCCAAGGAAGCCGCCGAGCCGGACGCGCCAACCGACGCTGCGGACGCGGCCGACGATGTGATTATCGATCTCGATGGCGAGTTTGACCTGAGCTCCGATATCAGCGATGACCAGCCGCCGAAAACCGGCGCCGCCTGACCCGGAATTCCCCGGGCTTTCGTAAGCCGCGGTGTGGCCGCCCCGGCACTGATTCTTCGCGGCTCGCCAATAGGGCTAGGCCGGCTTCGCGGGCGAGCAGCAGCGCTCGCACCAGGTCTTTTCGCTATTCCCCCCACGTCGCGCTTTTACTCCGCTTTCAAGTATAATTGCCGGCTCGCTCAGCCATGGCTAAGCGCGTGCTCGCTGCGCGTCGGCGTTGGGCAGCGCGCGTTTGCATGGACCTGTCTCTGGCTTGGGTTAATTTATCGGGGGAATACAAGTGTCATCGTTTCAAAGTACCAGCGAATATATCGCTACCGAGAATTTGCGCATGGCAGTCAATGCCGCTATCGCGCTTGAAAAACCACTGTTGATCAAGGGTGAGCCCGGTACCGGCAAGACCCTGTTGGCCGAACAAATTGCGCAGTCGCTGAATGCACCGCTGGTGCAATGGCATATTAAATCGACCACCAAGGCGCACCAGGGCTTGTATGAATACGACGCGGTATCCCGACTGCGCGACTCGCAACTCGGCGACGATCGGGTGGCCGACGTAGCGAACTACATCAAAAAGGGCAAGCTCTGGGAGGCATTTACCAGCGAGCAGCGAGCGGTGCTGCTTATCGATGAAATCGATAAGGCCGATATTGAATTTCCCAACGACTTGTTGCAAGAGCTCGATCGCATGGAGTTCTTTGTTTACGAAACGGGTGAAACAATTAAGGCCCAAACCCGGCCGATTATCGTGATTACCAGTAATAACGAAAAGGAACTGCCCGATGCTTTTTTGCGTCGCTGCTTCTTCCACTATATCGATTTTCCCGACAGCACGACGATGAAGAAAATCGTCGATGTGCACTATCCGAACATCAGCGCCAAGCTTGCAGCGCAGGCACTGGAAGTTTTTTTTGAACTTCGCGACGTGCCCGGTTTGAAGAAGCGCCCCTCTACATCCGAGCTAATCGATTGGCTGAAGCTGTTGATGTCCGACGATATTCCAGACGATATTCTCTCTAATCGCGATCTATCCAAGGCCATACCGCCGCTGCACGGCGCGTTGGTAAAAAACGAGCAGGATGTACAGCTGCTCGAGCGGCTCGCGTTTATGCACCGACGCGAGACAGCGCGCTAGTTTTCGCGCCTCGATCAAACGACCCAGAGATACAACCTAGAGATACAACCTAGAGATACAACGTGCTGATTTATTTTTTCGACTGCTTGCGCCAGCATCGCGTGCCGGTGACGCTAACCGAGTTGCTGGACTTGGTAAATGGTTTAGACAGGCAGCTGGTTTTCGCCGACCAGGAGGCTTTTTACTATTTTTCGCGTTGCTGCCTTGTGAAGGATGAAAAGCACTTCGATAAGTTCGACAAGGCCTTCAAGGCTTTCTTCGATGGTTTGGATAGCGTAGAAGGCCTGCTCGAGGCCATGATTCCCGACGACTGGCTGCGCAGCGAATTACAAAAACAGTTGACCGACGAAGAAAAGCAAAAGGTTAAATCGATTAGTGATTTGCAGGAGCTGATCGAGGAGTTTAAAAAGCGGCTCGAAGAGCAGCAAAAGCGCCACGAGGGCGGCAACAAGTGGATCGGTACCGGTGGTACGTCGCCGTTTGGCAATTCGGGTTTTAATCCTGGCGGCATGCGGGTCGGCGGCAGCGGTGGTAACCGTTCCGCCTCAAAGGTATGGGAGCGTCGGGATTATAAAAATCTCGACGAGGACGAGCAGATAACGGCGCGCAATATCCAGGTTGCGCTGCGGCGCCTGCGCAAGTTTGCCAGGACCGGGGCAGAGGACGAACTCGATATCGACGACACTATAAGTAGCACCGCGAAAAATGCGGGCTACCTGGATATCAAAATGGTGCCCGAGCGGCACAACGCAGTCAAAGTATTGATCTTTTTTGACGTGGGTGGCTCGATGGATTACCACGTGCGGGCGGCGCAGGAGCTATTTAACGCGGTGCGCACCGAGTTCAAGCACCTCGAGTATTATTACTTCCACAATTTTATTTACGAATCCGTCTGGAAAGATAATCGCCGTCGCCATGAGGAGCGCCTGCCAATCCAGGAAGTCATCAACACCTACAGTCGCGACTACAAACTAATCTTTGTCGGCGATGCGGCCATGTCGCCCTACGAAGTCATGCAGCCTGGCGGCAGCGTTGAGCATTGGAACGACGAAGCCGGCGCTATTTGGATGAAACGCCTACTACGGCATTTTGAAAAAACCGCGTGGATCAACCCCGAACCGGAAGAGGGCTGGAAGTATACGCAATCCACCCAACTGATCCGCGAGCTATTGGACAATCGCATGTACCCGCTCACGGTGAAAGGTCTCGAAAAGGGAATGGCCGGGCTCTCCAAGTGATCGCCCCAACATTGCGCAGTAGCTAGCCAGGCCTGCCCCGAAATGGTGCGCGAAGGTCTGTTTCGATTTTGGATAGATGGCTACGCAAAGCGCCATTCGTTAATATACCGCCCGCCCGCCTGGTGCACTCGCCATGGCGGGCTTTTTTCATAGCTTAATTCACCGGGCAGGCCACTGCTTTAGCTCGCCATCGGCGAGGCGACTTTACACAATAATTCGGGAGACACCTAATGCTCAACCATCCCCGCACAGTTTTTTCCAGCTCACCGCGTTGGCCGCTAATATTGCTG
Source organism: Pseudomonadales bacterium (assembly GCA_013043705.1). Classification (GTDB taxonomy): domain Bacteria; phylum Pseudomonadota; class Gammaproteobacteria; order Pseudomonadales; family UBA7434; genus UBA7434. Next base: position 10,931 of record JABDNS010000107.1, read on the forward strand.
CCTCTGCTGGCGTTAATTGCAATACCGGCGCAAGCGGATACGTTGAATGGTGCCAATACGGCCTGGATCATGACTTCGACCGCGTTGGTGCTGTTTATGACGCTGCCGGGTCTCGCGCTGTTTTATAGCGGGTTGGTGCGCTCCAAGAACGTGTTATCGGTGTTGATGCAGTGTTTTGCTATTGCCTGTATCGCATCTTTTGTCTGGTTTCTGGGCGGCTACAGCATTGCGTTTTCAGAACAGGGCGGTGCCTTTTTTGGCGGCCTCGACAAAGCGCTGTTGGCTGGCGTGGACGAGGACACACTGTCGGGCGATATTCCCGAAAGTGTTTTCCTGATGTTCCAGATGACATTTGCGATTATCACACCGGCACTAGTGGTGGGTGGCTTCGCCGAGCGCATGCGTTTTAGCGCAGTCTGCTGGTTTACCGTTTTGTGGTTGCTGGCGGTTTACGCGCCGATTTGCCATTGGGTATGGGGCGGCGGCTGGTTGGGCGAGATGGGCTTGCTGGATTTTGCCGGCGGCACAGTGGTGCATATTACCGCGGGGGTCGCGGCGCTGGTGGCAGCGTTGATGATAGGCCCGCGACGTGGTTTCCCTACCACGCCAATGCCTCCGCACAACCTGACTTTGTCGGTGGCCGGTGCCGGTATGCTGTGGGTGGGCTGGTTCGGTTTTAATGGTGGTAGCGCGCTTGCGGCCAACGGCGACGCCGGTATGGCAATCCTGGTGACGCATCTCTCTGCAGCCTGTGGCGCAGCCACCTGGTCGGCGCTGGAGTGGATTAAATTCGGCAAGCCCTCGGTGCTAGGTATTATCACGGGCATGGTTGCGGGCCTGGGCACGATAACGCCGGCCTCCGGCTTCGTCGGTCCTGCGGGCGGCGTTGTAATTGGTGTGTCGGCAGGATTCGTATGCTTCTTCGCCACACTGTTTATCAAGCAGCGTTTGAAAATCGATGATTCGCTGGACGTTATGCCTGTGCACGGTGTGGGCGGCATACTCGGTACGTTTTTGGCAGGTATTTTCTGCAGCACGCAGTTGGGCATCTTCAGCGGGCAGGGCCCGGTTGGCGTCGATACGACAATGGGCGCGCAATTGGGCGTGCAGCTAACCGGTATCGCTGCAACCGTTGTGTACACGGCGATTGTCACCGCAATTATTTTTAAAGTGATCGACCTGGTGGTGGGACTGCGTGTGGATGAAGATGATGAAACCCAGGGTCTGGATATCATTTCGCACAACGAGCGCGGCTACGATTTGTAGTCGCTACTATGTTTGGTAACTACTATGTTTGGTAGTTGCGGCTACGATTCGTAGTTAATGCAATCGCTTGACAAGCAGACTTTGCTTGATGCTCATAAAAAGCTCAAGCATGTCGAAGGTATTGAGGTCGTCAAATACAATCAACTGCTTGCGTTGCGCGTTGACAATGAAAGCGCTTCGGCCACCATTTTTTTGCAGGGCGCGCAGGTAGCGAGCTATCAACCAAAAGGCCAAAAGCCTGTTATTTGGTTGAGCGATAGCTGCGATTACGAATCGGGCAGCCCGCTGCGAGGCGGTATACCGATTTGCTGGCCATGGTTTGGCGATTTGTCGAAAAATCCGCAAGCGATTATCGACCAGCTCGGCGGCTTCGGCGGCAGCAGCGATATTATCGATAGTAGCGAAGCCCCGGCACACGGCCTGGTTCGATCCCGGCTGTGGTCGATTGACAGCGCTGAAAGAGTCGATGCAGATACAACTTCTATAAGTTTTTGCCTCGATGTTGGCGCAGGCGATCCAGGCATCTGGCAGTATCCCTGCCGATTAACACTGGTCGTTACCGTTGGTGTAAAGCTGGATGTTAGCCTCGGTATCGAGAACGTAGGCGCATCGGGCTTTATGGCCAGTTGCGCATTGCATAGCTATTTCTACATAAGCAATATTGCCAGCGCGACAGTTAGCGGTCTGCACGGCGTTGATTATGTCGATAGCCTGCAGGATTGGCGGCGATTTACCCAGGACGGCTGTTTGGTAATTAAGGAAGAGGTCGACAGGATATATCAATCGATACCCGGGCAAGTGGTTATCAATGATGCAGGGCTGTCGCGAAATATCTACCTAACGCAACGCGACGCGCCGAGCCTTGTGGTGTGGAACCCCTGGCTTGAAAAGGCAAAGCGTTTATCGTGTTTTGGCGCGAAGGATTATTTGGGCATGCTGTGCCTTGAGACCGCACAAGTTCTGGAGCATGCCCGCTATGTTGGGGCGGGCGATAGCTATTCGATCGGCGTTGAGATAGAAAGCGTTTCGGAACAAAGAAAATAAACTTTAGGTTGTTCCCGTGCCGGCCAGACCCTGCTATGAGCGGGCTCTGCTATCAACCGGCTCTGCTGTGAACGGCCAGGATTTGCCTGCTGTTTTAGGATGCCCGGCCTCTCGCGCGTCGGCCTGGCCCAGCGCGCTGCTGTCCAGCCTCGGCTGTGGATTTTCTCGGTCGGCGCGGCTTGCGTTGCTTCGCGGTAGTGTCGCTGCCACGTTGCGAATCTGCTTTTCTATTTCCCGACTGACTGCCCGCCGCCGAATTGTTGCGGCCGCCGCGGCCCCTTGCACCATTACCTCGCCCACCATTGTTTCTTGCGGCGCGCAGATCCGCCGCGTTAGCGCGCTGGCCGGGGCGCGAGTTGGGCAGTACGCTCTGCGGCTCAAAACCTGCGAGAATTTCACGTGGCAGAAGTTGCTTGATCAAGTGCTCAATTTCCACAAGCAGCGGGAATTCCTCTGCGCTGACCAGTGATACGGCTTTGCCTGTGGCGCCGGCACGGCCGGTTCTACCAATGCGGTGCACGTAATCCTCGGCTATTTGAGGCAGGTCAAAATTGACAACCTGTGGCAGTTGATCGATGTCCAATCCACGCGCTGCAATATCGGTAGCAACCAGAATCTGTGTTTTGCCTGCTTTGAACTCGCGCAGCGCAGAGGTTCGCGCGCCCTGGCTTTTGTTGCCGTGAATCGCCGCGGCTTCGATTCCGTTGGCGGTCAGGTCTTGTGCGAGTTTGTTCGCACCACGCTTGGTTTTGGTAAACACCAGCGCCTGGTGCCACTGTTCGTCGCGGATAAGTTGAATCAGTAGCGGGGCCTTGCGCTTGCTGTCAACCGGGTAGACCCGTTGCTCAACCGAAGGCGCGGCCTGGTTGGCGGGAGACACCGAAATTTCTGCAGGCTTGTGCACGATGCCGCGCGCAAGCTGCCGGATCTCCGTTGAAAAAGTCGCAGAAAACATCAGTGTTTGCCGCTTTTTGGGGAGCAGCGCAATGATCTTGCGTATGTCGTTGATGAAACCCATGTCCAGCATGCGGTCGGCCTCGTCGAGCACCAACACTTCCAGTTGCTCAAATTTGAGCGCATTTTGCTGGTAGAGATCGAGCAGGCGACCAGGCGTTGCAATGAGAATGTCGGTGCCACCGCGCAGGCGCATCATTTGCGGATTGATCTTGACCCCGCCGAATACCACGCTGCTGCGCAGCTTAAGGTATTTGCCGTAGTCCAGCGCGCTCTGGTGTACCTGGGCGGCCAGCTCGCGGGTTGGCGTTAGCACCAGTGCGCGCACTTGGTTGCCGCGTACTTTGTTGCCGCCGCTGAGCAGCTCCAGAATGGGAAGCGTAAAGCCAGCGGTCTTGCCGGTGCCGGTTTGCGCGGCCGCCATGACATCGCGGCGTTCCAGCACAACGGGAATCGCCTCAGCCTGTATGGCGGAGGGTTGGCCATAGCCTTTGTCGGCTATGGCCTTGAGCAGGGGCTTGGACAAGCCCAGATCGGTAAATAACATAGTTAGTTCTACAATAGGAGTGGCATGGGTATATGCCACCAGCACAGGCAAGCCAGCTGTGCTCACGGTGCGAAAAAGAAGTGCTCGAGGCAGTCGAAAATAACGTTGGTTTAGCGTGGTTCAGTTACGGGGGGAGTGCCAAGCAGATGAAGCGATCTGCAAGGTATCGCTAATAGAGTCAGGTCGCCAGCGCTATAGATGTAAATAAGCAGCTTTCTGGCGTTTATTGAGCCAGCTGCGCGGTTGCCACTGCGGTTAATTCCGGGCTGTTGTCAGGCTTTTTGAGTTTGCACAGGATTTTTTCTTTTCGGATAACAAGTGCAGCATATTTCGCATACGGTGCCGTCGCAGCCACGAGCCGTACAATACTCGCGGCCATAAAAAATAAATTGTAGATGCAACTTGTTCCAGCGCTCTTCGGGAAAAAGCTTTTTTAAATCGCGCTCGGTTTGCAAAACGTTTTTTCCCGAAGTCAGCCCCCAGCGTTGGGCGAGGCGGTGGATATGCGTATCGACCGGGAAGGCGGGTTGGCCAAAGGCCTGTGACACCACCACACTGGCGGTTTTATGGCCGACCCCGGGCAGTTTTTCCAGTTCCTCGATTTGTTGCGGAACGGCTCCGTTGTAGTCGCGTACAAGTATTTTCGACAGCGCTATGATGGCGCGAGATTTTTTGGGTGCCAGGCCACAGGGTTTTATAATGCGCTCCACGCTGCTGGCGCGCTTTCGCGCCATAGCCTGCGGGTTGTCGGCCAATTCGAACAGCGCTGGCGTAACCTGGTTCACGCGCTCGTCGGTGCATTGCGCAGACAGTAACACCGCAACCAACAGTGTAAACGAGTCGCGGTGCGCCAACGGAACCGGCGTTTCCGGATAGAGAGTTTCCAGCCGCTTATCAATATAGGCGGCGCGCTCTGCTTTTAACATAAGATAGGTAATGCTTGGTCTTGTCGACGCGGACGGGCGCCCGGGATCATGCAATAATTTACCTGCGCTGCCAAGCCGCTTAATGCCAAGCTGCTCAATGCCAAGCTATTTAACCCAGCCAACCAGCCAGGCCCTTATGCAAGCACTGAAAGATTTTTACACCACACACCTCGCCGACCAGTCCTGGATCGTGCAGGTTTTTGTCATTGTTTTCCTCACCTTATTGGCCAACTACATTGCCAAGCGTCTTTTCGATAAGTTGGGCAAACGCCTGGAGCAAACCAGTAGTCCCTGGGACGATGCGCTGCTCGGCGCAGCGCGCAGGCCGGCCGGTATTTTCATCTGGGTCGTCGGGATCGGCTGGGCGGCAGACGTCGTTCGGCAGCTTTCCGATGCAGTTATTTTCCAGGCGATCGACCCGCTACACGATCTCTTGGTCATCGCCTTGCTGGCCTGGTTCCTGGTGCGTTTCGTTTCGGCCGCCGAATCAAACCTCTTGGCGCGCGAGCAGCCTGTAAGCGAGATGGAGGTGGACGAACCCACTGTGAAAACGGTGGCGAAATTACTTCGACTCACGGTGATCATTACGGCTGTGCTCGTTGCGTTGCAGACTCTGGGTTACAGTATTTCGGGCGTGCTTGCCTTTGGCGGTATCGGTGGTGTAGCGGTTGGCTTTGCTGCCAAGGATTTGCTGGCCAATTTTTTTGGCGGGCTGATGATCTATTTGGACAAGCCGTTCATGATCGGCGACTGGATACGCTCGCCCGACCAGGAGGTAGAGGGCACTGTGGAGGATATTGGCTGGCGACAGACCCGCATTCGCACTTTCGACAAGCGGCCGCTTTACGTACCCAACGCTACTTTCACGCAGATTTCGGTAGAAAACCCGTCGCGCATGAAAAACCGGCGCATCAAGGAAACAATTGGTGTGCGCTATGCGGATGCCGCTGCACTGGCCTCGATAACTGCCGAGGTAGAAAAAATGCTACAGAAGCATGAGGATATTGATGCGGAGCAAACCTTGATGGTCTACTTCGATAAATTTGCGGCGTCATCGCTGGATTTCTTTATCTATTGCTTTACCAAAACCACCGATTGGGAAACCTTCCACGGCGTGAAACAGGATGTACTGTTCAAGATACTGGAAATTATTGCAGATCACGATGCCGAGGTGGCCTTTCCCACCCGGACTATTGAAATGCAACAGGCAGACTTGCAAGCCGGTCAAGATTCCGGCAACGGGTCGGGCCAAGCGGCGGGGCGCGCTTAGGGTGCTGGCGATTATTGGCGGAAGTGGCTGGAGCGACACGACGCTATTCAAGCCACAAGCCAGGCGCGAATTTTTATCGCGCTATGGCAACTGTTCTGCGCCAGTACAGTTTGGCCATTTGCAGCGGGGCAATCGCCAAAGCGACGAACTTTGCTATTTGCCAAGACACGGGGCCGGGCATCGATTGCCGCCGCATAAAATTAATTATCGCGCGAATGTCGATGCACTCGCGCAGGCTGGCGCCAGCTCTGTTATCGCATTAAATGCCGTGGGCGTTTGTCACACGCGCTGGCTTCCGGGCGAGTTAGTATTGCCCGACCAGGTTATCGATTACAGCTGGGGCCGTGAGCATAGCTTTGTAGACGCGCTGGAAGATTTTTCGGCGCATATCGATTTTACCGAACCGCTGCAAAGCGAGTGGCGCGCACGGTTGCTGGCGGCGGCTGCGCGCGCAGGCACAACATTGCATGAGGGCGGTACCTACGCTTGCATGCAGGGCCCACGGTTCGAAACGGCAGCCGAAGTGCGTAAACTCAGGCGCGATGGTTGCGACCTCGTGGGCATGACGCTAATGCCAGAGGCGTCGCTTTGCCGCGAGCGCGGCATTGATTATCTTTCGATTTGCCTGATTGTTAACCCGGCAGCTGGCGTGGGCGACGCCAGTCTATCGCTGCCCGGGATTCGCGCGGCGCTGGAGCGCGCAACGGAGGCGGTGCGCCAATTACTCGCAGAGGCTTTGCTGTTGCCAGGCTAGACAATGTTGCTGCGGTGCTGCCAAACTGCTTGCAGGCCAAGCGTTGTCGGGGGCGCCGGCGAGGCGGCGATCCTGGATCAACCCCGTCGTGTAGCAAGCGCGGCTTGGCGCAGTTGCCGGAGCAAGCAGGCCAATTCCCGTTATGCTGGAGCCCGACCGGCACCTACTGTAGATAAGCTGATTAATCATGAATAGCACTGTTAACGAACACACGGCCAACGAGCAGGCTGTTAGCGAAGCGCAGCACACCCGCGTTGGTTGGGTGCTGCGAGACATGATGCAGTCGACCGGCGTCTGGACGTTCGATGCGGGCGAACTGCGCGAGTTGGTTGTGCAGGCCTGTGCCTGCGGTTTTTCCAGCCTCGAGCTTGGTGGCGGCCAAAGCTTCCAAATAGCGTTGCAGCGAGGCTACAACCCCTACCGTATTTTGCGCCAGGCCAAGGCGGTAATCGAGGAGCAGGGCAGTGCGATGCCGCTGCAGATTTTATTGCGCGGTGCCAACCAGTTTGGCTTTCACCATTTCAGCCCGGCACTGCAGCAACGCAATATCGACCTGTTGCGCGATTGCGCGGGCGATACAGACAAATCGCGGGCATTGATTGTTAGAAACTTTGATGCACTCAACGATGCGGAAAATTTGCGCTTCTCGGTTGAGTATATGGCCGCCAGCGATGCCGAGGCAAAAAAATTAAACGATGTCTTGCTTGGCTCGGGCAAATCGGCAGCGCATAAACGCCTGCACCTGCAAGTGGCCTTGTCCTACGTGCGGCCCCAATCGAATGCAACCGACGCCAGCTATAGTACTCGCTACTACGTCAACTATGCCCGTCGATTGCTGGAGATCGCCCGCGACGCGGGCGGCAGCGTGGATTCCATTTGCATCAAGGACATGAGCAGCCAGTTGACCCCGGCGCGAGCAAAGGATCTGGTGCCGGCGCTACAGGCGCTGGGCGTACCCGTCGTCTTACACTGCCACAGTACCGATGAAGCGCGCGCAACTGCGGTGCAAGCCGTGGCGGTGGAGTGCGGTATTGCCGGTATTGAAGTGGCGATTGACCCGCTGTCGGGCGGCGCTTCGCACAATGACATTCTCAGCATTGCAAGTTTGCGCGGCGTGCAGCGCTTTGATGCAGAACAACTAGGCGAATTGCGTGTACTTTGCCGTCGAATATTTAGCGAGGGGGCTAGCTCGCGCAAGGATTTTGCGATTCAGCTGGGTAGTCTTAAACAGCTTATCGAGGCGGGCATTCCCGGCGGCGCCATCCCATTTGTCGCGCATGATTTGTCGACATACGTTTGCGGCATGTTGGGGGTTGACCTGGAGGCGGCGATTGGCCTGTTCCAACAAGAGCTGCAGGGCTTGCAAGTGCAGTTAGGCGGCGTGCCTTTGGTAACGCCCACGGCCGATATTATTTCCAAGCAGGCCATCAAGTCGCTGTGTAATTCTGCAAGAGATGGGCAGTACCGCACAATGGATCCTCGTTTTTGCGCGTTGGTGCTGGGGCATTACGGTTGGCTAATTAATCACGCCAGTGGCGAGCGTATTACACCTGCCAAGGCCTTGGTTGATGATGTGAAGCAGTACTGTGCTGCGATAGCCCTGGACGAGGACGGCTTAAGAACGCACGCGGGGCGGGTTTACCCAGAGCCGGAATTACTGGTGCAGCACCCAGCCCAGGGCGAAGCATTGCAGGGCAACACGGAATTGAGTGAGGCAGAGGAGTATTTCGCCGATTTATTCCAGCGCTACCCGCAGTCCTGTGAAAATTTCAGCACGGAGCCAGAATGTGTATTGATGCATGTGATGCGACCCGCGGGAAAAAGTGACCGCCTGATTACGCAAAGTATCCTCAGGCCCACGGAAGCGCGGCTACGCGACCTGCTCGATGCAACACTGCATTTATTACCACAGCGCACCATTCCAGAGTCGCGCGAGTTACATGGCGATGAAGAAACCGATCTCGCCCTTTTGCGCGCGCTAGGGGACTACGATGGCATTGTGACTTGCATCAAGGACCTGGTGTTAACGGGTGAAAACGGTAGTTTAAAAGTGCGACTCGAAGAGATGATGAACAGTATCGTCACGCCATTATGCGAGGCTAACCCGGATATGCAGGCGCATCGATTTTACGTTGAGCGGCGCTTCGTCGCGCTGTTTGCTGCGGCCGTTTTTTGGGATTTACAGCGTATTTGTCGTCGCACCGGCGCCGATTCGCGCCGTGATATTCGCGAAATTACTGCAACCCGGCTAGAGCGCATTATTAGCACAACGCTGCGTCGCAGGCAGCGCAAAGGTCTTGGCCGTGCGCAGGATTTCCTTGGCTAGCGTCTTCTTTCCGGCCAGGGCGTCGGTCAGGGCGCCGGGGCGGCGGCCTCGGGGTCTGCAGGCGCCGCGCGCTTTGCGCTTTGCTCTGGCCGATAGCGACTGACTTTAACAATCGCGCCGAAGACCGGATGGTCGAGGTAATTGAGCTGGCCCCTTTTAAGTCGCCTGAATTCTTGCAGTGTGTAGGTTCTTAGCGCCCGGTAGTCGCTACGCTCTGCGCCGCCCTCGTTTATCCCCGGCGGCACGGGCAGCGGGATTTCGCTGGCCTGGGATACGTACCAGGGCTCGTCGGGCGCATAGCTGCCGCGTTCAACGAATTCGCTGAACCACAGATCGGTAGTGATATGCAGGTAGCGCTCCTTGCTGAAGGTGACGCTTCCCATAAGTTCATACCAGGGCGAAAAGCGCGCGCCGCCAACAATCGGCACGGCCGGTGCTCGCTCGCGATCGGTGAGTTCCTGCAGCCAGCTGCCTTCGAATACCACGCGATACGCCGATCGGGTTCTGAGCGTGTTGGCAATTTCCGCCATTGTCGAATCGTTCATTTGCAACAGCTGCATGAACGGCAATGCTGTGTTGCCCGATTCGTTGAGCGCCGCCAAATCGACTTGCTGGTTGGCATCACCGCGCAGGAACGCCAGTTGCTCCGGATAGTTGAGTTGCTCCGGATTACGCCAGCGCTCGCTGCCTGGCAAATTACTCACAGCGTCTCGCCCGCTTGCGCGATCGTCGACGAAGGCCACCATCTCGATCAGGTAGACGTCGTCGGGATTGCCGGCAGCCACACTATGGTCGCTGCCTAGTAACGCAATACACAATAGGGTAGCGACCAGTGTTGCCAATATTCGACCGGCTGCATCGCTCGTTGTTGGTCTCACTGTTGCGCTGGCAGCAGCTCGCGCTACGGCATAGGCCAGGTTGTGCGATTGCCCGTATATCAAGCGTTTGCTCCAAAAATTTTGCCACGCAGAAACAATAAAAACATCGGTCACGCCGCGAGGTCTCCCAGAAATTGATGCATCCATGCTATGCGCGCGCCAGATTCTGGCAGATCCACGCTAAAGTTCAAGCGCGTGGCGCCGCGCAACTGAAAAATATCGGGCGACTGCTGCACGAGTTTGACGATCTTCAACGGGTCTATCGGGGTTTTATTCGCAAACTCGATAAACCCGCCTTTTTCCCCCGCATCGATCCTTGCTATACCCAGTGGTACGGCGGCGAGCTTGAGCCGCATTAACTCGAACAGGTTATTGATTTCCGGCCGGAGCAAGCCGAAGCGGTCGATCATTTCTACCTTCAGCTCGCGCAGGGTCGCTTCATCGCTGGCGTTGGAAATACGCTTATACAAAATCAGGCGCATGTGGATATCGGGTAAATAATCATCCGGTATCAAGGCGGGAATCGCCAATTTGATATCGCCTTGCAGTTTTAGCGGCGCGTCTATGTCGATCTCTTCGCCGGCCTTGAGCGAACTTACCGCGCGATCGAGCATATCCAGGTACATCGAGAATCCAACCGAATGCATCTGCCCGCTTTGTTCGCTACCGAGCAGTTCACCGGCGCCACGAATCTCCAGGTCGTGCGTGGCCAGCATGAAACCGGCGCCAAGATCCTGCGCCTCTTCGATTGCTTGCAGCCGTTTTTCTGCCTCGTTGGTGAGCGAGCGTCGATTGGGAATAAACAGGTAGGCATAGGCCTGGTGATGCGATCGGCCCACGCGCCCCCGGAGTTGGTGCAATTGCGCAAGGCCGAACTTGTCGGCGCGTTCAATAATGATGGTGTTGGCATTGGGAATATCGATACCCGTTTCGATAATAGTTGTACACACAAGCACGTAGTGCTTCTAGTGATACAAATCGGTCATCACCCAGTCTCTTATACACAT
>JABDNS010000117.1 GCA_013043705.1 Pseudomonadales bacterium
AAGCCAGGAACAGGTCGTTGGCGGCCAGGGTTTGTAGCAATTTATCGCCAGCTGGAACCGAGATGGTTTTCTCGCCATTGATTTCTATATTGACGTTGCCGCTGCTAACCAGCTGCGAGCGGGCAAATAGAATAACAACCACCAGTGCCAGTACGATGGCGGTGAACATTGCTACACCCAAACTGATTTCATTCATGGTTCTGTCGCTTTGGTTAAATTGCTTGTTGTTACTGCATAAAACTAAATTTGTATAGAGCTTTGCTCATGGGGTCGCTATAACGCACCCCTTGATATGGCACGATCGCAGAGGAGCACCGTAAGGTGTTGCGCTTGCATGACCGTACGGCGGCATGGACGCCGCCGTCGAGCGTACACGGATGTATTTACAGCGTGTCATGCAAGCGCGATAGCTGACGGTGTTCCTCGGATTCCTGGTTCATTTCATCAAAAAGTTTAAATATCAATACCACCGAAGGACATAAAGCCAAGTGACATCAGCCCCACGGTAATAAACGTTATGCCAAGGCCACGCAGGCCCTCGGGCACATCGCTGTACTTGAGTTTTTCGCGAATGCCCGCCAACGCCACGATCGCCAGGGCCCAGCCTACTCCGGCACCCGCGCCAAAAACTACACTTTCGGGCAGGTTGTAATCGCGCTCAACCATGAAAAGCGAAGCGCCAAGAATGGCACAGTTCACGGTTATCAATGGCAGGAATACGCCCAGCGCGTTGTACAGCGCGGGCACATATTTATCGAGAAACATCTCGAGAATCTGCACGCTTGCTGCTATTACGCCGATGTAGCTCAAAAAGCCCAAAAAGCTCAGATCAACATCGGGGTAGCCCGCCCAGGCCAGCGCACCATCGGCCAGGAAATTATGGTAGATAATATTATTTAGTGGCGTTGTGAGCGTTAACACCACGATTACCGCGATGCCCAAACCCAGCGCGGCTTCAACTCTTTTGGAAATGGCCAGAAAAGTACACATGCCCAAAAAGAATGCCAGCGCCATGTTTTCGATAAAAACTGCGCGTACGAAGAGACTCAAATAATGTTCCATTACAGTGCCTCCCTCAATGTTGAGTTCTGGGTAATCTTGAACTCCTCTTCCTCAACTTGCTCGGTCTTGGCGCTGCGCAGCACCCAGATGAAGAAGCCAATCAGGAAAAATGCACTTGGCGGCAATAGCATCATACCGTTTGCTACATACCAGCCCCCTTCGTTAGACAAGCTGAGGATCTCATAGCCAAACAACTTGCCCGCGCCAAACAGCTCGCGGAAAAAGCCTACCGCAAGCAAAACAATACTGTAGCCCAGGCCGTTGCCCACGCCATCCAGGAAACTTGGCCAGGGCGGGTTTTTCATTGCATAGGCCTCGGCGCGGCCCATAACAATACAGTTGGTGATGATCAGGCCGACAAAAACCGACAGCTGCTTGCTAATGTCGTACGCCACCGCTTTGAGTATCTGGTCGACAACGATTACCAGCGACGCGATGATAATCATCTGCACGATAATTCGAATGCTGTTGGGGATATGCTTGCGCACCACAGATACAAAAAGGTTCGAGAAGGCGCAAACCGCGGTTAAGGCAATACACATTACGAAGGTAGTTTGCAGGCTAGTGGTAACAGCCAGCGCCGAGCAGATTCCAAGGATCTGTAGCGCGATTGGGTTGTTGTCGAAAATTGGCGACAACAGTGTTTTCTTGGCATCGACACTCATTATTAAAATCCCCTAGGCATCGCCGCGCTTGTAGTTTTCAAGGAAAGGCTGGAAACCGTTTTCACCCAACCAGAACTGGACAAGATTAGTAACCCCGCGGCTGGTGAGCGTTGCGCCGGCCAGGCCGTCAACGCGGTAGCTGGCGTTGGTTTCACCCTGGCTGACTGTGCCCTTCTTTAATGCCAGCTCGACTTCACCGTTTTTATAAACCTGTTTGCCAGGCCAGATTGCTTTCCAGCGCGGGTTGTCCACTTCTCCGCCAAGCCCGGGCGTTTCAGCGTGATCATAGAAGCCCAGGCCTGCCACGGTATTTAAATCGTCTTCCAGCGCAACGAAACCGTACAGCGTAGACCAGAGCCCGTAACCGTGCACTGGCAGGATTAGTTTATCGAGTTCGCCGTTGTCGCCTTCAACAATATAGACCAGCGCTTTATTTTCACGCCGGGAAATTTTCGCAATATCTTCGCTGCCCGACAGTTTGATAGAGCGGGACGGGTCTTTCGCTGCCTTACGCTGGTCAAACGACGATGGGTCGCCTTCAACAAACTGGCCGCTCTGAAGATCGACTAGCCGAGTATCAATTGCAGCAAACTGTTCATCGACAGACTGGCCCTTTTCGTACATACCCGCAGCAAGCAAAATATTTCGCTTGCGGTCGATGTCTTTGTTGATCTGTTGCAGTGGGCGCAATTTAACTGCGGCGGTAGAGACGACTACCGAGCATACGATGCACAGTAGCAACGCGACCCCGAGCGTTTTGCCAATCGAATCTTTGTTAGCCACGCGCCAACCTCCGCTTGATATTACTTTGCACCACAAAATGATCGATTAGCGGTGCGAACAGGTTTGCGAACAATATCGCGAGCATGATTCCTTCAGGGAAGGCAGGGTTTACAACGCGAATCAAAATAGTCATCAAACCAATTAAAACGCCGTACCAGAATCGCCCGGTGTTGGTCATAGCGGCTGATACCGGGTCGGTCGTCATAAACACCAGCCCGAACATAAAGCCACCAATAACAAGATGCCAGTGCCACGGCACATTAAACATTAAATTGCCGTCACCGCCGATGAAGTTGAATAAAGTACTTAGCGCGAACATACCCACAAAGGTGCCCAGCATAATGCGCCAGGAGGCGACGCCGGTGCCCAATAATATTAACGCACCAATGCCGATGGCCAGCGTAGAGGTTTCTCCCACCGAGCCATGTATATTGCCAAGAAACGCGTTCATCCAGCCGATCTCGGTCTGCAATGCCTCGACGCCGCCAGATGCGGCGTGCGAAAGTGCTGTCGCGCCTGAATAGCCGTCTACCGCTGTCCATACGCCATCGCCAGACATAAACGCGGGGTAGGCAAAATATAAAAAGGCACGACCGGTGAGCGCGGGGTTAAGAAAATTCTTGCCGGTGCCGCCAAACACTTCTTTGCCCACCACAATGCCAAAACTAATACCCATGGCCACCATCCACAGTGGCAGGCTGGGTGGGCAAGTCAGCGCAAAAAGAATAGAGGTTACAAAAAAGCCTTCGTTAATTTCATGCCCACGGCGTATCGCGAACAACACTTCCCAGATGCCACCAACCACGAACGTGACAAGATATATAGGCACAAAATACATGGCGCCGTGAATAAAACAATCCCAGATACTGTTCGGGTCAAACCCGGCCAGCATGCCGGTAAGCGCAACTCGCCAACTATCTGCAGCGGCGATGTCCCCGGCGGCTAAAATCAGGTTGGCCTGGTGGCCGACGTTGTACATGCCGTAAAACATCGCCGGAAAAGCGGCCAGCCACACGGTGATCATGATGCGCTTGAGGTCGATACCATCGCGCACATGCGATGCACCCTTGGTTACCGATGACGGGCGATAAAAAATAGTGTCTACCGCTTCATACAATGCATACCAACGATCGTACTTGCCGCCCGGTGTAAAATACGGCTCCAGGTCGTCGAGAATTTTGCGTAAGGCCATCTGCTTAACCTTCTTTTTCAATGCGCGTTAAGTTGTCGCGCAGGATGGGGCCGTATTCGTACTTGCCGGAGCAAACGTAAGTACACAGGGCAAGGTCTTCTTCGTCGAGCTCCAAACACCCAAGCGTTTGCGCGCTAGCGGTATCGCCAACAATCAGCGATCGCAGTAGTTGCGTGGGCAAAATATCCAGTGGCATCACTTTTTCAAAGTTGCCAATTGGCACCATAGCGCGATCAGAGCCATTGGTAGTGGTTGAGAATGGCAATAATTTATCGCGGGAAAGTGCGGAAATAAAGGTTCGCGTGACCGAGTGCTTGTTAAAACCTGCTCGCAAATACGACATAAATTCGCGGTCGCGGCCTTCAGGCAATATGGTAACTTGCTGGTGGTATCGACCCAGGTACGCGTAGGGCCCGCGCGCTTTGCGGCCATTGAACACAGAGCCGGACAACACGCGATTGTCGCCGCCACTGTGCTCGCCGGCGACGAGCTCGTCGGTGCTAGCACCCAGCCTGGTTTTTAATAGCCGCGGTTTATCTACCGCAGGCCCGCCCAAGGCAACGATGCGCTCAACATCAATGCGACCTTCGCTAAACAATACGCCTAGCGCAATCACATCCTGGTAGTTAATCCACAGCACACTGCGCTTGCTGGAGGCGGGGCACAGGTGATGTATATGCGTACCGGCGAGCCCGGCCGGGTGCGGGCCGGTAAATGTTTCCTGCACCGCACCGGAGTTACCCAGCTCAATATTTACACCCTCGGCGGTGCAGCAAAATAGCTTCTCTGCACCGAGCCGCGATAGTATCGTTAAACCATTCGTGAAATCGTTTTCACGCGAGGCGATGATCAGCGCCGGGTCTGCAGCCAGGGGGTTGGTATCTATGGCGGTCACGAAGATCGCCGCAGGCTTCGCGTCCGGTGCAGGCACTTTACTGTAGGGGCGTGTTCGCAATGCTGTCCAGGCGCCACTGTCTAGCATGCGCTCGCGCACTGCCTGGTTAGATAGCGATGCCAGTTGCCCAGGCGCAACCGCGTCGTAGCTAAGCGCAGCGTCGCCATCAAGTTCGATAACAACCGACTGCAACGCACGCTTTTCCCCACGATTGATTGCCGCAACACGACCAGCGCCAGGCGCTGTATACCTGACACCCGGGGTTTTCTTGTCGGTGAACAAAAGCTGACCCAGTTTAACGCTATCGCCCTCGGTAACTTCCATGGTGGGCTTCATGCCAACATAGTCAAAGCCGATCAGGGCAACGGAGCGGGCGCGTGCGCCCTGCTCGATGCTTTGCTGCGGGGCGCCACCGATAGGCAGGTCGAGTCCGCGTTTGATTTTGATCATTTAAAGCTGTTCCCGGCGTTGGCTATCAGGCAATGTGTTAGCGCGCTGCGCGGCTTGAAGTGGATCTGCGTGGCGCAATCTGACAGCAGTGGTTCGTTATGGGTAATGCTCGCTTTTCTGGCGCTAATTTAGCCAGTAGGATGCGCATCGACCCCGTGTTTCAGGAAGCAATAATGTGCCCATTTGAAGGCCACGAAAGTATAGTGGCGCGCCCAACAAATCACCACAGCTGGGCGCGCCGATGTAGATATTCAACACTATTGCTAGTGCGGATGCCGGTGTCGTGCCCGGCGGCGTCCACACTCAATCTTTTGGATAAAGTTCGTAGCGCACACCGGCCATTTTTTCGATCACGCGGTGAACCTGGCAAGCATAGCCAAATTCATTGTCGTACCATACATACAGTACTGCATTTTTACCATCGACCTTGGTGGCCTGCGCATCAAATACGCAGGCGTGCCTGGAGCCTACGAAATCGCTGGATACCGCTTCGGCTGAATTGATAAAGCTAATCTGCTTGCGCAGGTTTGAGTGTACGGCAGTTTTGCGGACGAACTCATTCAGTTCATCGCCTGTAGTTGCACGAGCCAGGCGCAAGTTCAGGATTGCCATCGAAACGTTGGGGGTCGGCACGCGGATAGCGCTACCTGAAAGCTTTCCGCTAAGCTCGGGCAAGACCTTGCCCACTGCAGCCACCGCGCCGGTTTCTGTGAGTACCATGTTTAGCGGTGCCGAGCGGCCGCGCCGATTGCCCTTATGATAGTTGTCGATCAAATTCTGGTCGTTGGTATAAGCATGCACTGTTTCAACATGGCCGCCTTCAACCCCGTACTCATCGTGTAGTGCCTTTAGCGGCGGTGTTATTGCATTGGTGGTGCAAGAGGCGGCGGAAAGAATCTCTTCGCTGCCAATGTCGCTATCATTAATACCCGCAACAATGTTTTTGATATCGCCCTTGCCAGGCGCCGTGAGGATAACCTTGCTGGTGCCTTTGGCTTTGAGGTGTAAGCCCAGGCCTTCACGATCCCGCCATTTA
The DNA here is from genome assembly GCA_013043705.1 of Pseudomonadales bacterium. Taxonomy (GTDB): domain Bacteria; phylum Pseudomonadota; class Gammaproteobacteria; order Pseudomonadales; family UBA7434; genus UBA7434. The sequence continues at coordinate 6,084 of JABDNS010000117.1, forward strand.
CCGGTGTTGTCGATTACCAGCGCATCACTAATCCCGTACTCGGTGTAGTCTATCTTTTCCGGCGCATCGGCGTAGATCACGCGCACCTCGTTACCGTTGGCGACGAATGAACAGCGCTCCTCGTCGACCCTGACCGTGCCGTTAAAAAGGCCGTGCACCGAGTCTGTTTCGAATAGCGATGCGCGCTTGATTAAATCGTTGGCGCCGCCTTTGCGAACGACAATTGCGCGCAAGCGCAAAGTGTCACCGCCGCCGGTTTTTTCTATTAGCAACCTGGCCATCAAGCGGCCGATGCGGCCGAAGCCATAAAGCACCACGTCCTGCGGTTTTTCAAGTGGCTTGCGGGTGCTGCCGATAAGCTCTTCAACCTGGCTGCGCACGTAAGCGTCCAGTGCTATCTCTTCGCCCGCCGAATTCTTATTTTCACCCTCAAAAAAATATTTGTTCGCGATACGGCCAACATCAACATGCGCGTGGCCTAACTTGTGTTGTGCCAGCGCCTGCAATACCGGAAAGGTTTCAAACTCAGACAGTTCGTTCTCCTCGATTTGCCGAACCGCGCGATGGTCGCGCATCATTTCAATGATCGATCGGTTTACCAACGGATGGCCATAAATATAGGTTTTCACGTTGTCTTTTCGATACAACTTGCCAACCAGCGGCAGCATGCCCTCTGCCAATGCTTCACGCTCTTTCCAGTCGGCAAAATAATCGTCGGGGCGTTGACGTTCGCGGCGTTCATATAACTTCATATTGCACTCTCTTCTCTTAATTTTCAGAAACTAGCGAAGGTTAGCCAGCCGCGTGCTGTTGCTGCAGCAGGCTGGAATAACTTCTGCCAGGCGCCCGTGTAGCGCGCACATAAACCCGGAAATCATCCAGCAAATGCAATTATCCGGAATTGCCACGGTCGGAGCAAACGCGTCTGCACCGGCGTGGCAACGTGGCCGTTCTAGCCCCCGGCTTCAGGCAATGGCCAGTCGAAATCCATGCTAACCGGGGCGTGATCGGAGAATCTCTCATCGCGATAGACTGAAACAGCTTTCGCGTGCGGGGTAAGCCCGGGGGTTAGCAGGTGATAGTCCAGCCGCCATCCTACGTTGTTGTCCCATGCACGGCCTCGATTAGACCACCAGGTGTACTCGCCCTCATCCTGATTGAGCAGGCGAAATCCGTCGACATAGCCCAGCTCATCAAAAAGGCTATCCAGCCACGCGCGCTCGACCGGCAGAAACCCGGAGTTTTTCTGGTTGGCTTTCCAGTTTTTCAGGTCGATTGGCTTGTGGCAGGTATTCCAGTCTGCACAAAGAATAAACTCGCGGCGCTTGCGCCGCAAAGACTTGAAATGGGGATATATGCGTTTGTGGAAGTCCAGTTTTTTAGCCAGCGCCTCGTCGCTACTGGAGCCGGACGGCACATACATGGAAACTACGCTTATACCTGGAAAATCAACCTGCAAATAGCGTCCTTCAGAATCGCATGGATCCCAGCCCAGCGAGCTGGTGATCTTTTGCGGTTTAATGCGCGAGTAAATCGCGGTGCCACTGTAACCTTTACGCTGGGCATCGTTGTAATAGCAATGGTAGCCATTGGGACAAAAAATTTCGTCATCAAGCTGGTGCTCTTGCGCCTTGGTTTCCTGTATGCACACCACATCGGCATTTTGTGTTTCGAGCCAGTCAAAAAAGCCCTTGCGCGCAGCGGCTCGAATACCGTTGACGTTAATTGTGATTACCCGCATCATCCGCTCTTGCCTGCCCTCGTATAGCAATGTTGCCGGATTGTCTTGCAAACCCGGGGGCGCATTCTAACCTACCAATGCTGCTCCAGCACCGCATCAATACGCCTCACTGCGCGTTATTTTTGGAGAGCAGGAATCAATAGCACCAGCACTTATGCCTAGCGTCGCAACCGAGCGAAATACTAGTACAAGGCGAGCCAGGGTTCTGGTATTTGACTCAGGCCTTGGCGGCTTAAGTATTTGCAAAGAAATTATTGCTGCAGATAGCGCTATCGATATTAGCTATTTGTCGGACAATGCGGCGTTTCCGTATGGCACCAAGCAAGCACCGGATTTACTTCGGCGAGCCTCTGCCATTGTGCTGGCGGCGCAGCAGCAGTTACAGCCCGATTTGCTGGTTATCGCTTGTAACACCGCCAGTACCCTGGTTTTACCCACACTGCGCGAGCAGCTGGATATACCGGTGGTTGGTGTCGTGCCAGCAATCAAAACCGCCGCAGCCCAAACCAAAAGTGGCTGCATAGGCTTGCTCGCCACACCGGGCACGGTAGCGAGAACCTATACCCAGGACTTAATTCGCCAGTTTGCGGCAAACATTAATGTCATCAGTGTGGGCAGCAGTGCGCTGGTCGAAATGATCGAGGCGCATATTTACGGTGCCACGCTTGACCAGTTGCAACTGGGCCGCATACTCGAGCAATTTGAAGCGCAGCCGGGCGGACAGGATATCGATATGTTGGTGCTGGGATGCACACATTTTCCGTTAATTGCAGAGCAGATAAGTACACTGCGACCCGCGTGGCAACTACTTGATTCGGGGGCGGCCATTGCCTCGCGCGTGCTGGCGTTGCTCGACAGGGAGAGCGCAACTGGCACCGGGCACACGTTGGCGCAGCCAGGGCACGCCGGCTTAAGGCATCACGCTTACTTTAGCAAACCGCTTGAGCAGAGCGCCAGGCTCAATGAGTTTCTGGACAAACTCGGCTTTTGCGCTGCGCAGGAATTTACCGGGGCTTGACTGGCAAGCGTATTAACCAGCGCGATCGTCAACACGATCATCAATAAGCGGCGGGTTGGCCTCGGCAATTTCTTTTGCCAGCTTTTGATAGGCTTCCGTTTTACCCAGCGCAGAATAAACTTCCATCAACTGGCTTTGCAAAGCGTGGTTGCCGGGCTGCTCGCGCAGTGCGTTACAAAGCAAGCTCTCTGCTTCATCATAGCGCTCGTAGGCAATATACAGGCTCGCCTGGAGTTCTGTAGCGCCCTCACCCTCTTCCACCACAGTGAACTGGTCGACATCATCTGGGCCGCTAAGTGCCTCACCCTTCAGCTTGACCATTTCGGCCAGCTCGTCATCACTGAATTGTTCATCGCCGCGCAGCGGATTGTTGTCCCATGAGTCTACGTAGGCGTTTCGGCGCTGCTCGTGGCGCTTGCGCAACAACACGGTGCCGGCAATCACCATTGCGCTTAGCAATACGAACAGCAATAGCCATTGCAGCCACCAACCCAGGCCGCGCTGTTGATCGGGCAACAGGCCCTGGTTGGGCGCTTTGGGCACCGCCGCGGGCGCGGGCAGCCCTGACAGGCCCAGGTCGAGCTGTGCTTTTTCGGCGATGCGCCGGTTCAGGGTTGCCTCCAGCTCTTTTAACTGGGCTGTCTTTTCAGACAATGCGTCGTACTGTGCGAGGATATTATCCATGCGCGTTTCAACCGAGTTGGCGCGCGACACACCTGAGTTGATTTGTTTCTCAACCTCGGCACTGTTTTGCTCGAGCTCGCGACTCAAGTCGCGGGTTAACGGCGACATATCGGTACTGTCTGCGGCACGGGTAACCAACGACAATACGCCTTGCTGCTTATCCTGGAGCTCCGCTTGCTTCGCAAGTTCGTCTGCTTGCCCGGTTTCACTGCGCTCAAGATTGCCAGCATCGCCAGCCGGTGTCGCGGATTCTGAAGCGCCGGCTTTTGCAGTGTCTGCCGCGGCTGCCGAGCCGGCATCAGCCAGACTGCTAATGCCCGCATCAGGCCAGTAGCGATCGCGTCTCGAGGCGGGCGTCGAGGTCTTTATTTGCGCTAGCGATACGTTCAATTGCGCGTCAACACGCAGGCGGTTGGCATCATTTTTTATAAAAGCGCTGCTGTTATTGCGGTGCAGTGCTTTCACAATATCGACAATGCGGCCGCCACTTTCGCGCTGGATTTTTCTGGCGATAGCCCACAGTGTGTCACCCGAGCGCGATACGTGATCCCAGGAAGCCTGCCCGGTGGCGCTGCGCTGTGCTGGCTCGGGTGCCACTGCCGTGCTGGGCTTTGCTGGTGCCGCTTGCTGCGAAGGTTCAGCCTGGCTGCTTACGTCGATGGGTTCATTTTGCGCGGTTTGAGATTCGGCCAGCGCCCGCGCTTCACGCGCGGCGCGTGCGCGCTGTGCTTGTTGCGCTCTTGCCTCCGCTTCTGCCCGCGCTTTGGCTTCGGCTGCAAGCCGGGCACGCTCAGCAGCTTTGGCTGTTGCCCTGGCTTCTGCCTCGGCCCGGGCCCTAGCTGCCGCTTCGGCTTCGGCCTTTTGCTGGGCTTGCGCGCTTGCTTGAGCCTGCTGCTCTGCCACATTTAAAGCCCTGGCCTCTTGCCTGGCTCGCTTATCCGCTTCTGCCCTGGCCGTGGCTTCACGCTCCGCCCTGGCACGTGCCTCTGCAGCGGCAACTTCACGAGCTCTCGCTGCTTGCTCTGCTTGTAGCCGCGCCTCGGCCTCTGCTTGCGCACGCCGTTCTGCTTCTTCGCGCGCCTGTCGCTGGGCCTCAGCCCTGGCCCGGGCCTCTCGCTCCGCTTCGGCCCTCGCGCGTGCCTCCTCGCGCGCCTTGGTCTCTGCGCGCTGGCGAGCCGCAGCTTCCTCCTCCGCGCGACGCTGCGCAGCCAACTGCGCCTTGGCGAGTTGCTCGGCCTGGCGGGCGGCAGACTCGCCGCCCAGGTAACTGGCCTCGCTTACTTCATCCACAACTGTAATACGCTCAACCCCTGCTCCGCTATCAACAGGGCGGCTTGTGCGCGCGTCATCGCCGCGCTGTTGCCGGTTTGCGTTGCGCCCAGTGCTATTGCTGATGCGATTTGAACCATCGACACGCGGCTCTACGCGCGACAAGTCCGGCGTTTCACGCACAACGCTGCCGCTGTTGCGATTGGCGCTGCTGCTTGCAGTGTTGGCACGATTGCTGTTTCGCGAAGCGGGTGCCGCGCTGCTTAGCGGCATATCCAGCAATACGGTGAATTGCCGCGAGATAAAGCCGCTGGGCCAGCGGAAGGAAATGACAAAATCAATAAAGGGTTCGAAGACAACGTCTTTGCTGACAATACGCAGGTAAATACCTTCTCGCTCGTCTTCTATCACATCGAAAATCAAGCCGGTGTGAAAGTATTCCCAGTCGACACCCATGCGCTGGTAAACCGAACGCGGTGCAAGCGAAACCAGGATTTGTTCAGCGCGCACCCTGCGCGTATCGCTTATCGGCACAATCGCAAAAAAGCGCTCACCGACTGCACTCTGTACAGTGATATCGCCAATACGCATCGCCTGTGCAGCGGTGCTGAACACAAGCGCGCAGAGCAACAAAAACTTCTGGATGCGTTGGAGATTAATGCGCTTCATAGTTTCAGGCCGGGCCGTATGCAGGGATTTGGGCACATTATGAAATACTGGATAAGTATTACACACATCGCGTCACGACAAAGGCGAACTATTAACCATCAACAGGTTAGTGCTTGCTCGCCTGAAGCTGTGCGGCGAGCGTAATCGCGGCGGCATAGGCAGTGGTCTTGCCCTCGCTAACCTCTCGCTCCAGTTTTTCGCGCAGCGATGCAAGTGACTGGTCTTCGCGCAGTTTGCGCTCGAGTACTTCGTGCACAAGTCGCCGCATCCACGTGAGGTTCTGGCGGTTGCGCAACTTCTCAAGCTCGCCCTTTTCACGCAGCCGCGACATATATTCTTCGACCAATGCCCAAACCTCGGCGATACCTTGCTTGTGTAACGCAGAGCACTGCGTAACTACCGGTGTCCAAAGCGGGTCGGCACGCAACAAGTGCAGCGCATTTTTATAGTGTTCGCGACTTTGCTCGGCCAGCAATACGCTTTCACCATCGGCCTTGTTAATCACCAGCGCGTGAACCAACTCAACAATGCCCTTTTTGATGCCCTGTAGCTCATCACCTGCATTGGGCATCATCAGCAGTAAAAAGAAATCAACCATTGAAGCAACGTCGTACTCGGATTGGCCCACGCCAACCGTTTCTACCAGCACCACGTCGTAAGCGGCAGCTTCGCACAATAAAATAGTTTCACGGGTGCGCTGCGCAACGCCACCTAGCGCGCCGGAGGTGGGCGACGGCCTGATAAATGCGTTGGGGTGACGCGAAAGAGATTCCATGCGCGTTTTATCACCGAGAATACTGCCGCCGGCAACCGGCGAAGACGGGTCTACCGCGAGTACGGCCACGCGCTTGCCCTGGTCGGCGAGATACAGCCCCAGGGCCTCGATAAAAGTTGATTTGCCAACGCCGGGAACGCCGCTAATGCCAACGCGGATGCTATTGCCAGAATGTGGCAGCAATCGCTCTAACAGTTGCTGCGAAGCGATGCGATCTTCCGCCAGCGAAGATTCGATAAGCGTGATGGATTGCGCAAGCGCGCGCCGTTGCCCTTTTAGAAGTGCGTCGCTGAGCGATTCTATCGCTTCGGCTTGGTGTTTGGCAGGCATGCAATTAGTGCTAGTTGCGCGCCTTGCGAATATGGCTCATGACATCTTGCGCCGCGTTTGGAATCTGCGTACCCGGGCCGTAAATGCCTACCACGCCCGCGTCGTATAAAAAATCATAGTCCTGGCGAGGGATAACCCCACCAGCGAAAACCACAATGTCTTTCGCGCCCTCTTTCGCCAATGCATCGATCAATAGGGGGATCAGGGTTTTATGGCCAGCGGCCAAAGACGACACGCCCACGGCGTGCACATCGTTTTCTATCGCCTGCCTTGCCACCTCCTCAGGGGTGGAAAACATCGGCGACAGATCCACATCAAAACCCACATCCGCGAACGCGGTAGCCACCACTTTGGCGCCGCGATCGTGCCCGTCCTGGCCCATCTTGCCGATCAGGATTCGCGGCCTGCGGCCAAAGGATTTTTCAAATGCTTCAATATCGGCACTGATATCCATCCACTGTTGATCCTCGCGATAGGCGGCGCCATATACGCCCGATACAGTTTGTGCGCTGGCTTTGAAGCGACCATAGCTTTTTTCAAGCGCGGCGGATACTTCGCCAACCGACGCGCGTGCGCGAATTGCAGCAACTGACAATTCCAGCAGGTTGCCCTGGCCAGACTCGGCCGCCTGGTACAGCGCATCGAGTGCGGCATTTACGGCGCTATTGTCACGCGCGCTACGCATTGCTTCGAGTCGCTGAATCTGCGAATCGCGCACTGCGACGTTATCGATTTCGAGTATCTCGACCTGCTCTTCTTGCTCGAGTTTGTATTTGTTGACGCCAACAATAACATCTTCGCCGCGGTCGATGCGCGCCTGTTTTTTGGCTGCCGACTCTTCGATACGCAGTTTGGGCAGCCCGCTTTCAACCGCCTTGGCCATACCGCCGCGCTCCTCCACTTCCGCAATAAGCTCGCGTGCGCGATCGGCCAACTGCGCAGTGAGGCTTTCCATAAAATACGAACCGCCCCAGGGATCGACGACATTGGTAATGCCGGTTTCTTCCTGTATCACCAACTGTGTATTGCGCGCAATACGTGCTGAAAATTCGGTGGGCAATGCAATGGCTTCATCGAGTGCATTGGTGTGCAGGCTTTGCGTGCCGCCAAACACGGCAGCCATGGCCTCTATGGTAGTGCGTACCACATTGTTGTAGGGGTCTTGCTCGGTGAGCGACCAACCCGATGTTTGGCTATGCGTGCGCAACATTTTCGAGCGCGGATTTTCGGGCTTGAACTCGTCGACGATTTCACTCCAGAGCAGGCGCGCAGCGCGCAGCTTGGCAACTTCCATATAAAAGTTCATGCCGATGCCCCAGAAAAACGACAATCTGGGCGCGAAGTCATCGATACCCAGGCCCGCGGCGATGGCAGTGCGTATGTACTCCTTGCCGTCGGCAAGCGTATAAGCTAATTCCAGCGCTGCGTCTGCACCGGCTTCCTGGATGTGATAACCGGAAATCGAAATGGTATTGAAGCGCGGCATGTGGGTTGAGCAGTACGCAATGATGTCACCGATAATTCGCATCGAAGGCGTCGGTGGGTAGATGTAGGTATTGCGCACCATGAATTCTTTGAGGATGTCGTTCTGGATGGTGCCGGATAGCTGCTGCTGCGAAACACCCTGCTCTTCAGCGGCGACGATGTAGCCGGCCAGGATCGGCAGTACCGCGCCATTCATCGTCATCGATACCGAAACTTTATCTAGCGGAATTCCATCGAACAACACTTTCATGTCTTCAATCGAGTCGATCGCCACGCCGGCCTTGCCTACATCGCCCGCCACGCGCGGATGATCGGAGTCGTAACCCCTATGCGTAGCCAAGTCGAACGCAACGGACACGCCCTGCCCGCCTGCAGCCAAAGCCTTGCGGTAGAAAGCATTGGATTCTTCGGCCGTTGAAAAACCGGCGTACTGGCGGATGGTCCATGGCCGGCCCGCATACATGGTGGGCTGTGGGCCACGGATATACGGCTCAAAGCCTGGCAAGGTGTCGGCAAACGGAAGCGCGTCGAGATCGCTGCGTGTATACAACGGCTTCACCTCGATGCCCTCTGGTGTTTGCCAGTTCAGGGAATCCAGCGGCCGGCCCTTTAGCGATTTTTCAGCCGCATTGTGCCACGCTTCCAGCTTGGTCTTGGGTGGCTTGTAGTTGCTGTTGCTCATAAGACAATTTCTCTCGCCCGGCTTGCGCGTAAACAGTTAGCTGTTAATTCACTAGCGGCGCTATTTCCCTGGTTTTATATGTCACCTGAATACCCGTTTAACTATGCTTCGCAGCAAGCAAGAAACGTTTCAGTATTTTTCAGTCGCCGTGCAGTAACTTCATCTTCGGTTTCGTTAGACACATCACCATCGGGTTCAATTTCAAACAGGCGCTGGCCTTTGGCGATGATTACACCATCGTTTTCCACCAATACTTTTTTAATGGTGCCCGCGAATGGTGCGGTGACTTTGTTAAACATCTTCATTACTTCAACGATATATAGTACATCGCCCGCTTCGAACCGATCACCCGCTTGCACATAGACGTCCATACCCGGCGCTTCACGCGCATAGAACATACCGCCCGAGGTGGCGATAATTTCGTTGGCATTGGCAACCGGCGGTGGCGCAAGCACTTTGGCCATCGATTTTTGTAGCTCTTCATCGAGTAGTCTTTCGGGGATGCTAATGTTTAGGTCGGGAGCCACATCCAGCGCATAAAAATCGGTTTGCGCGGCGAGGTAAGGAATCATTTTCAGTGCATCGGTACCGGCCTGGAAGCCACGGTGCGCGGCCTGCACCTGTGTCCATTGTTGCGCGTTTATGTTGCTGTTGCCAGGCGCATTGTCCTGCTCGAGCATAACGCACATCTGCTGGAAATCATTGCTGCCAAGGCGGCTTTCCAATTCCTGGTAGAAGTTGAGCGCGGCGCTGAGAATGCGCTCATCATGGTCCCAAATTACTGTTTGCGGAAAGCGGTCAGGGTGATAATCCATATTAAGGAAGTGGTAGAGATCGGCGAGCAAGTGAATTGGGTTGCTGCGCCAGGTAACCTTGTTGCCCGCCTCAAGCGAAAAGGCGTTGTGGTGCACGCTGAGCCAGCCTGCCAGCGCATGCGGACGGCCAAATAATAAAGATATAGGACGAAGTATCAAGCTGTGTTTGCGTTCCACCACTTCGTACATCGCGCGGCCATCTTCATGCGCGTCGGCGCTGCGCTTACAAATCGTTTTAAAGGCGTGTTCGATATCCAGCGCATCGGCGTGCTGCTTGAGTAATCCTACTGCGGTGAGGTAAGGCACAATAAACTTGGTGGTTGGACGCGCTTGAATATGTGTGCCGATAAACCAATTAACCAGGCCGTAGTGAAAATCCAGGTTGGTGCTTAGGTCCTCGCCGGTAATGCGCGTTTGGCGAATAATTTCGGCGAGGCGTTCATAGCTATCCATGCGGTCGTCGCCATGCGTAAGCAGCAGGGCAATATTGCTGTCGTAGGCGCCGGCAAGTTTGTATTTCACAAACACGCCGGTGTCGGGGTTTGGCTGTGAAATGCCCTGGTCGTCGCGAATTTCGTCGGCGTGGGGCTGGTTCCACCAGCCAATCAGGCCACCCGCATGCGGTTGCAAGGCATCATTGGTCGCGTTGAGCCTGGCCTCTACGGAGCAGTTTTTGCGTACCATGCGCTTCGGTTCAGGCAGCCTTTGGCCGTGCACCGCCAGCAGCACCATGAGTTCTACTAGCGATTCCACCACGAAGGAATCCTGGCTGTTGTCAGGATTGGTGAATTCCAGCGCATAGCAGAGCTCGGTAACCCGGTGCTCAACCTGGATTCGCGTATTCATTTCCATAAAGAAATGGCTGCCGCGATCGACGATGCACTCAAAGGTTGAAACCGAGTCCAGCCCCACTGCCTTGCCAAACCGGGCCGCCTCTTCTTCCATTGCGTCGAGGGTTTTTAAATCCTGCTCTAGCACAGCAAGCGCTTCTTGTTTGCCAGCACCGCTGGCCAGCGCGCTGCGTTCAGCAGCAATAGAGTCGGCGATGGATTCGTGAGTCGATGAAACTTCCAGCAGTTTTTGCTCGTGCATTTGCAACGAACAGTCACGTGCACCCATGGTGATACACCAGCTGCCATTGCCAACAACCTGTATTTCCTGGTGCCGGGTGGTTTCAATATTCAGCTCAACCAGCACGTTCTTGTTGTCGCCAACGCCGGTGGTTTTCACTTCATTCAGAATTTCGAGTACGTATTCGGGCGCCTTGCTGGAGGCCTGGTCGATTTTCTCCGCATCAGAACCACTGTACGCTACCGGCGCGGGCAGGATTCGCTGGCCCTTGCCGCCGCCGCCGCCAATGGCTTTCAAGCGGATCCGGTTTTCCGGATAGCGCTTGTACATATCAATGACTGCGAGACGGATCTCTTCTTGCAGTTCGGCAACGGTGTACAGGTCGACGCCCTTGGCGTAGCTGGCCGCCAACACAGCATCGGCTTTATCGGCAAGTTCAATTTGCTTGTCATCAAGATCAAAGTCGCCCATATCGAGCTGGTGCTCGGCGACAAGTTGCTTAAGTTCTGCCACGCCTGGATGCTTCCTGAGCAGCGCAAGCGCGGTGGCGTTATCAATGCCTGGGGTTACGCTAACGCCCACCTTGAGTGCGGTTCGCTTAGCCTCGTCTTTAAGGCCAGCCGAGTGCACGGTATGCGAACAGGGGCCGATAAAATTCAGGCCTGCCTGCTCCATGCTGCGCACCATCTCTTCGTCTTCAGCCATAAAGCCATAGCCGGCGAAGATTGAGTCGTAACTGTTGTCGTGCGCAATCTTTATAATTTGCTCGATACGTTGCTGGCGCTCTTCTTTGCTTGCGCCAGAGTAGTCGGGTACGCGGTGCACATGGCGACGACTCTTGATGCTGCGCAGTTCGGGCGACAATGCATTGGGGTAAACGATAGAGTCTTTTTCAGAGAGCAGGATGCCGAAATCATCGATGCCCATTTCAACCAGCACATCCATCACTTCTTTCCGAATCGGCCCGCGACAGATAATTAGCGGTCGCAAATGACGGCAGCAAAAACTTGCCACCCACGCGCTTGAATGGCCTGCGCGCTGCCTGTTGCTATGTACCAAAGGGTTTTGTTTGTAGTTACTCATTAATCGTTCTCAAATTGCCCTGTATGCCCTGCGTTAGCAGATGACCTTAAATAGAAACTGTGCACAAGGCCTGCGACCGAAGTAAAGCCTTGCTGAATCGAAAGCGCCGCGGCGCTGAAATTTAATGGAATTCGCGCTGCACACTCTGCAGTGGCGAGGGACGATACGTAGACAGGTAAAACTGCAGCTGCTTGCCGAGCACCTGTCGAAGCTCCGACGGCATGGCTATCTGCGAAACCGAGCCAAGGCTCAAGGCTTCTTTCGGATTCATAATCTCGGCCTCATAGCGCTGGGTTAGTGCCAGTTCCTGTTCTTTTACCCAGGCCTGCGTACGCGACCCAGCCTGCCCGCGTATTTCTCGCAGTTCCTTTTTGTAAACAAACTCAACGCCCGCTGGCCCCATTACAGCCAGCCGCGTTGTGGGCAGCGCAACAACAAAGTCTGCGCCGGTTTCGTAGCTGTTGAACGAGGCATAGGCACCGCCGAACGCGTTGCGCACAATCACCAGGAAGCGCGGTGTTCTGAGATCGATAGTGGCGTCCAGCATAGCCCTGCCCGCCTGTACAATACCGCCCGCTTCCTGCTCGCGCCCAGGCAAAAAGCCCGTAGTATCCTCAATGAACATCATCGGAATATTGTATAGATTGCAGAAGCGAATAAAGCGCGCATTTTTTAACGCCGCGTGTATATCAATCTGGCCGGATGAGTGGGCACTATTGTTGGCGACAAATCCGACTACGTTGCCGCCGAGCCTACCCAGGGCGGTAAGTGTGTTACGCGCCCTGGTTTGCTGGAATTCAAGGTAGTCACCGTGATCACAAAGTTGCTGGATCAAGATTCCGATATCCAGTGGCGTGTTCATGCCGGTGGGCGAGTTAAAGGCCTTTTTAAGCTGGATGTCGATATCCCAGGTTGCCCTGGTAACCGGGTCAGAGGTTTTTTGGTAGGGCGCCATCTCGCGGTTATTATTTGGCAGGTACTTGAGGATCTCCTTCACCTTAAGCAGCGCGGCTACCTCGTCTTCAACCACGAAATCGGTTACACCCGACTGGCTGTGCACAGCCGGCCCGCCGAGTTCGTCGGGGGTGACGTCCTCGCCCAGCACAGACTTGACCACGCCGGGACCGGTGAGGCCGAAAAATGTTTGCTTCGGCTGGATCAGGAAGCTGCCCTGGCGTGGCAGGTAGGAACCACCTCCTGCGTTAAAGCCGAACATACACATGATGCTCGGCACAATGCCGCTGATCCGGCGTAGCGCGGTGAATGCTTCCGAATAACCATCAAGCCCGCCAACGCCAGCGGGAATGTAGGCGCCGGCACTGTCGTTAAGGCCAATTAGCGGAATACCGCGTTCGCCAGCCAGCTCGAACAGCCGCGCCAGCTTGCTGCCGTTGGTCGCATCCATGGAGCCAGCTCGCACGGTAAAGTCGTGGCCGTACAGCGCGACATCGCGCCCGTCAATATTGATGATGGCAGTTACCAGTGAAGCGCCATCAAGGTTTTCGCCCCAGTTTTGATACAGAATGGTCGGCTCTTGCTCGGTGAGGACGCGAATTCTCTCCCAAATGGTCATTCGCCCCTTGAGGTGCTGCTTGCGAATATTTTTTTCGCCAGCCGCTTTGAAAGGCCGCTGCGTTAGCTCATAACCTTCCTTAAGCTTTTCTTCGTATACGCCAGGCTCGTAAGAGATTTGACCGGGCACAGAAAACTCCCGCTCTACCGCTTGGTCAAACGGGTTTTCAAGAACCGGTGTGATTTTGTTGGACTTGCTCATTTATGCCTTCTCGGTAAACATGGGTGCACCTGCCATAACAGGCTAGATGCGGCAGATCGGTGGCCTGCAATTACGGCCTGCGCAACCACTACCACTGCCGCACTGTTTTCTACCACTACCGCACTGCTTGATGCGGCGTTCTTTGGTACTGCATAGTTAAGTAATGCATAGTTTATTAATGCATGTTTTATGCTGCAAAAACGGGCTGGTTAAGCAACCAAAGCAAGCGTAAAACAGCATCACGATTAAAAATCCGACTTCATCACGCATCGGGATCTGGCAGCTTGCCAACGGCATAGGCCAAACCGTGAAACATTAAGCGAGCGGCATGCCGATGTCAATTCGCAGACCGATCACAGAGAGGTGCAAGGCTGCACTTGACGAATTGTTATAATTTGCACTCATAGCCGGGCGGAGCACACCATTCGCCCGGCTGTCGCGCCTGTCAACCGGTCCACGCTACTTTGCCGATGCAACCAAGTAAAATCGCAGGGTCAAAAACCCGCTGCCTGGATCTGCCCTACTACAGTGATAGCCTGCTGTACCTAGCCCGTGTGGTCGAGCGACCCTACCCGGTTATGCTAAGCAGCGCGAATTCATCGCTGGGCCGTTACGATATTTTATCCGCCGCCCCGGTGGCGCTAATTGAAGCGGATAGCCAGGTTCTGGACGCGGTCGACGACATTGCCGCCGGCATCGCGCGCTTTACCAGTCCTGATGCCAGTGCCCTGGCCACTGAGCTGCCTTTTGTGTCGGGCGCAATCGGTTTATTTGGCTACCACGCCGGCGAGCAACTACACGGTATCACTGCGGCAAAAGACTCGCGCTGGCCGGCCGTTCACGCCGGCATTTATCAATGGGCGCTGGTGCAGGATCACCACTTGCGGCGCTGTACGCTGGTGGCTGACGCCAAACTGGATAACAGTAGTTGGCGCGACCTGCAACAAACCTTTGCTAATGCCCGCGCATCGAAAACCCGCATCGAACGCGACCTTCGGGTTTTAGGTGAATGGCAAAACTCGCTGCCCTATGCAAACTATGCGCAGCGATTTGCCAGCCTGCAAGATTACATTCTTGCCGGTGATTGTTACCAGGCCAACCTGACTCGAGAATTTTCGGCCAGCTATGTTGGCGATCCATGCACCGCGCTGCAAGATTTGCATGCGGTTTCGAAAACACCCTTCGCTGCTTTTGTGCGAAGGCCGCAAGCCGATTTGATTTGCGCCTCGCCCGAGCGCTTTATCAGCGTGGAAAATGGCGTTGCGCTGAGCCAGCCGATCAAGGGTAGCCGCCCCCGCGGCAGCTCTGCCAGCGAAGACGCCACTTTAATTGCCGAGCTGGTGGCGTCGGAAAAAGATCGCGCCGAAAATTTGATGATCGTTGACTTGCTACGCAATGATTTTGGCAAACTATGCAAAACCGGCTCGGTATCGGTTCCCGAATTGTTCCAGGTGCAAAGCTTTAGCAACGTTCATCACCTGGTTAGCACTATCCGCGGGGAGTTACCTGACGCTGCACCGAAAACCGCGTTGTCGCTATTGGCCGCTTGCATGCCGGGTGGTTCGATCACCGGCGCGCCAAAACGACGCGCAATGCAGATTATTGCCGAGCTCGAGCCGCACCAGCGCGCAGTTTACTGCGGTGCACTTTTTTACCTGAACGGGGACGGCAAGCTGGATTCGAATATCCTGATTAGAAGCCTGTTGTTTGATCGGCAGCGCCACCCCGATGCACGCCAGGGCAAAGTTTACTGCTGGAGTGGCGGTGGCATCGTGGCGGATTCAAATTGCGAAGAAGAGTTTGCAGAATCCAATTATAAAGTAGCGCATTTACTAGACGCGCTTAACACCCCTGCCGCGCACTCCACGCCCGGCACCAAAGCCACGCAACCCGCTAAACAGTGAGCTCGCGAACACTGGCGTCGATAAAGGCCTGCTTGAGATCGGCAAAAGTATCGACCGTTTTAAATTGCGGGAACTCTTCGATGACATTCTTCGGCGCATGGAACAGGATGCCTTCCTCCGCCGCGCCGAGCATGGTGGTATCGTTGTAGGAATCACCCGCCGCAATAACCCGGTAATTTAGCGACTGAAAGGCTTCCACGGATTTTTGTTTGGGGTTTTTCTGGCGCAACTTATAATCTACGACTCGTCCCGCTGAATCCACTTCGAGCTTATGGCAGAACAAGGTTGGCCAGCCCAGCTGGCGCATCAATGGCGCAGAAAATTCGTAAAAGGTATCCGACAGAATAATCACCTGGAAGCGCTCGCGCAGCCAGTCGAGAAACTCACTGGCACCCGGTAGTGGTGACATATCGTCGATTACTTTATGTATGTCTTGTATTTTTAGTCCGTTTTCATCGAGCAGGCGCAAGCGCTGCTTCATCAGCACATCGTAGTCTGGTATGTCGCGTGTTGTTGCACGCAGTGCGTCTATACCAGTGCGTTCGGCGAAATCGATCCAGATTTCGGGAATCAGGACCCCTTCAAGGTCCAGGCAGGCCAGTTCCACATGTGCTCCTGTTGAATACTGAGATGGACTTGGATGAAAACAAAGAAATTGCAGTGTTAGTAGGTTGGCAGCTCAATATCGGCAAACAGCTCTTCAACCTCGACCTTGCTGGTGCGCAGGTAGGCCTGTTCAACCAGCTCCTGGGTTAAGTGCGGCGCAAACATAGCAATAAAATCGAACATATAACCGCGCAGGAATGTTCCGCGCCTGAAACCAATTTTTGTCACGCTGGGCGCGAACAAATGACTGGCATCCAGCGCGACCAGGTCGCTGTCGTTGTTATCGTCGAAGGCCATGCGTGCAACAATGCCAATGCCCAGGCCCAGCCGCACATAGGTTTTTATTACATCAGCATCGGCCGCGGTGAAAACGACCCTGGGTGTTAGGCCATGCTCGTAGAAAGCGTCGTCGAGTTTGGAGCGGCCGGTAAATCCGAAAACGTAGGTCACGATTGGGTACGCAGCCACATCCTGCAAGGTCAGCTGGCTGATTTGCGCCAATGGATGATCGCGCTTTACAACTACGCAGCGATTCCAGCGATAACAGGGCATCATCAACAGATCACTGAATAATTCCAATGCTTCGGTAGCAATAGCAAAGTCGACCGTGCCGTCTGCGGCCAGCTCGGAAATTTGCATCGGCGTACCCTGGTGCATATGCAGCGATACGTCGGGATATTTACCAATAAACTGCTCTATGGTTGCGGGTAGTGCGTAGCGTGCTTGCGTATGCGTGGTTGCCAGTGACAAGCTGCCTTTTTTCTCGTCGCTGAACTCTTGCGCGAGTTGCTTGATGGTTTCTACTTTGCGCAACACCTCGCCCGCGGTTTTCAAGATCTCCTCGCCAGCCGGCGTTACGTGGGTTAGGTGTTTGCCGCTTCGCGAAAAAATCTCAACACCTAACTCGTCTTCGAGCAATCGGATCTGCTTGCTAATACCCGGCTGCGAAGTATACAGGCTCTGCGCAGTAGCCGAGACATTGAGATCGTGATGAGCGACCTCCCAAATATACCTGAGTTGCTGTAGTTTCATTGCCAGCTGACCGACCCTTTAACTTTGGCTCTAACTTATTGATTAAACTCAGCAGTGATTAACTGCGCTGCTACACACACCGCGTGAAACCGCTTCGCTAGTCAATTATCTACCGTTATCTGCTACTCACTGTTGAGCATGCCCCGCCGCCTATGTCGACACGATAATCCGATCCTGCGCGCAGTGCAATCCCGACACAAAACTGGCACAGCGACTCATTGCGCGATAAGCTAATTGGCTAGACAACTTTCGCCTTTGTTGCAATTACTGATTCCAACAATATCGCGCTAATCCAAATCTTCTGCAACATCTTTTGCATCGCTGCCCGAACTGCCACTTAAGGCAGCATCAGGACGTGGATTGGCAACCCCGTGAGGCACATGCCCGGTGGCAATTTCCGGTGCGGCCAGGTCACAATGCCCACGCTGGTCGTCGAAGAATACATCCGCGCCATAAGCTTTCAGAAAATCCACTTTGTCGAGCCCGCCGAGAAATAAAGACTCATCAATCCTGATATTCCAAGCTCTTAATGTACGTATCACGCGCTCGTGGGCCGGCGCCGAACGCGCGGTTACCAAAGCGGTCCGGATTGGCGCCTCACTTTGACTGAACTCCGCCTGCAGGCGCTGCAGCGCAGCGAGAAATTGCTTGAACGGACCCCCCGAAAGCGGTTGCTTGGCCGCGGCCTGTTCGGCTGCGGTAAACGCCTCGAGCCCATCGCTCTTGTAAATGCGTTCAGCTTCGTCAGAAAAAAGCACTGCATCGCCATCAAAGGCGAAGCGCAATTGCTCATCGTCGTTGTGTTTTACACCGGAGGGGATGAAAGTGGCCGCGGCCACACCTTGATCTAGTGCAGAGCGCACATCTTCAGCGTCGGCTGACAAAAAAAGGTGTGAGCCAAAAGCTTTTACGTAGCGATAGGGGCTTTCGCCGCCGCTAAAGGCTGCGCGTGCTATCGGCAGCCCGTAGTGTGCCATGGAATTAAAAACACGCAGCCCGGTGTCGGCGCTATTACGCGATAACAATATGACTTCCACGCGCTGGTCTCCATCGAGCTTGTCGTTAATAGCCAGCAGTTTTCGTACCAGCGGAAAAGCATCGCCAGGCTCCAGCGGCTGCTCTTCTCGCTCTACCTGGTACTGCGAATAGGCTGCCAGCCCTTGCTCTTCGTATACGCGATGGCTATCGCGCATATCGAACAATGCTCGCGATGAAATTGCGATAACCAGTTTGTCGCCTAGTGAAGCCATGCCTGAAATTCCTGGGTCCGCGACGGCTGTTTACAGCAAGATACAGCCTGTATTTGGTTGTTTACCATCGGCCACAATCATACGCTAAAACCGCAGCACAGTAGACACGACGCAGGCGCGCAAAACCGCAATATCACCGCGGTGCCATGCGGCGCCCGTGATAGCATTGAATCAAACTTGTTTAACAGCGTTCGCGGGGATTATTTGTGAGTCATTTGGAATTTCCATTCCAGGTATCAAGCGCTAGTGGCGCGTGGCTAGCAGAGAACGGCTTCGACAATCTTGAGCGCTGCGAAATGCTTGGCAGTGGCCATCATGAGTGCTACTTGCTTGGTAACCGCGGCGATCGCAAGATCGTCGCTAAGGTGGCCCCCGCCGAATGTGGCGCGGCGCTGCTCGCAGAGTCTGAAGGGCTCGCCCTGCTCGCTTCAACCCAGACCATTCGAACCCCGGAAATACTGTTTGTTAATGAGCAGTGTTTGCTGCTTGAGTTTATCGCCGAGGGCCCGCAGCGATCGGATTACTGGCAATTGTTGGCCGAGCGTTTGGCAGAATTGCACCGGCACAGTCCGGCGGGGCCTGCGGTTAACCTGGGCACGCCGTACGGCCTCGAAAAAGATAACTGGTGTGGCGCACAACCTCAGCACAACGGTTGGTTTGAGGATGGCCACGAATTTTTTGCCGAGCACCGCTTATTGCACCAGGCCAGGATCGCGTTCGACAACGGCTACCTGGAATCGCCCTGGATTATCAGCATTGAATCGATTTGTGAGCGACTGGCTGAACTGGTGCCCTGGCAACCCGCATCGCTATTGCACGGTGACCTTTGGCCAGGCAATATTTTAGTGGATGAGCATGGCCGACCGGCATTGATTGATCCTGCCGTTTACTACGGGTGGCGTGAGAGCGATATCGCCATGACCTTGTTATTTGGCGGGCTACCGCATGAATTTTATCGCAGCTACGAAGCCTGCTGGCCAATGGAAGCCGATTGGCGCTCAAGGGTGCAGCTTTACAACCTTTACCACCTGCTTAACCACTTGAATATTTTTGGCGAAACCTATCTCGCCCAGGTGCAGGATGCTATCGCTCGTTATGCGTGAGTTTCTTGCCGGCGGGCTGCGCCACGCCACCGCGTTTATCGATCAAGCGGCAATGCGTGCTAACCTGGCGCTCGCCCGCAGCAAAGCCCCGCATGCCGCCGTGCTCGCCATGATCAAGGCGAATGCCTATGGCCACGGTATGCTGGCGGTTGCGGATTGCCTGGCTGGCCACTGCGAATATTACGGCGTTGCTCGACTCACCGAGGCGGAGCAATTGCGCGCGCATGGCTGTGAACAAAATATCGTTGTGTTCGGGCACGGCTATAGCGCAAACGATATAGCGATGGCAGCGAAGCTGCGGCTTACCCCCTGTCTTTATTCCGCGCAGCTGCTGGATGAACAACTGCAGCAATGCCATCAACACAAGCTGCCGTTCTGGCTAAAACTCGATACCGGCATGCACCGCTTGGGCATCCCCGAATCCGCAAGCAAATGCATAGATACGGCTTTGGCCTCGCCGCTTTGCGAGGTGGTGCTAACCCATTTGCACAGCGCAGACGAGCCTGGAATGCCGAGCAGCAAACAACAGCTGCAGCGCTTTAGCGAAGCACTGAAAAACTCAAGCAAAGGCAACCTTGAGCGCAAATTATCGATCGCCAATTCGGCTTTTCTCATGCAAGCCAGCTCACCTTCAGGCTACGCAAATACGCTGCGTAGCTTGCTGCCAGCTTACGCGCCTGAAAAAGAGATAATCCGGCCCGGCATAATGCTCTACGGTGCAAATCCATTGGCTCAAGCAATAGCGGATGAAAAACTATTGTCGCCGGTAATGACCATGGCGGCTCCGGTTATCGATGTGAAAGCGATCGCCAGGGGTGAATCGGTGGGTTATGGCGCCACTTGGCGCGCCGACAATCGAGGCCACATTGCCACCATAGCCGCGGGCTATGCCGACGGTTACCCCAGGCATGCGGAGAACGGTACACCGGTCGAAATCCACGGCGTCCGCTGCCCGCTAGCTGGCCGCGTGTCGATGGACAGTATTGGCGTCGATATCAGTGCGCTTATCAAAAGCGGTGTGCAAGTGCACGCTGGAGATAGTGCAGTCTTATGGGGCGCGACGCTGCGCGTGGAAGAGGTTGCGGCGTGCGCAGGCACCATCAGCTACCAGTTATTAACCGGCGTTTCGGCGCGTGTAGAGCGGGTTAATTTTTAGATTGTGTCACTTATTCGACTAGATAATATTTCAATAGAATTCGGCGATGTTCCGCTGCTGGTCGATACCAGCATTGCGATTGAAGCGGATGAGCGCATTTGCCTGCTAGGGCGCAACGGCGCGGGCAAAACCACGCTGCTTAATATTCTCAACGGCAGCCTTGAGCCCGACAGCGGGCTGGTACATAGAAAGCAGAACCTTCGGGTTAGCAAACTCGAGCAGGCATTGCCCCACCCGGTGGATACACCTGTGTTCGAGGTAGTACGCAGCGGGCTCGCCGAGCAGTCGGCACTGATCGAAAGATTCCACCAGCTGTCGCGCAAAATCGACAGTGAAACCGTGTCGGCGGCCGAACATAGCGCAGACCTCGATCAACTGGCCAAGCTACAGGCTGCAATCGATGCCGGTGGCGGGTGGAACCTCGACAACCAGGTGGAAAAATACATCACCCAACTCGAGCTACCCGCGTCGCGGTCGCTGGCCTCACTATCGGGTGGCTGGCGCAGACGGGTTGCGCTGTGCAAGGCTTTAGTAGGTGAACCGGATTTGCTGTTGCTTGATGAGCCAACCAACCACCTGGATATATCCACCATTGAATGGCTCGAACACGTTGTACGCGGCTATCGAGGCAGCGTCGTTTTCATTACGCATGATCGCGACTTTTTACAAAAGTTGGCCACCCGGATAATAGAAATCGATCGCGGCAAGATGATTGACTGGCCAGGCAACTACCGCAAGTTCCTGCGCCTGAAAGAGCAATCGAACCGTGAAGAAGATCAACAGAATGCGTTATTTGATAAAAAACTTGCACAAGAGGAAGCCTGGATCAGGGAAGGTATCAAAGCGCGACGCACACGCAATGAAGGTCGGGTTCGGGCGTTGGAGAAAATGCGCGAAGAACGCGGCCAGCGTATCAAGCGCCAGGGTAAGGCCAGTATCCAGATAGCCACTGCGGAGGCCTCCGGTCGCAAAGTTTGTGAGTTGCGAAATATCACACATGCCTACGATGGTGAAACGCTGTTTAATAAACTGAAGTTAAAAATTATGCGCGGGGATCGCATAGGCCTTATAGGCAACAATGGCGTTGGCAAGAGCACACTGCTAAAAATAATTCTCGGACAGGTTGAGCCAGACGAAGGCACAGTAAAACTGGGCACTAATTTGCAGATTGCCTACTTCGACCAGGTTAAGCGCGATTTAGACGAAGAGAAAACGATTGCCGAGAATGTTGGCCGTGGGCGCGAGTATATCAACGTCAATGGTCACCAACGGCACGTAATAGGCTATTTGAAAAACTTTCTTTTTTCGCCCAAGCGTGCAATGACGCCTGTTAAGGCATTGTCCGGCGGCGAGAAAAACCGCGTTTCGCTGGCGCGCATGTTTACCTTGTCGAGTAACCTGTTGGTGCTGGATGAACCCACCAATGACCTCGATATTGAAATGCTGGAAGTGCTCGAGCAGCGACTGGTCGAATACGAAGGTACCCTGCTAATCGTTAGCCACGACAGGGAGTTCCTCGACAACGTCGTTACTTCTATATTGGTTTTTGAGCAGGAGTCCGGCGTGCAGGAATATGTTGGAGGTTTTAGCGACTGGTCGCGTCGCGGACGCAAATTGAAGCTGGGAGAAGAGCAGCTGGAAAATACAAAACCTAGTGTTGCGCTAGATACTTCGCAAACGTTGCCTATGCAGCGCAAACCGAAAAAGCTAAGCTACAAACTCCAGCACGAACTGGATAATTTGCCCGATGCAATAGAAGCGCTAGAAAACACGCTGTCACAACTGCAACAAAAAATCAGCGAGCCCGAATTCTACGATCGGGACTTTTCGATAACCAGGCCGGTTCTGGACGAATTGGAACGCACCCGCAAGCAGCTTGATGTGGCCATTGAGCGCTGGGAGAAACTGGAAGATATGCAAACGGGCAGTAGCAAGCTATAAAAGCCCACAAGAAAGGCCCACAAAAAAGCCGCCCATCGGGGCGGCTTTTCATCAAGCTCAAGTAGCTTACTTTTGCAGTGAATCCCGAATTTCGGTTAGCAGTTTAACTTCTTCAGTAGGCCCTGGTGGTGGCGCAGCAGCAGCCTCCTCTTCCATCATTCTCTTGGCGTTGTTCATGCCCTTAATGACCATAAACAACACGAAGGCAACAATAAGGAAGGTGATAATAGCGTTGATAAAGACACCGTAATTAATGGTTACTGCACCAGCTTCCTGCGCGGCGGCAATGGTATTGTAAGTTGCACCCTCTACCGGGTTTTTTATTACGGCGAACAGGTTGGCAAAGTCCACGCCTCCTGTAGCCATACCCACAACAGGCATGATGATATCATCCACGAAGGATTTTACGATCGTGCTAAAGGCCGCGCCAATAACAATACCAACCGCCATATCGACGAAATTACCTTTTAATGCGAAATCTTTAAACTCTTTCAACATGCTGCATGCTCTCCTGTAGTGTATCTATTAACGCAAATGCGATGGGTGCTCTTGCAGATAAATGCCCATGGCGGGTAGGTAATGCTGTTAACTGGTAATAACTGCCAGGGCCACTTCCATCGTGCGAGCCGCATTTAAACGTTGACCCGCAACATTGGCAAGTAATGCTGCGCGACCGCATGGCTATTTTTACCTTTGTTTACCAAGCGCGTTTAAACATTTTGCGCAAAAAAAACCCTCCACCAATGGGGAGGGTTTATCTGGACAGCGCGTTGCTGTTGAGGTTAACGCGAGGCCTGGTTTTGCGGCTTATTGCGGCTGATGGTGATGTGTTTTGTGCCACCGGTATGGGTAATACCGCTGACGCCGGTTGCAATGGCCTTGATCTTTTTGCCTTTGGACAAAAACGCATCGATCTGGGCGGCTATGCCCTCGCTGCTATTTTCATCAACTGTTTGCTTGGCTTCCAATTCAGCCTGCTTTTTAGCGATATCGATGGGCGCTGTGCTATCACCCTTGCGGTAGCCGGCTTTGCGTTTTTTGGCACTAACGCCTTTGGCACCGGCCTCTCGTGATTTGATCACCGCAGCGGCTACGGCACGCGCAGTTTGCTTCTTGGGCGCGGCCTTCTTCGCGGCGCCATTGGCAGATTTGGCTTTGGACGCGGTTTTAGCGGCTGCGGCCTTTTTAACAGGCGCAGTGGCTTTCCTGGTACTAGCCCGCTTAGCACTAAGTGCGGACTTTCTGCTGGCAGCGCTTTTTTTTGCTACGGCTTTTTTGGCCACGGTTTTCTTGGCAGCGGTTTTTTTCACCGCCTTTGACGATGACTTTTTCGCCACAGTTTTAGCTTTAGCCGTGCTTTTCTTGCTAGCACTGGCTGCTTTTTTGGCAGGCACCGCTTTTTTTGCCAGCTTGCGCGCGGGCGTTTTCCTGCCGGCTACTTTGGAGCGAGCTTTCGAGGTCGATTTCTTAGATGCTGAAGAAGCTGCTGTTTTCTTGGCGGCAACTTTTTTCTTGACTGCGGCTTTCTTGGCCGGCGCTTTCTTGCTCTTGGCCTTGCTAGCGGCCTTGGTTTTGGCGCTTACAGGCTTCTTCGCAGCTTTTTTCGCTGCTTTGGGCATAGCGTTTACTCCACAATGGTTAGCCCGCTATTTTAACCGAAAAACCGTATCACTTTCCAGAGCTTAAACTGAAAATCTAAAGTAAGACCACTGCGCTCCTGGATCGGCTCTTTTTATAGATTAAAAATCAGGTTAATTCATTAACCTATTGTTTTTAATCAATATTCCATTCGGTAAATAGGCCAGATTTGGGTTCTTTAAATGCCAGCCGGACGGCGCGAAGTTGTAATTTTTCGCTGTTGGCCTGTGGCCTGGCCCTGGCTGCGATACTCGGGCCATCATAATCGGTACTGGTGATTTCCTGGCCAAACGTAGTGGATGAGTCACCGTCGCCGCTATCGCCGTAGAGCGTATCCCCAACGATGGGCAATCCGGCCAACGCCAGATGCTGCCTGATCTGGTGCTTCCTGCCAGTTTCGATGCGCAGCAACAGTTCGGTGCGTGGACCGCCGTCAGGCCCACTAGCAGCGCTACTAGCGCTTTCAATCCATGTCCTGGCCTCCTTGCCAGCCAACGGGGTATCGAGCAACAGCGGCGCTTGCAGGCTGAACTGGCCTTCAACGGTGCAGCGGTAATTTTTGCCTACCTGCCGCTGGGCGAACTGCTCAGATAACGACCTGGCTGCGTGTTTGCTATGCGCCAATACCACCAAACCGCTGGCCATTCTGTCTAGCCGATGCACCACAAACGCGGTGCGCGATGCCAGTTGCTGCTCGGCATAGCGAAGCAAGGTGCAGTGATCTCCCCATCGACTGCCCTGGCACAGCATACCGGCCGGTTTGTCCCAAACGGAATAGTCACCGCCGTCGTCGACAAGGCTCGCTCGCAGACAGGTTTCCGCCAGTACAACGGGATTGTAATAGATGCTCAGGCGGTCTCCGGTGTTGGGTTTGCTTTTGGCGCGACGCAGGCGCCTTGCCCTGCCGCGCTCGCGCCCTTGCCTGGCCTTTCTACACCACACCGCGCCTTTGCTCATGGCATCTTTAATCCTGCCTCGCGATAATACGCAAGCCTCGGCAAGTAACTCAACTGCCGTTGCACCACTGGCGTGGGCATCTGCGCTAACATCAATCTCGCGCACGATTGGCGCTTGTCCACCTATCACTTCTTGCTGCATCAATTAACCAAATCGTTGTTGTTATTCGCGCGAGCGCTGTTCGCATGATGCGAAACTGGTAGAATCTGCGCCGCACAATCGACCGTGCTTTTAAGTTATTCAAGCCATACCCCGCCCGGAGACGCTAGTTTACGTGATAACGCTGTATGGTATTAAAAATTGCGATACGGTGCGCCGCGCCCGCCGCTGGCTGGAGTCGCAGGGGCATACCGTAAAGGTGCACGATTTTCGAAGCGATGGGCTGGATCGCGCACTTGTCGAGCATTGGTTGCATGCAACAAGTGCAAAATCGCTAGTCAATAAACGTAGCAGCAGTTGGAAGGCACTGGATTTGGATGCGCGCCAGGCTATTCAAGCTGCACTGGACACCGACGCAGCCGCCGCAAACCCGTGCGTTGTTGAGGCATTGCTCGAGCATCCAACCTTGATCAAGCGCCCGGTTGTGGAATTGTCGGGGCAAACGGTGGTCGGATTTTGTGAACGCAGCTACGCCGGGCTACTCGCAAAACAGGCCGGATAGGCACTAACACCAGCCCAACGTAATTAAACTTGAATTGCTGTTCGCAACAGCAAGTATGAACAGGAATTATTCTCTATGTCATCGATGTACGCATTTGCACTTGGCCTGGCTACCGTAGGGCAAAACGGTGAAGTAATTGAAGCCTGGTACCCAGAGCCAAGCGTCGACATCGACGCTAAAAGTGGCGATGTTATCGTATCGGCGCTCGCTGCTGCGGGCGTTGACTGCGGCAACGCAAATACCAGTTGCAAGCTGGATGCAGCGGCATTAACAAGCCTGGCAGCATCAAACTGCTCGCTGGCGGCAACGGCACGCGCGATGCAAGGCAGCAAACGACAGCCCATTGCCGTGATACTGCATAACGACAGTAAACCCGGCAGCGTAGCCGAGGCCTATCTCAAGCTACAGCTTATTTCGCATCGTTTGAAACGCCCGCACGAGCAGAACCTGGATGGCATTTTCGCATGCCTGCCAAATTTAGCCTGGACTTCTGAAGGCCCGGTAGAAATTGACGCGCTACCCGCAAGACAATTAGAGGCTCGTGCCGAGGGGCGCTGGTTAAAAGTGAATAGCGTCGACAAATTCCCGCCGATGACCGATTACGTTGTGCCCGATGGTGTTCGCATTGCGCATACTGCCAGGGTCAGGCTTGGCGCTTATATCGGTGCAGGTACAACCATTATGCACGAGGGCTTCGTTAACTTTAACGCTGGCACCCTGGGTACCAGCATGGTTGAGGGGCGCATTTCTGCTGGCGTTGTGGTGGGTGAAGGTTCGGATCTCGGTGGTGGCAGTTCAACCATGGGCACCTTGTCAGGAGGTGGCAATGTGGTCATCGCTGTGGGCGAAAATTGCCTGCTCGGCGCCAATGCGGGCGTTGGCATAGGCCTTGGTGATCGCTGCATCGTTGAAGCCGGCCTATATGTAACAGCTGGCACCAAAGTCGCATTGCTCGACGATGCAGGCCAGCTGGTTCGGGAGGTAAAAGCACGCGAACTGAGCGGCCAAAGCGACCTCTTATTTCGAAGAAACTCGTCAACCGGTGCAGTAGAATGCAAAACCAATCGGTCAAAGGTGGCATTAAATGAGGCATTGCACGCCAATAATTAGCGAGCGCGTTTGCGCATTGCTATTGATTAGAATATCTATTGTTACGCAGCGATAACAGCGCTGTAAAAGTTTGAGTTTAATCTATGCGTTTACGTAATTACATGTCGGCCAAAATTCACAATGCAACGGTCACGCGATCTGACTTGCATTATATTGGCAGCATTACCATCGACAAAAAGCTTCTGGAAATCACCGGCATGCTCAAAAATGAACGCGTGCTGGTGGTAAACAACACCTCGGGCTCGCGACTGGAAACTTATATTATTGAGGGAGAGTACGGTAGCGGCTGTATAGAGATGAATGGCGCGGCTGCGCATATGATTCACCCGGGTGATGAGGTGATTATTATGGCCTTTACACTGGCCAGCGAGCCTTTCGAGCCCACTACCATACTAGTAGACGAAAAAAATGAGTTTGTGCGCTTCCTGAATGAGAAACAAGGCCAAACCGTAGAAGACAGCTAAAAAAGGGATTAATGGGGTTAGAGTAAAAACTCTTTAGAGAGTTTTTA
>JABDNS010000122.1 GCA_013043705.1 Pseudomonadales bacterium
GTGTGAACTTCGACGTTTTCTGCATCGTAACCCAGCGCTTCGATAAGGTGATTGCGCACTCTCAAGGGGTTTTGCAGGCCGCCCCACAGCGAAATTTTCTCACCCTGCACCCAGGCGGTTGCGTTCATTGGTTCCATGGTAGCGTGGGCCAGCGTAGGCACCTGATATTCTGCGGCGAGAGTGTGATCGGCGCGTTCAATTTGCTGCCGCGCTTTGCCGTGTGAGAAATCCTTTTTCTCATCACCTTTGGCAACCGCATTGTCCAGGCTGTCGCGTTGCTCGCTAAAGAGTTTTTCCGAGCTGCTTTGCCCGTGGCCAGTATCCGAATATTTTATTTCCAAAGCGTCAGTTGCTTTTTTTGCTTGCCAATAGCCGTCGGCAATTACGCCAATAGCATCGCCGAGGTTTACCACTTTTTGGACGCCCGGCATTTTTTTGACCGCCGCAGCATTAAAATCGACCACGCTGCTACCGAAAACCGGTGCGTTGCGCACAGTAGCGTATTTCATCCCTGGCAGTTCTACGTCGACACCAAAAATTGCGCTGCCATCAACCTTCTCAGGAATATCCATGCGCGGAATATCCTTGCCCATGAGCTTGTACTGATCCGGCGTTTTGAGCGTAGGCACAAGTTCGCCACGTTCGGTTGCAACCTGTTCCGCAAATGCAATAAAGGGCGCCTTGTTGTTACTAGCGCTGTGAATAAGGTGGCTGTTTTCCACGTTTATCTCATCGGCAGGCACACCCCACTCATTTGCAGCAGCGTCGACAAATAATTTACGCGCTGCGGCACCTGCCACGCGCATACCGCGCTGGCCGGTTGAGCGAATAGAAAAGCTTCCACCAGTAACCTGCATGCTCATACCCTGTGCAACTTTGAGCAGCGCACCATTAACTGTGTCTTCGAACATTTCGGGTACTTGAACAGGCAAGATGTACTCGCGCACCATATGAAAGTTGCTATAGGCCTCGTGTGCCGGCGCCTGCTCTAAAGACACCGTATCCCAATCGGCATCGAGCTCATCAGCAAGCATCATGGCTAATACCGAGTTGGCACCTTGGCCCATTTCTACATGCGGCGTGATTACCGTGATGCTGTTGTCCGGGAAAATTTTGAGCCAGGCATTAAGCAAAATACCGCTATCTTTTGCTACTAGCGACGCCAGCTCGGGGGTTCGATGACCGAGTCGTACACCAATGCCCAGTGCAATGCCGCCGCCCGCCAACAGGCCAGTGGCGATAAAAGCGCGTCTGCTTATTTTTCCCATGATGCTAACCTTCCGCCGTGGCAGTTTTTTCAGCGGAACTTATGGTCGATGGCTGGTAGTGCTGCACGCTATCGGCGGTCGCCAATTTAATCGCTTTGCGAATGCGACCGTACATTCCGCAGCGGCATACGTTGCCGCGCATTGCTCGATTGATGTCTTCGTCGGTGGGCGTAGGGTTTTGTTGCAGCAGTGCATGCGCGGACATGATCTGGCCGGATTGGCAGTAGCCGCATTGCGGTGCCTGCACTTCAATCCAGGCTTTTTGTAGCGCGTGCAATTCACCGGTTTGGCTGGATATTCCCTCTATCGTAGTAATTTTTTTGCCCGCGACCGCGGCGACTGGCAGCACGCAGGATCGCGTCGCCAGTCCATCGACGTGCACTGTGCAGGCGCCACATTGCGCCATGCCGCAGCCAAACTTGGTACCGGTGAGTTTAAATTGTTCGCGCAGGACCCAGAGCAGGGGGGTATCAGGCTCTACATCAACCTGCATCAGCTTGTTATTGACGGTGAGCTCAATCATGAAGACTGTCCGTTAGGAGTGAGAAATTGCGCCCAGATTACAACAAATATGCTGGCGTGTTGACGCGCATGCGGCTGGAAAGCCGCCTCGCGCCGCTTTTTT
The DNA here is from genome assembly GCA_013043705.1 of Pseudomonadales bacterium. Lineage (GTDB taxonomy): Bacteria > Pseudomonadota > Gammaproteobacteria > Pseudomonadales > UBA7434 > UBA7434. The sequence continues at coordinate 1,894 of JABDNS010000122.1, forward strand.
GAGCACCGGATACAGGATTATACGCTGGCGCGAGTCTAGAATGAATAGTATGAAAGATTCGTTAGGCAAGTACGGCCTGGTGGCCGCCTTTACGCTATTGCTGGGCGCGTGTGCGAACACGCCCGCGCCTCAAGGCGCGCGCACTCCGGGGTCGGAGAGCTTTCGCCAGCATGCTGTAGTTGAGGTGCCCAGATTCAAGATAGCGGAAAAAAGTTCGAGCCATGCCACCAGTGAAGCCAGGCACAGCGTGCAATTGGCCAGTCACTTTGCGCGCTGGAAAGGCACACCGTATCGCTTTGGTGGAAACAGTCGCTCTGGTATTGATTGCTCTGGCTTTGTGTACGTAACCTTTCGCGATGTGCTGGGCATCACAACGCCGCGCACTACCGCGCAACTCGTTAAGGCGGGCAAGCGAATAAACGAAAAGCAATTGTCGCCAGGCGACCTGGTGTTTTTTAATACTGGTGGCCGGCAACGCCACGTAGGCATTTACATCGGCGATGGCAAGTTTATGCACGCGTCAACCTCCCGTGGTGTTGTCTCCTCACGGCTAGACTCTCCCTACTGGGCGCGCGCTTATCGAGAATCACGCAGGTTTTTAGCAAACAGGCACTAACGCAATGTCGAGCTGCTTCATGTAGTAATATCCGATTTTTGTATTGCGTGAATTGAGCCAGTGCCATGTACCGCGTTGATCTCAAGCGTGCACTTTTCCCCGCTCAAACATCCGAGCGCCTGGAAGTCGAAACGATTTACCAATTGATGTGTCGCCAAGCGCATCTGCGGCAAACCGGTTCAAATTACCTATGGATTGACCGAGGCATCTCCGGGCATTGCGGGAACCTGGCCTGCAGACGGCGATGTGGATCTTTGCGAAACAATTGGCCAGCCTTACCCGCATATGGATGTTGCTATTCTGGATATGCCAACGGGCGATATAGCGCCGCTTGATAAGCAGGGTGAGATTTGCGTAAGAGGATACAATGTTATGCGCGAATACAACGAAAACCCGCAGGCAACGCACGAAGCAATCGATAGAAAAGGTTGGCTACACACGGGCGATCTGGGCAGCATGGACGCGCGTGGTTACATTAAGATTACCGGTCGCGCGAAAGATATGATAATCCGCGGTGGTGAAAACCTTTTTCCTGCGGAAATTGAAAATGCATTGCTTGCGCATCCGGATATTGCCGAAGTGGCCGTTGCAGGCGTGCCAGAC
>JABDNS010000129.1 GCA_013043705.1 Pseudomonadales bacterium
CTATCCCTATTCCTACGCCGGTATTACCCGGTTCAGGTTCGAAGGGTCCTCGCGATGCGAGTCTCAGGCCGGAGCCGCCCCTTAGGATCGCTTGCATTCTAACGATAAGCGCGAGTTTTGCCTAGCGCGATATAAAGTTTAGCCAGAGGGGGGTTAGTTTTTGGCCAGGCGCTTGATTAGCCAGCCGCTGCTGGGCGCTTGGACCAGGATTGAAAACACCACAACGCCAAATACCATCGACTGTATGGTCCACCAGTAGGGCAGCTCAACAGGCAGCGCCAGCGCAAGCACCACCGCAATTATTCCACGCACGCCGCCCCAACTCATTAGTAGCAGCCAGCCGGCAGGAATAGGGTATATGTTGCGATACGTTAGCAGGCCAACGGTATAAACTGCGATAAATCGTGCGCCAAGCGCCGCAGCAATAGCAATTAATATGGCCAGCCACTGGTTTGTGAACATGGAGAATTGCATAACCAGCCCCAACAACACGAACACAAGCGTATTGAGTAGTTTGCCGAGCCAGCTCCAGGTGGGCTGGACGTCTTGTAGTAGCTTGTCCTCGTGCTCCCTGAGCAATAATTTTGAGGTAATTGCTGCCGCCATTACAGAAAGTATTCCCGATACATGTAGCCAATTTTCGGCGATATAAAAGCTGGCGAAGGCCAAGATAACCAGCGTCATTGTTGCCGCGCTGCGCTCGCCAAGCGCAAGGCAAATAATGGTGCCAACCAGGCCTGCAATAAAGCCCGTAATAAGACCGCCAAAAAAAGTAATCGAAAAATAAGTAATGTATCCACCACTGTGCACCGCGCCCATTGATTGCAAAGCGACGGCCAGCACTATGGAAAACAAAACCACCGCAGTAGCGTCATTAAACAGGCTCTCGCCTTCCATTAACGTAGCGAGGTCTTTTGGCGCGTCCAGTTTCCTCAAGGTGTTAACCACGGCGGTTGGGTCGGTTGCCGATAGAATCGCGCCGCTTAGCAGCGCCGCCACAAACGGGAAGCCGGGATGGCCGATGCCGTAAAAAATTCCAGTGGCCGTAACGAAGCTAACAATCAATACGCCAAATGTTGCGAGCAATATGATCGGCCACAACCACCGCTTTAGCAGCGAGGATTGCAGTTGCCAGGCGGCCTCGAAAACCAGGATGGGCAAAACAATATAGAACACCAGGTCGTGAATGTTGCTGGCCCTGATTCCGGTATCGAAGCCAAGCCATGGCAGCGCCTGGCCGCCGGCCAGCCCAGCTAGCGCACACGCTAAAGCGGAATCGAGCCGAGTAAGCCGGGCCAGCAACAGGCCGATGATGCCCAGCGTTGCAATAAAGAGTACTTGCGCTATTAGCTCGGGAATTGATGTTTCCATGCACCAGGCCTGTGTGAATTGATTTAGCCGTTTTTGTAGAACGCGCTACTTGTCGACTTGCATGGCAGCTTCGCCCCTGGCGTAGTGCTTCAGGTATTCTTGCCGGGTTTCAGCGTTCGGGTGGATATCGGCCATCGGGACTGGCATGCCCGCGTCATTGATGATTTGCGCATGACCTCGGGTTAATTCTCGTGGTTCGGCAACGCCGCAAGAATGCGCGATGGTGCCAACCTCGTAAACAATATTTTTCGCGTAGTTCGCTACGCGCTCGGTTTTGTCAGCCGGGTCCAGGCCTCGCTGCAATTCAGGATCGTGAGTGGTGATACCGGTCGGGCAAGTATTCTTGTTGCACTGCATTGCCTGTATGCAGCCGAGCGAGAACATAAAACCTCTTGCAGAAGTAATGAAATCTGCACCCATGCACAGCGCCCAGGCAACGTGGCTGGGGTTCACCAGCTTGCCCGCGCAAATTACCTTGATTCGCTCACGGAGCCCGTATTCGACGAGTTTATCTACCACCAGCGGAAGGCTGCGACGCAGCGGCAAGCCCATAAAATCAATCAAGCTTTGCGGCGCTGCACCGGTGCCGCCGTCGGCGCTGTCAATGGTGATGAAGTCTGGTGCGTGGTCCAGGCCCCTGCGGTGGATGGCTTGCATCATTTCATCCAGCCATTCGGATTTACCTACCACCGCTTTAAAGCCGCAGGGTTTCCCGGTTACGTTACGGATGCGATAAATCATTTCCAGCAATTCATCGACGCTGCGAATATCCGGGTGTCCATTTGGGCTAATCGAATCTGAACCCTCGGGGATCCCCCGTGTTGATGCAATAACAGGCGTGACCTTTACGCCGGGCAGGATGCCGCCCTTGCCGGGTTTGGCGCCTTGGCTGAGTTTTATCTCAAACATGCGCACTTCTTTTTTGGTGGCTAGCTCCAATAGTTTTTCATCGCTAAGTTTGCCCTTGGAATCCCTGACGCCGTATTTTGCGGTGCCAATCTGGAATACCAGGTCGCAGCCGCCTTCAAGGTGATATGGCGAAAGCCCGCCTTCGCCGGTGTTAAGCCAGATGCCGGCCTTTTTCGCGCCATGTGATAGGGCTTTTACTGCAGGTATAGAAATGGCACCAAAGCTCATACCAGACACATTAAAAATCGAGCGCGTCTTGTAGGGCATCTCGCAATATCCCTCGCCAATAATAACCGGGCGTGGTTCTGCGAAATTTTCAGAAAGCACCGGGAACATATCGTTTACGAAAATAACATCGCCAGCGCGGTTCATTGGATTAGTCGAGCCAAACGCTACGGTGGAGTCAATGTTCTTGGCGGCGCGGTAGACCCAGGCGCGCTGGGCGCGATTAAACGGCAGCTCTTCGCGATCCATAGAAAAAAAATACTGGCGAAAAAATTCGCCCAAGTGCTCGAAAAGATAGCGGAACCGACCAATTACCGGATAGTTTCTGCGAATCGCCTGTTTCGTTTGCGTAACATCGCTAAGGTAGAGATAAAGTACAACCAGTACGCCGATAACGAACAGCAATAAAAAAACCAACGCGCTTACCTGCAGTACGCCGGTGGCAATATTTTGCAAAGTGTTTAAGTCAAAAGATTGAGCTGTGGATTGCAAGGCGTTGTTCTCCGTGTGGTGCTGTTAGTAGTATGTCGAGGCCTGGAATGCAGCAGGATGCAGCTGGCTGGATACTACTCTCTTTTTTGGCAAAGCTGAATATAGGCCGCGCACAAGCCGGGTTGTCGAGTTTACGACACTACTGCTGGCGTGGCGGTGAGCCGCTTGGAGTGCTGGCGCGGTGCGAGTAGAATGGCAAGCCTGAAAGCGATATAGCACCAGGTGTCTGGCAGCCTCGCTGCAGAAAGGAGAATTTATATGCGATGTGTAATTAGTTTAATCAGTGTGCTTTTTTTATTGCAGGGCTGTTCGGGTGATGTGGGCGGCGAATCTTCCGATACCCCCAAGCAAGGCAACTCACAAGCGGCCGGCAGCCAATCTGCACCGGCTAATGCAGTGCAGGCATCCATTGCGGATGCGGCAGCGGGCATCTACGCGCTGGATAAAACCCATGGCTATGTTACGTTTAGCTACTCCCACCAGGGCTACTCGCGGCCTTGGTTACGCTTTCGCGACGTAGACGCCACTTTAACGCTCAACCCCGATCAAGTTTCGCTTAGCAAGCTGGATGTGAATATAGATGCTGCCAGTATCGATTCCGGTGTTGATATCTTCGATGAGCATTTGCGCGGCGAAAAGTTTTTTAATGTTGCCAAGCATCCGAAAATTGAATACGTGGCCAACTCGGTTAGCGAGGCAGGCAGCGCCGGCAACTTTCGTGTTGAGGGCATACTAACGATGAAGGGTGTCGCCAAGCCACTCGCGTTGGATGTGCGCTTCAATAAGAGCGGAACGCATTTCAGCCTCAAGAAGCCGCAAGTTGGATTTTCGGCTACTGCCAGTTTGAAGCGTAGCGATTGGGATCTCGGCTACGCCGTTCCCATGGTGGGCGACGCGGTAGACGTTGTTATTGAGGCGGAGTTTATCCAGCCTTGAGCCCCGCACGCAGCCGTGAACCTGTAGCCCAGCCTCATGGTAGAATCGGCGCGCGTCGGCGCTACTGTCGGCTATCGTGTTTTCGGCCCCGCCCTGTGCTTTTTCGGAGTTAATCTTGTCAATCCGCTTTGTTGAGTCCTGCCGTTTGCCCACGCAATGGGGCGAATTTACCATGCATGGTTTTGAAGACGCCGCTGCCGACAAAGAACACGTTGTTTTGACTATGGGCACAATAGACGATGGCGCGCCGGTGCTGGCCAGGGTGCATTCTGAATGCCTGACCGGCGATGCACTTTTTAGCACGCGTTGTGATTGCGGCTCACAATTGCAATATGCCATGGAAATGATTGCGCAAGAGCAGCGCGGTTTATTGCTGTATTTGAAACAGGAGGGGCGCGGCATAGGCCTGCTCAACAAAGTGCGGGCTTATCATTTGCAAGATGCCGGTGCAGATACAGTAGAAGCCAACGAGCGGCTGGGGTTTGGTGCAGACCTTCGCGACTATAGTATTTGCCAACCAATGCTCGAGCATCTTGGTGTCTCTGCATTGCGACTGATGACCAACAACCCCCGCAAAGTTGCTGCCTTAAAAGATATGGGTTTTGAAATTGTCGAGCGGCTCGCGATCAAAACCGGTCACACTCCGCACAACGAAAAATACCTTGCCACTAAACAGGGCAAACTAGGGCATTTATTGGGGGAGTAGCGCTCCGCTTTAGGCGTTGCCGATACTACGCTGGTCTCGTTTCGCACTGGCCTTTCGATCAGCGGATTCATTCGAAGTAGCAGGCTCGTTGCTTGTTGCAAGCAGCGAACCCGCAGAAATTGCGCGTGAAGTTTTTGTGGTGTTGGCTTGCTGGCGTGTTCCGGGCGCGGGATTTATTTGCTCAAGCTTTTCGCGCACTTGCCTTTCTATTCCTGCCGCATCCAGGCCACATTCGGCTAACAACTGCGCGCGCGTGCCATGGCCAATGAACCTGTCCGGCAACGCTAGCTGCAGCAATGGCGTGAAATTATTTGCCGCGTGCAAATACTCCCCAACGGCGCTGCCTGCGCCGCCCATCAGCGCATTGTCTTCAACTGAAACCAGCAATTCGTGGTTAGCGCTCAACTGCTCGATGAGGCTGGTATCCAGTGGTTTGACGAATCGCATATCGACCACGCTCAGGCCGAGCTTTTCTGCGGCGGTCATTGCCGCGGGCAGCAACGCACCAAAATTCAGGATCGCAGCGCGCGAGCCCTGGCGGCGCTGCACACCTTTGCCAATGGGCAGGGCTTGCAATTTGTCTTGTATTTCAGCGCCTGGCCCGTTGCCGCGCGGGTAGCGAACCGCCGCCGGGCCGGCGAACTCGTAGGCGGTGTACAGAAGTTGCCTTGTCTCATTTTCATCTGACGGCGCAGCGACGATGAGGTTTGGCACGCAGCGCAAAAATGAAAAATCAAAGCTGCCGGCGTGCGAAGGGCCATCTTCTCCCACCAGCCCGGCACGATCGAGGCCAAAGGTCACGTCCAGGTTTTGCAGCGCGACATCGTGAATAAGCTGGTCGTAACCGCGCTGCAAAAAAGTAGAGTAAATGGCGACTACTGGTTTCATGCCTGCGCAGGCAAGGCCACCGGCCAGCGTTACCGCGTGCTGCTCGGCAATCGCCACGTCGTGATAGCGATCGGCAAATCGCTGCGAAAATTCCACCATGCCAGAGCCTTCACACATGGCCGGGGTAATACCAACCAAGCGATCGTCGACCGATGCCAGGTCGCAGAGCCAGTCGCCAAACACCTGTTGGTATTTGACGCCCTGTTTTTTACTGGCCGCAGGCTGTGCTTTGCTGCGCGCTGCTATTGGCGCATTTGCATTTGCATTGGATTTGTTGCGCTGCGGCTCTATTTTGTTTATTGCGTGGTAACCAACCGGATCCAGCTCGGCGGGCGCAAAGCCTTTGCCCTTGATGGTGCTAATGTGCAGTAAGCGCGGGCCATTCAGGGCCAGCACATTACGCAGCGTGGGCAATAGCGATTCCATGTCATTGCCATCAATCGGGCCGATATAGTTAAAGCCGAGTTCTTCGAACAAGGCACCTGGCGCGACCATGCCTTTCATATGTTCTTCGGTGCGCTTGGCAAGCTCCGACGCGGGGGGAATAATCGACAGTACTTTTTTACCTTGTTCGCGCAACTGGTTGTAGGTTTTGCTCGCCCATATTTTTGCGAAGTAGGTTGCCAGCCCGCCGATATTTTTCGAGATCGACATCTGGTTGTCATTGAGCACTACCAGCAGGTTGGCGCCTGTGTCTGCCGCGTGGTTGAGCGCTTCAAATGCCATGCCCGCGGTCATCGCGCCATCGCCAATAACGGCCACCGCTTGTCGATTTAGCTGTTTCGCCCTGAAGGCCAGTGCCATACCGAGCGCCGCGCTGATACTGGTGCTGGAATGCCCGGCGCCGAAGGCATCGAATTCACTTTCGTCGCGTTTGGGGAAGCCGGCCAGGCCATCGGCCTGGCGCATACTGTGCATGCGCTCGCGTCGACCGGTGAGAATTTTGTGCGGATAGGTCTGGTGGCCAACATCCCAAACCAGTGCATCGTTGGGTGTATCGAGCAGGTAATGCAGCGCAATGCTCAGTTCCACTACACCAAGCCCTGCACCAAAGTGGCCGCCAGTGCGACCCACGCAATACAGTAATTCCTCGCGCAATTCGTCGGCCAGCTGCAAAAGCTTTGCTTCGTCGAGCTTGCGTAAATCCGCTGGTGATTGCACTAAATCTAGCAGCGGCGTTGCAGGCGCTGTGGTGGGGATAGACTCAAAAAGGCGTGGACTACTCATGCGAAGCCAGCTAGCGGGGGGCGGGCGAAGGATGAGCCCGGTGGAAGCAGGATTTTACCTGAAAATACCCGGCGCTGTCCGGCTAGGCGCAACGCGGCTTCAGCATCCCAAATAGTCACTCAATTGCACACTAGCGCTAGTAGGCGGCGTTAATGCTGCCTGCCTACAACGTAATCCGCTAGCGCAACGAGCGGCGCGGCGCTGGCGCCAAGCGGGATTAACGCTTCTATGCTCTCGGCAACCGTCTGGCGAGCATAATCCCGGGCCGCAGCAAGGCCCATCAGGCTGGTAAAGGTGGGCTTGTCGAGCGCTGCATCTGCGCCCTGGGTCTTGCCAGTGAGTGCAGGGCTGCCGCTAACGTCGAGCACATCGTCCTGGATCTGGAAGGCCAGGCCCAGTGAGCGGGCATAGCTTTGCAAGGCCGCGCGCGTCGCTTGGTCTGCCGCCGCGCACAGAGAGCCAAGTTCTACCGCAGATTCGATAAGCGCGCCGGTTTTGAGCCTGTGCATGGCGCAAAGCTTGTCAAGGGACAGCGCATCGCCGGTTGCGGCAAGGTCAATGGCCTGGCCGCCAACCATGCCCAGGGATCCCGACGCGCGCGCCAGTACCTGTAATTGCTCGCGCAAGCAATCGGTGCCGCTATCGCTGCCGGCCAAAGCCTCGAAAGCTAGTGCCTGCAAAGCATCGCCAGCCAAAATCGCATTCGCTTCACCAAATGCAATATGGCAGCTGGGTTTGCCCCGGCGCAGATCATCGTCGTCCATGGGCGGTAGATCGTCGTGCACCAATGAGTAGCAATGCACCAGTTCCACCGCCGCCGCCGCACAGTCGATCGCGCTGCTCGATTGCCGTGCGGGAATTTTGTCGCCGGCATTTTCGCGAACGCAATGCGCAGTGAGGTAAACCAACATCGCGCGCAGGCGCTTGCCGCCATCGAGCGTGGCGTATTCAGCGGCGTCGATAAGTTTTAGTTGGGCTGGCAGCGATGTAGCGGTATCGCGTTGCTGTTGTAGCAACTGCTGCAACTTTTTCTCAAGCCGGGCACGGTATTGCGCGATTAATTCATCCAGCGCTTTAGTCATCTAGCGATGCGCCGTCCGGGTCTGTGCTGTCCAGCTCTGCAATGCTTAACTCGCCATTTTTTTCGCTCAACAGGCGGATTTTTTGTTCAGCTTCACCAAGTGCGCCCTGGCAATTGCGGGTTAGCGCAACGCCTTCTTCAAAATGCTTTAGCGATTCTTCCAGGCTCAGTTCACCTTCTTCAAGCAGCTCGACAATTTCTTCGAGCCGCTCGATCGAGGATTCAAAATCGGGTTTCTTTTTGCTGCGCGGCATAGGATATTTTTTGCTCGCAAGAGGTTTGGTTGCGCGTTATCTGGTCTTGAGCGGCATCGATGGCAACGCTAAGTCAATTTGCATGCTCGCGCAACAATTGCCAGTGAGTTGAGCGCTAATTGTACGGCCTAGGCGGATAAATTTCCTGCTCTATAAAGTGGCGATGAGAGGCTCGGGGGCATATCAGTAGTAATGCCATAAATCGCGGTTTTGACTTCATTTTTTGTGAACTCTGCCGATCCCTGACTAGACTTATGGATGTAAAAAAATCAGTGCGCGGCGCACCCCTCAAGTGTCACGCACCCCGGTTGGCAGCGCACCTCAGCTAGCTGCACAAAATAGCAGCGGTTGTTGGAAGGTAGGAGAGGCACTAGGTGGATTTAGCAACATTGGTCGGCATTCTCGGCGCGTTCGGCATTATTGGCGGCGCGATGACCATGAGTGGTGGCGTTGGGCTATTTGTTGACGTGCCTTCGGTATTAATCGTATTCGTGGGCACCACTTTTGTGGTGCTGATGAAATTCAGCCTCGGGCAATTTTTGAGCTGCTTCAAAGTAGCCGGCAAGGCTTTTATGTTTAAGCTGGTAGCGCCGGTCGATTTGATCGAAGAGGTAGTAAGCCTGGCAGATGACGCGCGCAAGAATGGCCTGCTAGCGCTTGAGGGCAAAGAGGTAAGCGACGAATTCTTGCAATCGGGAATCCAGTTGCTGGTGGATGGGCACGACGCTGACGTGGTGAAAAAGCTGCTCACCAAAGACATGATGGAGACGGTCAAGCGGCACGACGTCGGTTCGCAAATATGGAAGCAGATGGGTGACGTGGCGCCGGCTATGGGCATGGTCGGTACCCTGATCGGCCTGGTCGCGATGCTTTCCAATATGTCAGACCCCGCTTCAATTGGGCCCGCGATGGCAGTAGCGCTGTTAACTACGCTCTATGGCGCGATGATTGCGAACATGATCGCGCTGCCTATATCCGACAAGGTTGCGCTACGCAAAGACGAGGAAGGCCGTATCAAGTCTATGATTATCGATGCGATTATGGGCATTCAGGCGGGCCAGAATCCACGCGTCATCGATTCGATTTTGCGCAACTACCTGCCAGCTAGTAAACGCGCCGAAAGCAATGGCGATTAGCCGCATTTTCGCCCCCGTGATTAGCCACTTAACGCATGCTTGACGACGACGAGCACGAATGCGATTGCCCGCCAGAGGGCTTGCCCGCTTATATGGGTACCTTCGCCGACCTGATGGCACTGCTGATGTGCTTCTTTGTATTGCTGCTTTCCTTCGCCGAAATGGATGTGCTGAAGTTCAAGCGGCTGGCTGGTTCGATGAAAACAGCTTTTGGTGTGCAGCGCGAGGTTAAGGCAAACGAAATTCCCATGGGCACCAGCATTATTGCGCAGGAGTTTAGCCCCGGGCGACCCGAGCCTACGCCTATCAATAACGTAATGCAGCGCACTTCTGACGACCCGCAACGTAATCTGCAGGTGCAGTGCACCCCGGATCAGATGACCGAGCTGGAAAGCATTAATGAACAGGCCAATAGTGGCCAGTCCGAATTTGTCGAGCAACTCGCCGAGCTTATTGAAGAGACGCGGGCTGATGCGGTGAGCTTGGCCAACGCGTTAGCCAAGCAAATTAGAGATGGTGAAGTAGAAATAGAAACCCAGGGTCGCAAGATAACCGTGCGGATTAAAGAGAAGGGCTCGTTTAATTCCGGCTCCGACCGGCTGACCAAGGGATTCGACATGGTTTTGCACGATGTGCGAGATCTGTTGGCAACAATGAAAGGCCAGGTTCTGGTGCAGGGTCATACTGATAACATAGCCATTAGCACTTCGCGATTTCGCTCAAATTGGGAGTTGTCTGCTGCGCGTGCGGTATCTGTAGCTGAGGAGCTTCTCAGCGAGGCCGTGCTCGATCCCAGGCGATTGCAGGTCAGCGGTTTCAGCTATACCAGGCCGCTGGTTGATAACAACACGCCGGAAAACCGCGCGCTGAACCGGCGTGTGGAAATAGTGATTAACCAGGATGTTGATGCGGCACTAGCGGATGGGCTGGAGGACTTGCGCGAGCAAAATCCGCAGCGCGCGCGCGAAATCGATGTCACGCTAACGCCACGTTTCAATATTCAGCCCGACGAAATTTTCTAGCAGGCTGCTTTCGCCCTACCTATTCAGGCGCTCTCTAGCGTAGTTATTAATCGCGTAGCTATAAATTGTGGCGCATAAACTCCAGCCGCATCGCATCGAGCAATTGATGCATGAGCCTGTTTGCGGTATCAAAGCGCACTTTGTTACTCATCAGTTGTGCGCGGCTTTGCACGGTAGGTGAGCTGTCTTGCAGCTCGTCTGCGCAGGCATCCGCCACGCGCTCGGCTGTGCTTAAATCAAATTCAAGATGAAACTGCAAACCAAGCACGCGATTGCCTATGGCAAAAGCCTGGTGCTCGCAGGCGGCTGAACGATACAAGTGCCTGGCACCTTCGGGCAGCGCGAAGCTATCACCGTGCCAGTGCAGAGCTTCAAATTGCGCTGGCAAAGCGCGATCCACCCAGCTGGCTTGGCCAGTGCTTGCGGGATTGTTGCCACAGCGCTGTAGTTCGAACCAACCAATTTCCCGGCAGTGATGCTTGCTTACATTAGCACCCAGTGCCGCAGCGATGAGTTGTGCACCAAGGCAAATACCCAACAAGAATTTGCCTGAGTCCAGCCAGCTGCGGATAAACGCCAGTTCTGCGTCCATCCATGCGGGTGCGTCGTTGACCCCCATCGGGCCACCCATAATAATGCAGGCATCGTAGCAGCCAGGATCCGGATACTCTGTATCGCTAGCGCAGCAATGATGCGTTACAGGGTGGCCGTGGCCATCGGCCCAGGCCTTGATGGCCGCCGGGCCTTCAAAGGGTACATGTTGTAGCACCAGTAGTTTCATTGTTCTAGTATAGTTGGCAGCGCTCATGCGCTGCCACACCGCCAGGATAAATTGTGCACGACGACAAAAAAAACAATAGCAGTGAAGGCGAAGGCGCTGCGTCACACGACGCAGGGCGCGATGCTTTTCGAGAACAGATGCAAGGTGTGCGACCGTTAAAAAAAGCCGACAAGGTTCGCTTGCCGAAAAAGCCTGTTGTGGATCCTGAGCAGGCGGCGCGACGACAGCAGCGCGCCTTGGGTGAAGTCGAAATAGGTGAGGCCGAAAATGGCCAAAGCCTTAAAGCAGGCGAGCTGCGCGCGAGGCCGGGTGCCGACTATGAGTCGGGCAGTTTTGTTTCAGATGACTATGTTGAAATGCTCAAGCCAGATGCCATCCTGGCGTTCAAACGGCCCGGTATCCAGGAGGGTGTTTACCGAAAGCTGCGGCTTGGCAAGTATCCGCTTCAGGCGCGCCTGGATTTGCACAGAAAAACTGTACACGAGGCGCGTCGTGAAGTGTTCGACTTTATTCGCGAAAGCGAAGACCATGATTTGCGCTGTGTGCTTATTTTACATGGCAAGGGCGATCGCAACCTGCAGCGGCCGGCGGTATTGAAAAGCTACACAGCTAAGTGGTTGCAAGAGATTAGCCAGGTAATGGCGTTTCATAGCGCGCAGCAAAATCATGGCGGCGCGGGCGCGGTTTATGTATTGTTGCGCAAGAGCGAGCGCATGAAAGAAAAAACCCGCGAGCAGCACAGCGGCGGGCGTTAGTCTTCGAAGAGCGCTAACTAAAACGGTAGTTTGCTGTTAGCGTACTTTGCTTTACCCGCCTGTTTCTCAAGGCTGGTGAGAGTGTTGAACGGCGATTTCAATACCAGTCGATTGAGCAGCCAGCCCGGAATGGCACCATTCGGGTCCATATGTATTTCGAAAATGGCGTGGGTTTGCGCGTTATTAGACGCTGTGAACGCCCAGCGGGCAGTGGCGTTTTGAATGCGGATCGCGCCTTGTTTGCCATCGATGCGACCATCAACCGCGTTGCTAAGCATGCGTACCGTTTGCCCGTCGCGATGCCACTTTACATGCGCGAGCACTTCGCGATCTTTTACCGGCCACGGCATATCGTTAAGCGTGTAAATGTAGGCTTCGCGAGGCGAAAGCTGTTCCTGCACAAACGAGTCGGCGCAAAGATCGGCCCACTCCTTACACGCTTCGGCATCATTAATTACTGCCACCAATTGCGCCACGCTGGCTTGTAGTGTTGTCTCACCACGCACGGCGCGGTATTTCGAGCCGGCTACTTTTTTGGTCCAGGTTTTTATGCTGTTTTTTTCTGCTTGCGGCTTCCAATCGTGTTTGTCTGGCGAAGCTGAAAGCAAGGGGTTTGGCAGCAGCAAAGTTGCCATAAATAGCACAACTGTTTTTAATCCAGGTAATTGTCTTTGCATAACGTGACCAGTGGGGTAATTTCTAAAATACCGTAATGCCATGCTTGAGCAACGTTTTCGGTAGAACCGAATCCAGTTGCAATAGCTGGTCGGCAGAAAGTTCGAAGTAGGGCAGGGACTCGCTTTTGTAGTAGGCAAGCCGCGCCATTTTTGCCTTGAGTGCGGCGCCTGTATCTGCGGCGTGCCAGCATTCAACGTGCAAATGAGCGGCAGGCAAATAAAAATCGCAGCAACCTAGCGTCGCTTCCGCAAGGTTGCGGTGATAGGCATGCGCCACACCCATCAGGTAGAACCAGTTATCCAGCGCGGCATCCTCAGGATGATCCAGCCGATGCCCGTCCATGGCCACAAGCGGCGTGGCATTTTGCGGCTGCTGTTGTTCGTCCTGCTCCTGGCTGCCAAAATCAAGTTGTAGCAATTCTGGCTGTTTATCTTCTCCTTCCGTGTCGCCGGCATCAATTTTTGCATCGTTGCCGTCGTCGGCCGCGGCGTTTTTTGCATTGGCAGCATGGTGGCCTGCCTCGCGGAAAGATTGCTGCGAGCGCGCAATTGCCTGTAACGGTTGTTGCAAGGCGTCCAGCACTGCGGCGAGCTCTGCATCTTCGAGAATCGTGCGCGGCCAAAGTGTGTAGGGCACGCCGGATTCCTCGTCTTCACTTTCCTTGCCGCCGCGATCGCGGCCAGCGGCGGTCAGGATCCAACCGCGGTGATGGCGTTGTTGCCAGCCTAACTCCGCAAGCAGCGCGTTAAATCGATGTGCAGAAATGTCCAGGTCACGCCCAATAACGCGGGTTCGTAGTGGGCGATCAAAAAGCTCGGTAAAAATGCCGTGTTCCAGCACGCTCTCGGGCCAGCCAATGAACTCGCCGTATTTTTTACTGTTGACGTAGTCGCCGCCTTCGAACTGCCCTTTACCGGTGAGCTTCCAATGTTTATCTATCCTTTCGATCCAGCCTTTATCGACGAGCAGCTCGAAGACTCTTCTGGCTGGCAGGTCCAACTGCTTGGCCAGTGCCGAGGTTGAAATAAGTGGGCCTTGATGACCTTGCGGATTCACGATGACGTTATCCTAGCCCTGCAGCGGCCTGAGTACCACTAGCAGCACAATGGCAAACAGCGCAATCACCGGGGCTTCGTTAAACCAGCGAAAAAAAACGTGCGAGCGAACCGAGGCGCCGCTTGCAAGCTCGCGTATATAGCGTCCGCACTGGATATGGTAGGCAACCAGCAACAGCACGCATAAAAGCTTCAGCCACATCCACGGTGCCTGCCAATAGTAAGCCGGATTGAAGACCGTGAGTGCCAGCCCCAGGCCAATCGCCAGCACCGCAAAGGGTGTGACGAATCGATACAGCTTGCGTTGCATAAGCGATAGCATCTCGCGGGTTTCACGATGCTCGCTCATGGCGTGATAAACAAACAGTCTGGGCAGGTAGAAAATACCGGCAAACCAGCAGACAACAAAAATAATGTGAAACGCTTTGAGCCAGAGCATGGTCGCCATCGCGCACCAGCGGAAACAGCCCCGGCCGATGCTTTGCGCAGAATGTACTATGTTTTGCGGATGCGTAATCTTATCATTCTTTGCGGGTTTCACTGATTTGGGTCCCGGGCTGGATTTGGCGCGTCGCGCTTTATGCAGCGGCGGGTTCCGTATAGTTATGGGGTAGTGCTAGTGCAATCATCTGGATCCTCGGGCCAGGCCAGGGATGCGACCAAATTGCGGGTCGGTGTGGTCGGTGCAACCGGCTATACCGGCGTTGAGCTTTTACGCCTGTTGCTGGCGCACGAGCATGTCGAGCTGTGTATGGTTACGTCGCGCGCCGAGGCTGGCACGCGGCTGGATAGTGTTTGGCCAAGCCTGCGCGGCCGATGCGAGCTTTGCTATGAAGCGCCCGATATGCAGGCACTCGCGAACGCCTGCGAGCTGGTTTTTTTCGCCACGCCACACGCAGTGGCCATGAATATGGCGCAGGAGCTACTCGATGCGGGCTGCCGTATTATCGACCTCTCGGCGGATTTTCGCCTGCGCGACCGCACTACCTGGGAGCATTGGTACGGCACTTCGCACGCAGCGCCGCAATTGCTCGATAAGGCAATCTACGCGCTGCCTGAAGTTGCGCGGGAGAAACTGGCAGGTGCGCAGCTAATTGCTTGCCCGGGGTGTTATCCCACCGCGGTGCAACTGGGTTTTTTGCCCTTGCTTGAAAATAAGCTGGTTGAGACCACCAGCTTGATTGCCAACGCGGCCTCGGGTGTCAGTGGCGCCGGTCGGCAGGCCAAAATCGGCAACCTGTTTGCAGAGCTTAGTGAGAATTTTCATGCTTACGCGGTGGCGGGGCATCGGCACCTGCCCGAAATTGAGCAGGGGCTTGCGGCGGCTGCGGGCGAATCGGTAAAGCTGACTTTCGTGCCGCACCTGCTACCTGCAATTCGCGGTATTCACGCCACGCTGTATGCCAAGCCGCGTGGCAAGTTATCGGCTACCGATTGGCAGTCGCTCTACGAGCAGCGCTACGCAGACGAACCCTTCGTCGATGTTTTGCCGCAGGGCGTTTATCCGGAAACCCGGGCGGTGCGTGCGAGTAATGTTTGCCAAATTAGCGTTGAGCCATTGGCGCACTCGAACATGCTTTGCGTGCTTGCTGTAGAAGATAACCTTACCAAGGGCGCGGCGGGGCAAGCCATCCAGGCGATGAATATTTGTTATGACTATGCCGAAACGATGGGTCTTGAAAATATTGTGGCGTTGCCATGACCGAGGCAAGCGCAGCATCAATGTTTCCACGACTGCTGCGCGGCGTGTTTCTACTTGCGCTGCTCATCGCCTTTTTCTACTGGGGGCGAATTAGTGGTTTGGGTGCCGCAGGCGACCTGCAGCAGCGCAATAAGGATCTCGCCAGGCAGGTCAACCAGCAGACCATTGCGTTGCGCGAGGCGAAAGCCGAGAATGTGCGGCTCGCCAAGGCCGCAGAGATAGACAGGCTTGCGGCAGAAGAAGTCCGCCGCGAACTGCTGACCTACAGGCAGGAGACCGCTGACCTGCAGCGCGACGTAGACTTTTTTCGCGGCTTGATGGCGCCCGACGAACTGCAACGCGGCCTGCGGTTGCATAGTTTCGACATTAGTTACAACAGCCAGTCGGGGCGCTACAGCTACAAGGCGGTGATTATTAATGCCGGTGGCAAGGGCAACGTGATCAAGGGCCAGCTGAAATTCAGCCTTGTAGCCGCTGCCGATGACGGTAACAAGGAGTTCGGGCTGGATGAACTACCTGATTTTCAGGGCAATATGCCGGTGAAGTTACGATTCCGGTTTTTCCAGAACATCCAGGGCTCATTCAAATTGCCTGCCAATTACGAGCCTGTTAGCATCAACGCGTCGGCAAACGTACGAGACAAGGCGGGCGCCTATTTCAAGGCATCCTATCGATGGGGCAATCTCGTCAAGCGCGATCCGGGGGTAAGTCAATAATGTTTGGTAACAAGAAGCCAGAGCAACGCGGCCGTAGTGGCGAGCGATCACTTATTGCCGCTGGCACGCAAGTGGTGGGTGAAATACAGTTTAGCGGGCATATAGAAGTCCGCGGTATCGTGCTTGGCAATATCGTTGCTGAGGCCGGTGTTGGCGAAGCGAGCGTGGTGGTGTTGCCCGGTGGAAAGGTCCAGGGTGATATCGTTGCGCCAACCGTGGTTATTGATAGCATGGTTGAAGGCAACATTTATGCTGGCAAGCGTGTGGAGTTAGCTGCCGGTGCCGAAGTCTGCGGCGATGTGCACTACCAGATTATCGAAATGGTGCAGGGCTCGCAGGTTAATGGCAGCTTGCTCTATTCGCCAGTCGACGCGAATGCCTTCGACAATACGCAATCCGGCAGTGCACAGGATGAGAGTAAGGCTACCGCTGCAGATGCGCTTGGCGTAGGTGGCGGGTCTGTAAATAGCAGCACAACTTCTGCAAAAGCCGTCGCATCGGCAAGCAAAACGACAAGCGCATCGCCTGCAAAAAAATCTGCCCTCGATGAAGCTGAGCTTGACGGCGAGCCGTTGCAAGACAAACAAAGCGCGTTGCTGTAGTTTAAAAAACGTTAGTAGGTGCCGAAAATACGCAGGATAGAAAACGCGAACTTGCTGTCAAAGTCTATGGTTAGGTAAAGGCTTGAGGGCTTATTTGAAAAAGGTTATAGCGTGAATACAGAAAACCAGGATAGCGGCGAATTGTTGGTGTTTACCGACCGCGCTGCGAGCAAAGTTAAAAGTCTCGTCGAGGAAGAGGGTAACGATGCGCTTAAATTGCGCGTTTTCGTAACCGGCGGCGGCTGCGCCGGCTTCCAGTACGGCTTTACGTTCGACGAGTTGGTCGCCGATGACGATGCTGTAATTGCCAATGGCGATGTGGAGCTCGTAGTGGATTCAATGAGCTATCAATACCTTAACAACGGCGTGGTTGATTATGTCGAGGGACTTGAGGGCTCTCGATTTGTTGTTGAAAACCCCAACGCCGAAACTACCTGCGGCTGCGGTTCTTCATTTTCGGTCTAGTGCGCGCACGCCTTCCAGGCCGGGCCAGTCTTCCATGCATCGCTGAAACCTGCTTTTGCTGTCATTTCTTGTCGATTTTACAATCTGTGGCGGTAATTCTTCGCAAATCCCCCCCTCTTTCAGGGTCAATGATCTAACTTAGTTGCAGCGTAGCCAGTAGTAAATCGAAGGCTCGCGTAAAGTGCCAGCTTACAGCCAGCGACTGTTGTCATGTCAACGGCTGTTATCCATAGGCGCTAATAGACACTATCAGGGCAAACCGCGCGGAGAGATTCGTCGTGCTCGAAACCTGGATTTTTATTCCCTCCCATCAAGGCGGTTACGCCTTTCTGCCACGTTGCGAATGGCGAGCCCTGCAGCGCGACACAAGCGGCTGGTTGAGCGCCCGCTGTTTGCCCGCGCATGTTCTTGAAATTCATCGCTTCGACGGTTTTTTGGATTTTTCTATTTGGACGCAAGCAGGCGCTGGTCGACCATATACTCGTGCGCAGCGTCGCCGGGTGGCGGTGCGCAGCGATACCGTTTTACACGGTTTACTCGAACAAGAATTTAACCGGCATGCATTACCACAGACGCAGCAGGCTGAACTCGCCGACTATTTTCAAGCGCTGCTTGTTGAGCAGAAGCACAACGATGGCCATGTACGCCGGGTTGCTTAAGTTGATTTAGCGCTCGTAAACGGCGCCGAGAATGGTAGCTACGTTTGCGCCTGTCACCGCAGTAAGATCGACGGGTCGTTTCAGTATTCGTTCACGGGCAAGCCATGCGAACGCGCAGGCCTCTACCCAGTCCGGGTGGATATTTAATTCTGTCGTTGTCGCCACCCGTATCCCTTCAAGTGAGCGCGCAAGGCATTGCATCAAAAAGGCATTGCTGGCGCCGCCGCCACAAACGTAGATGACGTTTGGCTGCCGCGGAAGGCTTTTTACCGACTCGTAAATAGTTTGTACCGAAAGCTGCAATAGCGTTGCCTGTACGTCGACTGGCTCCAGCGGTGTTTCGAACAGGTTTAGCTGGTCATTCAGCCAGGTTGCGCTAAAAGTTTCTCGGCCGGTACTTTTCGGCAGCGACAAATTAAAGAAGGGATGCGTTTGCAGCTGTGCCAGCAGCGCAGGGTTTGCTTGCCCGCGCTTGGCCCAGTCTCCGTTTATATCGTATCGCTTGCCTAACTGTTGGTTAATCCAGGCGTCCATCAGGCCGTTGGCAGGGCCTGTGTCCATGCCACAAACGATTGCCTTGTTATGTAGCAAGGTGAGGTTTGCAATTCCGCCCAAATTTAAAAATGCTGTGGTGGCTGCATCTCGCGGGGCCATTGCACGGTGGAATGCAGGGCCAAACGGTGCGCCCTGGCCGCCTTCGGCCATATCGCGGCGACGAAAGTCGGCCACGGTGGGAATGCCGGTATTGCTGGCGATGTAATTCGGGTCACCAATTTGCAGTGTAAAGCCGCTCGCTGCATCAGCTTGTGGCGGGCGATGACGTATGGTTTGACCATGACTACCAATCGCCTGGACTTGGCTGGCATTCACGCCGGCTTTTTCTAACAGTGCATTAACAGCTTGCGCGAATAGCTCGCCCAATTCAATATCAAGCGCGCCAAGGCGATCAATCTCATTGTCTCCCGGTGTGCATAACGCAGAAACCTGCTCGCGCACATGGTCGCGAATAGGCTCGTAGTGCGAATCAATGAGTTGTAGTTTGTTTTCGGAGAAGTCGACCAGCGCGGCATCGATGCCATCCACACTGGTGCCGGACATCAGGCCAATGTAAAGCTCACTCATTCAGCCTGTTGTAACGCGGCAAGCTCGAACTGCTGGCTGAAGTGCTGCAAGATTTCGCGCCTGCTATCGATCGCGGTATTGAATGCCGGTAGCTTGGCCTTGGCCAGTTTTTTGGCCTTGGGGAGTTTTTTAATTATGGTGCGAGGATTGCGATGCACACCGTTAACCAGGAATTCATAATGCAGATGCGGCCCGGTGCAAAGGCCTGTACAACCAACCTGGCCGATGATCTGCCCCTGCTTGACCCGTTGCCCGCGTTTGACATTGCGCTTATGCAAATGCAGGTATTTTGTTGTGTAGGCATCGCCGTGACGAATAATCACGTACTTGCCGTTTGATTTCGAATAACCGGATGTCACCACACGACCGTCTCCCACCGAAAATACCGCGGTGCCGGTGCGTGCTGCGTAGTCGATGCCGCGATGCGGCCTGACTTTTTTGGTGATCGGGTGCAAGCGGCGAAGATTGAAGCTTGAGCTGACCCTTGTAAAATCCAGCGGTGCGCGCAGGAAAACCTTGCGCATGCTTACGCCTTCTTCGTTGTAGTAGCCAACTTCACCGTTGTTGTGCACGTAGCGAAACGCATTAAACTCGGTACCCGCGTTTACATACTGTGCCGCGACGATAGCGCCATCTTTCAGCTTCTTGCCATCAATATAATGCTCTTCATAAATGATGGTAAAGCGATCCCCGCCGCGCACGTCGAGCGCAAAGTCCATCACGCCACCAAAAATATTCGCCATGTTCATGGTTGTAGAGGCGGACAACCCGGCTTTTTCGGCGGCTAGTGACAGCGAACTGTCTACAATGCCACTGCGGTGTATGCGCTTTATTTCGGGTTCCCGGACAACGCTTTCTATCTGGAACTCACCCGCGTCCGGTAAGAAGTGAGTTGTTTCCAGTGGCGACTTGACCCGGCTGACGCGCGCGAGGTCACCGAGGTGGTCGAATTCAAAGTTGATCGATTCGCCTGGCATCAGGGTTGCGAGCGCCTTGCCTTCGGGGCCCGCACGCATCACCGCATGTACGCTATTAGCACCCAGCCCGGCAGAGGCAAAAATTCCTGAAAGTGTATCGCCGCGCTTGACCTCGCGGACTTCGGTTTTTGGCGCTTCGATTTTAGCTGCTGTGATCTGTTCCAGCTGCTGCAGTGCCGATGGCATATCCTGCGCGTTTGGATTCTGTGCATCCTGCGTGTCGAATCCATCGCTGTTTAGCGTAAGGTCGATAACTACGCGATCACTTTTGCGCGCTTCGCCAAATGGTACCGTAACGGCAAGCACAATGGAGCACATGGCGAGGCTAAGCACCACGAGGTGAATGCGAGTGAGTTTGCCGAGCAGCCTCAAGGTAGATTTTTTAAGATGGGGCACATACTTGGGCAGCGCAGCGCCAAACGCGGCTGAATCGCGAGTGGTGGCTTTGCGTGGCGTGGCGTGGCGAGGGTTACCCATATCAGTACAAAAAAACCTGGCGCTTGGCTTGCTAAAATTTTGTCGCCCGAGCTTAACGGGGGCTCGAATTATAGCTGCGGGTTTGCAGCTTTTACCGCTGTCGCAGCCTGACAGGCTACGCTATTGGGTATCAGTGAAGTATAACCTAGAATAAGTTGGCCATCGCAGCCGTTAATCGATTTGTGTTTATTTTGTGCAGTCTGTTTCATCAACGTCAACCATTGTGTAAGGTGCGCCTGCTGGGTGGTTTGGGGCAACAGCGCAGACGCTACAACTAGCGCCACAGCATGCAAAAGTGGCGCTTGCCGCTTAAAACTTCACTCGTAAAACCTTAACCCCATGTGAATTGGAGCAATAAGGCAATGCCAACTGATGTGCTGGCTGAACTTGAAAACCGCGAACTGTTGGCGCAGTGTACAGCCGACCAGGCGCTGCGTGAGCATTTTGCTTCTGCGACTCGCACTGTCTACGCGGGCTTTGATCCAACCGCCGACAGCTTGCATATTGGCAGCCTCGTGCCGCTGTTGGCGCTGCGCCGTGCGCAACTGGCCGGGCACCGTCCACTGGTGTTGGTGGGAGGCGCTACCGGGCTGATTGGTGACCCGAGTTTCAAGGCCGAAGAGCGCAAGCTAAATAGTGTCGATACCGTTGCGCAGTGGGTGGAGAGCCTGAAGCGACAGACAAGTCGTTTTGTCGATTTCGACGCCAGCGACAACCCCGCCATCATCGTTAACAACCTGGACTGGACCGCCGATGTCACGGTGCTGGATTTTCTACGCGATGTCGGTAAGCACTTTTCAATTAACAGCATGATTAATAAAGAATCGGTTCGCCAGCGCATCGATCGTGAAGGTGAGGGCATATCGTTCACCGAATTCAGCTACATGGTTCTGCAGAGTTTCGACTTCGCCCAATTGTATAGCGAATATGACTGCACCGTACAAATCGGTGGCAGCGACCAGTGGGGAAACATTACCGGTGGCATAGATCTCGTGCGTCGCATGCACCAGGGCCAGGCCTACGGGGTAACGCTGCCGTTGGTAACCAAGTCTGATGGCAGCAAGTTTGGCAAAACCGAAACCGGCACAGTGTGGCTCGATGCGGCAAAAACTTCGCCGTATGCTTTTTATCAATTCTGGATGAATACCGCCGATGCCGATGTATATCGTTTCTTGCGTTACTTCACTTTTTTGCCTGTGCAGGGGATTGCCGATATCGAGCGCGACGATGCGCAGGCGGGTGGCAGGCGCCAGGCACAGCCGGTGCTGGCACGTGAGGTTACCGAGCTGGTGCATGGTGCCGCAGGCTATGCTGGCGCCAGGCGAATTAGCGAGGCGCTGTTTTCGAGTGATGTGAGCGTGCTTACCGAGAGCGACTTTGAGCAGCTCGCGCAGGATGGTTTGCCCTGCACCAAGATCAGCGAATCGGGGAAGCCCCTACTCGAACTGCTGGTCGACAC
>JABDNS010000133.1 GCA_013043705.1 Pseudomonadales bacterium
TACCCAGCAAGCGCGTCATGCGCACGGTGCCGCCGGCGCCTGGCATCAGGCCTATCTGGGCTTCAGGTAAACCTACCGCCACGCCGTTTAGCGCAAAGCGTCGTTGGCAGGCCAGCGCAATTTCGAAGCCTCCGCCCATCGCGGCGCCGTTAATACCGACCGCTACCGGCACGCCCAGCCGCTCCAGGCGGCGCAGCGGGCTTTTGGTACGCATAATGCCTTCGTACATTTTGGCTTTTTCTTCGGCATCAATATTCAAGTCCATTTCCAGCATCTGCTTGATGTCACCACCGGCAAAAAACTGCCCTGGCTTGCCACTGCGCACATAAACGCCTTTTACACCGCCCTTGGTCACCATCGCTTCCAGCTCATCCATTGCCGGGTGAATCGCTTCGTCGTATTCCGTGCCCATCGTATTTACGTTCTTTCCGGGCTGGTCGAAAATCAACTCAACAATACCGTCGCTATCTTTTTCTAATCGAATATATCCCATCATCTCTCACCAAATGCTGAATGCTTTAATCATGCTGTACAGAAAAGCCCGGCTTTTCTGCGCGTGCGTATTTGCTTGCGTATTTGCCCGGCAATCAAAGCCGTTCGATAATCATTGCAATACCAATGCCGCCGCCCGCACACAGCGTTACCAGGCCGCGCTTCAAGTTGCGGCGCTCCAGTTCGTCCAGCAATGCGCCAAGCACCATGCCGCCGGTTGCGCCAATCGGGTGGCCCATGGCAATGGCGCCGCCGTTAACATTAATTTTTTCGTCCGGAATGCCGAGCAGCTGCTGGTAACGCAGCACCACTGAAGCAAAAGCTTCGTTCAGCTCGAACAGGTCGATGTCATCGACCGTTAAGCCCGCTTTGGCTAGTGCTTTCTCGGTAGCAGGCGCAGGGCCCGCCAGCATAATGGTGGGTTCGCTGCCGGTAACCGCCGACGTGACAATGCGCGCGCGCGGCGTCAGGTGCTGGTCTTTGCCGGCCTGTTCATTACCCACCAGCACCAGCGATGCACCATCCACGATGCCCGAGGAATTACCCGGCGTGTGCACGTTGTGAATTTCCTCAAGCTCGGGGTAGCGCAAGCGCGCCAAATCACCGTGCCCGTAGTCGTTGAACATTTTGAACGATGGCTTCAGGCCCGCCAGGCTATCCATCGACGCCTCCGGTCGGATGGTTTCATCATGATCGAGAATCGGCACGCCGTTGAAGTCCACTACCGGTACCAGCGATTTGAAGTAGCCGTTTTGGCGCGCATTGGCGGCACGCTGATGCGACATCACCGCATAGCGATCAACGTCCTCACGATTAAAGCCATACAATGTAGCCAACATGTCGGCGCCCAGGCCCTGCGAGATAAAATAGGTTTTCATTGCCACCCATGGATCGCCCTGCGCAGCACCACTTGCACCAATGCCCAGGCGCGACATCGACTCGACACCGCCGCCACAGCTTAAATCTTCCAGGCCAGCCATTACCTTCGCCGCCGCCAGCGCCACTGCATCCAATCCGCCCGCGCAATAGCGATGCAACTGTGCACCCACGGTAACGTGATCCCAGCTTGAGTAGTTCACTGCGGTTTTGGCAATGTTCTGGCCTTGCTCATTCACCGGCTCGCCACAAGCTAAAATAACGTCCTCTACTTTTGAGGTGTCCAGATCATGGCGTGTTTTCATCGCCTCGAGTAGATTGGCTGCAAGGTCGATGGGCTTAACCTCGTATAAGCTGCCGCCCGCTTTACCTTTACCGCGCGGCGTCCGTATTGCATCATAGATATAAGCTGTCTGTGTCATACTTGTTCCCGTCACACACTAGAACTAGGTAATTAACCTAATGAATAGTTAAACTATAAAATGGCCGAACTAATAAATATTTTCCGATCAGTAATTTGCCGGCATACGCATTGTCGCTGGTGTAACGATCGGAAACCAGTAGCTGTAGGGGTCGAGCAACGCAAACAGCTTACGCAAAGCAGCCACATCACCCCGCGTGTCGAGTAAGTTTTTATCGATAGCATCGCCAGGCGATAACGCTCCCGCAACAAGTTGCTCAAGCACTGGTCGCGATAGCTTAACCACCAGGTCGGCACTGGCTGCCTGACCCTCGCGATGCGCCAGCACCGCATTTTTCAAGCGAATATATCGCGATGCGCTTACGCCATTACCTTCGTCGATTATAAAGTTAATCGTACTCGCTGTGTTTTCAGCGCGAGCGCCATCTAATCGAACCGCCAGCGCGTCGAATAACTGGCGATAGTCCATCTCATTCACATATTTTGCAATCGCGGGCGGCAGCGGAAAATTGGGCACGCCGTTACGCAGCTCATGCGCGCCGGTTAAATAAAAATTACGCCATAAGGCGCTTTCGGCCTGGTAACCTAGCTGGTCGTAGGTTTTTGCGAGTAAGTCTCGCGACTTTTTATAGATCTTGCTGTAGTTCTTACTATTGTCATTGCGCTGGCCCTGCCACTGCCCAGCTTGCGCGTCGACGATATAACTGAGCACCTTCGCCACCACCCGGTAATCCCCCTTATCAAAATCTTGCTTCGCGCGCTTGTAGGCGGCCTTAGGCCCACCCATATAGTCGATCATGCGCGTGGCTTCCTGCACACGCGGCAAGGGATCCAGGTTCGCCGGATTACCGTCAAAAAATCCGAAGTAGCGCTGGAAAACTGCGCGCGCGCCTACGCTGGCAGTGCCGTAATAACCGCGCGTGTACCAGCTTTCCTGCAGGGCTGCAGGCATCTCGATGGCATTGGCAATATCATTCATGGTCAGGCCCTGCGCGGCAAGGCGCAATGTTTGATCGTGAATATATTGGTAGGTGTCCGCGGTGCGCTCCAGATACTCGAAGACTTTTTCTTTACCCCATCGCGGCCAATGATGGGTATTAAAAGCAACCACAGATCGCGATGCGTAAAGATCGATGGTGTTGCGCAGGTAGTAAGCCCACTGCCTGGCGTCGCGCACTTCGGCACCACGCAGCGTAAGCAGGTTGTGCAGCGACGCAGTCGCATTTTCAGCAGTGCACAGTGCGGCGTAAGCGGGGATAAAAAGATTCATTTCGGCCGGCGATTCAGTACCGGGTGTATGCTGGAATTCTACCTCCAGACCCGCAATGCGATGCGTTTCCACTGGCTGGCTAACACTACGTGTAGGCGCAATAACCGAGGTGCTGCCAGAGCCGGTAGATTTGCCCATGCCGTTATCGACATGCGCCCTGGGACCGCGCGGTAAAAACACGCCAAACTGGTACATGCCGCGCCGACCCATGGTAGTGCCGCCAATCGCCCATTCACTAACCATGTATTGCATAAAGTTTTCGGGTGCAAAAATATCAACTTCACCACTTGCCACCTGCGCGCGGCTTACCACACCCTCAACGCCACCGTAGTGATCCACATGCGGATGCGTATATACAATAGCTTTTACCGGTAGCCGGGGGCGGTGCTTGAAATATAATTCCATTGCCGCGCGCGCCTGTTCCTGCGTGGCCAGTGGATCAATAATTATTAGCCCTTCGGGTGCCTCGACAATTGAAATATTGGCGGTATCGAATCCGCGCACCTGGTAAATACCATCAACCACTTTGAATAAACCGCTGTTATAGGCGAGTTGCGCATGGCGCCACAAACTGGGGTTTACCGTATCGGGGCGCTCGCCGTTCAGAAACTGGTACGGCGCCAGCGACCAGATTACGCGCCCCGCTTTATTTTTTAAGGTAAGGTTAGGCGCCGATTCAATTAAACCGCGCCGCGCAACCG
>JABDNS010000134.1 GCA_013043705.1 Pseudomonadales bacterium
AAGCAAGACGAACAGTTTCGCGCTGAAGTTGCCAACTGGCTTGCCGATAATCTTTGCGGTGAATTCGAAACGATTCGCTGGCGTGGCGGGCCGGGCGACGAGCATATGTTTGTTGAGGAGCGCAAAACTTGGGAGCGAAAACTTCACCAGGGTGGCTGGACCTGTATTGGCTGGCCCGAAGCCTACGGTGGCCGCGGCGCCAGCGTTGAGCAACAGGTTATTTTTAATGAAGAGTACGCGCGTGCCGGCGGGCCAGGGCGCATCGGGCACATCGGCGAAACCCTCACCGGCCCTACCTTAATTGCCTTTGGTAGCGAAGCGCAAAAGCAGCGCTACTTGCCGGGCATCCTGCGCGGTGAAGATTTCTGGTGCCAGGGTTACTCCGAACCGTCGGCCGGTTCTGACCTGGCTAACGTAAAAACCCGTGCCACTTTTGATGAAGCCGGCAAACAGTGGAAAATTAGCGGGCAAAAGGTCTGGACCTCACTCGCGCATGAGTCGCAATACTGTTTTGTTATTGCGCGAACCGAGCCAGGTTCTGTGGGCCACAAAGGCCTGGGCTTTTTCCTGGTTAAAATGGACCAGCCCGGCGTAGATGTTCGCCCCATTGAGCAGATTACCGGCACATCGGAATTTAACGAAGTGTTCTTCGACGATGCGCTGTGCAGCGCCGACGATATTGTTGGTGCGCCGGGTGATGGCTGGAAGGTGGCCATGGGTTTGCTGGGTTTTGAGCGCGGTGTGTCAACGCTGGGGCAGCAGATGTTGTTCCAGAACGAATTAAATGAAATAGTCGCCATTGCTAAAGGTAATGGCGCGGCGACCGACCCGGCAATACGTGCGCGCATTGCCGATGCCCATATGGGGCTAAAGATTATGCGCTTTAATAGCATGCGCATGCTGTCTGGCGGTGCCGATGATGGTAGCCTGCAGAAGTCTGCGATGATTTACAAGCTGTATTGGGCCAGCTGGCACCGCAACCTGGGTAAGCTGGCCATGGACGTATTGGGTGCCGACAGTGAAATTCTTGAAGCGGCACCCTACGAGCTAAACCGATTGCAGTCGATGTTCCTGTTCACGCGTTCGGATACCATTTACGGTGGCACCAACCAGATCCAGCGCAATATTATTGCTGAGCGCGCGCTTGGCATGCCGCGAGAGCCGCGCGGTTAATCTCTCTCAACAGAATTACTCCAGGAGCTAAGCATGGCCTTGAAAGAGCCGCCACCTTATGTGGCCGGGCACAACTTGCTAGAGGGTAAGACGGTATTGATTACCGCAGCCGCAGGTGCGGGTATCGGTTTTGCCGCTGCTAAACGCGCTGCCGAAGAGGGTGCACGCGCGGTAACTATCAGCGATATCCACCAGGGCCGGCTGGAAAAAGCAGTGGCTGCGTTAAAAGAAGACACTAGCCTTGATCGAGTCTATGGCAAGCTTGCAAATGTTACTGTTGAAGAAGACGTTCGGTCGCTGGTGGATTTTGCTGAAGAGCATATGAGCAGCGTTGATGTGCTGATTAATAATGCGGGTCTTGGCGGCACTCGCTTGTTGGTGGATATGCCCGACGAAGAGTGGAGTCGCGTGCTGGATATTACGCTTACTGGCACCATGCGCATGACGCGTTACATGCTCAAAAAAATGCAGCCGCGTGGGCAGGGCGTTATTGTCAACAATGCGTCAGTGTTAGGCTGGCGCGCGCAAAAAGAGCAGTGTCATTACGCCGCGGCCAAAGCCGGTGTCATGGCGTTGACCCGTTGCGCCGCACTGGAGGCGGCCGATCACGGCGTGCGCATCAACGCCGTTTCTCCGTCTATTGCCTTTCACGAATTTTTAAAGAAAACCACACCCATGGAGTTACTGGAAGAATTGGCCGCTAAAGAGGCCTTTGGCCGTGCTGCCGAAGTTTGGGAGGTGGCCAACACCATGATGTTCCTGGCTTCCGACTACAGCAGTTACATGACCGGCGAAGTCCTTTCCTGTTCAAGCCAGCGTGCCTAAACCACGGGGATGGGTAATTGGGGTTAACTGTCCCGCAACTAATGTAAGGAATTTATTATGAGAGAAGCCGTCATCGTCAGCACTGCACGCACCCCGATCGGCAAAGCCTTTCGCGGCGCATTTAACGATACCGAGGCACCTGCCATGGGCGGCCATGTTGTGCGCGCAGCGGTGGAGCGTGCAGGTATAGAGCCGCAACAGGTAGAAGATGTATTAATGGGTGCAGCAGCGCAGCAGGGCACGCAAGCTTACAACCTGGGCCGTCTGTGCGCCGTCGCGGGTGGTCTGCCCGACACCACATCAGGTATGACGATGGACCGGCAGTGCTCATCGGGCCTGATGACTATTGCCACCGCCGCCAAGTCGATTATGTGCAACGAATACGACGTTGTCGTGGCGGGCGGGCTGGAATCGATTTCGCTGGTACAAAACAAGCACAAAAACAGCTACCGTAATGTCTCCAAAGCAGTGCTTGCACAATCGCCTGAAGCCTATATTCAAATGATCGAAACCGCCGAGGTAGTTTCCGATCGCTATAGCATTAGCCGCGAGGCGCAAGATGAGTATTCGCTGCAAAGCCAGCAGCGCACTGCGGCAGCGCAGCAAGCGGGCGCGTTCGACGATGAAATTGTGCCGATGAAATCGGTCAAAGCGGTATTTAACAAGGAATCCAAAGAAACCACGCATGAGGAAGTGCTGCTGGAAAAAGACGAGGGCAACCGGCCGGGTACTAAATTGGAAAACCTTTCCGGTTTGGAGCCGGTGTTCAAAGATGGCCAGTTTATCAAGCAAGGTCGTTTTATTACCGCGGGCAATGCTTCGCAACTTTCTGACGGCGCCTCCGCACTTGTGCTGATGGACAGCGAGATGGCAGTTCAGCGCGGCTTGCAACCACTGGGCGCTTATCGCGGCCTTGCAGTTGCCGGTTGTGCACCGGATGAAATGGGCATTGGGCCGGTGTTTGCTATACCCAAGTTGTTAAAGCGACACGGTCTTAAGATCGATGACATTGGTTTGTGGGAGCTCAACGAGGCTTTCGCTTGCCAGGTAATTTATTGTCGCGACAAGCTCGGTATTGATAACGAAAAAATCAACGTTAACGGTGGGGCTATTTCCATTGGTCACCCGTTTGGTATGAGTGGGGCCCGCATGGTTGGTCATGCACTTATTGAAGGCAGGCGTCGCGGTGTACGCTACGCTGTGGTTACAATGTGTATCGGCGGCGGCATGGGTGCTGCCGGCCTTTTCGAAGTTTTTTAAAAAAAGGGGTCGGTGACAAATCGGAACGATTCCGATTTGTCAC
>JABDNS010000135.1 GCA_013043705.1 Pseudomonadales bacterium
CGGTTGAGCCTCACGTCCGCTATATGATTTTGAATATCGACGGTGACGACGGGAGCGGACACAGGGAACCTCTATATTTGATTAACGCGATTTCGATTTGACGAGCGACTAGCGACCGTGAAAAACAGGCATTTCCTTGTTAAAAAAAGCAGTAATTGCAGCCTGCGAATCTTCACTGGTGAAGCAGGTTGCCTGCAAAGCGGCTTCGAGATCAATTGTGCTGGACAGGTCGTTTTCTGATGCATGCTGCAAGCACTGCTTGCCGTAGCGGTGCGCCAGCGGCGCACCTTCGGCAAGTACCGCAGCCCAGGCCATGGTTTCGCTACCAAGCTTATCCGCAGCGACAACCTTATTAACCAGACCATATGCGAGACAATCGGCCGCCTGTATGCGCGCAGACTCGAGGTAAAGCTGCATGGCACGCTTGGCACCCACATGCCGCATTAACTGATGGCTGACACCGCCGTCGGGCACCATACTCAAACCCGCAAAGGGAATATACAAAAAAGCATCTTCTGCCATAACCGCAAGATCACAAGCCAATGCAATACCAACCGCAATGCCCGCACAAGCCCCGTGCACTTGCGCAATATACAACTTGCTAGAGTTATAGATACCCATAATGACGGGTTTGTACTCTTCCTGGATCTGCGCTTCGACCGTGTCGAAACCGGCCAGACCCTCGCTGAGATCTGTACCCGACGAAAAGCCGCGTCCCTCGGCGGCAAGAATAACAACACGAATCGCATCGTTGCTTTCAATTTCGCCGAGCGCAGCCTGCAAGTCCTTGCGCATTTGCTGGCTAAGCGCGTTAAGGGATTTCGGATTGTTCAGTGCAATGCGCGCTACTGCGCCGTCCATTGAAAATGTAATTTTCTCAAACTGCGACATATGAAAACCTGTTAAATAAAAAAACGCCAGAGAGTTGCACTAATTAAACAGCGCTGCATGACGATATTGCAGCGATGCTACTAGCGGTGGTTGCGTACGAAGCCATTAGCGGGGTTGCATAAAAAGCCGCTAGCGGGGCTGCATACGAATGCCACTAGCGGGGTTGCATGCGAATGCCGCTGTCCATGCGAATACACTCCGCGTTGGTGTAATCATTTTCAACAATATATTTGGATAGATGTGCAATTTCTTGCGGTTTACCCAGGCGCTTGGGAAACAAAGTAGACGCCTCCAGGCTTTTAAACGCGGGCTCTGGCAGCGAATCAAACAATGGCGTATGGATAAGCCCGGGTACGATAGTGTTAACGCGTATGCCCAGCGACGCGAGATCCCGCGCTATCGGCAGCGTCATACCTACCACGCCGCCCTTGGAGGCACTGTAAGCAGCCTGACCTATCTGGCCTTCGTACGCGGCAATTGACGCCGTGTTGATAATTACACCGCGCTGGCCATCCTCATCTATTGGGTCCTGGCTGGCCATTTGCTGCGCGACGAGACGCAGCACGTTGAAAGTACCAATAAGGTTAATGTCGATAACCTGTTTAAAATCGGCCAGCGGCATCGCCTTGCCCTTACCCACGGTTTTAGCCGCGCTGCCGATACCCGCGAAATTATTGCAGATATGAATGTCGCCAAAGCTTTTCACGGTAGCTTCAATCGCCGTAGCGACGGCCGCCTCATCGGTAACGTTAACATTGCGATAGATAACCGCCTCGCCCAACTCCTCGGCAAGCTTGCCGCCGCGATCGTCATTCATGTCGAAAATGGCAACGCGTGCGCCGTTTTCCACGTAAAGGCGCACACTGGCCTCACCCAGCCCGGACGCACCGCCAGTAACAATGGCTGTTTTACCTTTTAACTGCATAATCTAATCCTCAACTCATCAAATTTCGAAATACTCGCCCACTAAAATGGCTGCGCATGCACGCAAAGCCGACCCGACTACACCAAAGTACTGCTATACGCTTCCGAAAAAATATGCCGACCCACAATCAACTTCATAACCTCCGAGGTTCCGGCATAAATTCTATTCACCCTGGAGCCCGTGAAAAGGTTGCATATCGCATACTCTTTCATAAACCCGGCGCCGCCGTGTAATTGCACGCCAAGGTCGAGCATACGCCATTCAATTTCGCTGGCCAGGTATTTTGCCTTGGCACCAATCTCGCCGGTGAGGCGCTCTTTATTCAGCAGTTCGACACAGTGATCGACATAAACCTCGGCCATTTCAATTTCCATATCCATTTCGGCCATCTTGAACTGGGTGTTTTGCATCCCCGCCAGGGTTTTGCCGAACATCTTGCGCTCCATACAAAAGTCGCGCGTTATATCGAAGGCGTGACGGGCATTGGAAATAAAACCGACGGCTGCCTGCAAGCGCTCTTCGGCAAGCCCGGTCATCAGGTAGATAAACCCCTTGCCCGGTTCGCCCATAATATTTTCCCTGGGCACTTTAACGTTGTTAAAAAATAACTCCGCCGTATCCTGCGCGCTCTGGCCCATTTTTTCCAGGTTGCGGCCGCGCTCAAAACCCTCCATACCTCGCTCGACAATGCAAAGCACAACCGCATGCGGGTTGTCGGAACCTGCCAGCTTGGCGGCCACGATAACAATATCGGCATTGATACCATTGGAAATATAGGTTTTGGAACCGTTCAAAATAAAGTGATCGCCCATGTCCCGAGCTGTGGACCGCATACCCGACAGATCACTGCCGGCATCCGGTTCAGTCATGGCTATGGCAAGAATTTTTTCGCCGCTTACACAGCCTGGCAAAAATCGTTCGCGCTGCTCCTCGGTAGCGAACTTATCGAAATAAGGACCCACCAGCCGACTATGCAGTGGCGCGTACCATTCACTACACTCCGCACGGGAAAGCTCTTCGATAATAATTTGCTCGTAGCGAAAATCCGCATCGCCCATGCCGCCATACTTTTCATCCGGCCAAATCATCAAAAAGCCCTGCTCGCCCGCCTTGCGAAAAATTTCGCGGTCGACGATTCCGGCCTTCCTGAAAGCCGGCATATGCGGCGCCACTTCAGCCTCCAGAAATTTGCGATAGGCTGCGCGAAACATATGCTGCTCTTCAGTAAAGTTCCTGCTCGATGCATCCATAATTTATTCTCTGCTCATAGAGTGTGAAAGATCAGGCGATTAACTCGTTGGCCGCCAGCTTGTCTTTGACTATTTGCGGGCATGCAAATCGCTCGCCAAATTTATTTTCCAGCTCAGCACAGCGATCAACGAAATTCTGCAACCCATAGGTATTGGGAAACTGCAGGAAACCACCCGTCCAGGCGGGCGCGCCAATACCCATAATGGAACCAATATTGCCATCGGCCACACTGCGCAGCACGTTAGCTTCCAGGCACTTCAAGGCCTCGATTACTTGTCGAAACAGCAGCCGGTCTTTCACATCCGCGTCATCCAATGCGTTATTCTCGTTGTAATACAGGTCGAACAGGCCTGGCCAAATGGTTTTTTCGCCACCCTCCGGATAATCGTAGTAACCGCCGCCGTGTGCGCGACCGCCGCGCCCATTGTCAATAATCATGTCTTTTATAATGCGACGCGTGTTCCCGGCTTCGCCCCACTTGTCTTCAACACCCATTTCCCTCCAGGTCTCCATCGCCTTGCGGGTAAGCTCCAGGCTGGTCTCGTCCTGCACCGCCAGCGGTCCAACCGGCATGCCAATCGCTTTGCCCAGGTTGTCGAGCTTCACGGGGTGGAAACCCTCGGTGAGAATACGACCGCCTTCGTCGAGGTAGGTACCGAAAGTACGCGAGGTAAAGAAACCCAAAGAGTCGTTTACCACAATGGGTACCTTGCGAATTTGCTGTGCGTAGTCGAATGCTTTGGCCAGCGCTGCATCGCTGGTTTTCTCACCGCAAATAATTTCGATTAAGGGCATTTTGTCGACCGGCGAGAAAAAGTGAATGCCGATGAAATTTTCCGGCTTGTTACTTCCCTCGGCCAACTGGGTGATTGGCAACGTCGATGTATTGGAACCCCAGAAGCCATCATCGGAGAGGTATTGTTCAGTTTCTTTTACGATCTTGTGCTTTAACGCCATATTTTCAAACACGGCTTCAATAATCAGGTCGCAACCCTGCAGGTCCTTGTCGTTATCGGTCGCCTTGATCAAGCCGAGCACATCGCGCGCCTTGGCCTCGTCCATCCGCCCGCGAGAGACCCGCTTATCAAGCAGCTTTTTGCTATAGGCCTTGCCCTTATCCGCCGCTTCCTGCGACATATCTTTCAGCACCACTTCAATGCCGGCCATCGCCGAAACGTAGGCGATACCCTGCCCCATCATGCCGGCGCCCAGTATCCCGACCTTGCGGGTTGGGGTTTTTTCGATCTCCTTTGGCCGGCTGGCGCCGCCGTTAACCTTGCCGAGGTCAAAGAAAAAAGCCTTGATCATATTTTTGGCCTGCGGAGACACGGCCAATTCAGCTAGCGCACGCGATTCGACGCGCAGCGCGGTATCGAAATCGACCATCGCCGCCTGGTAGGCGCAATCGAGAATTTTTACCGGTGCCGGCAACAACCCGCGGGTTTGCTTGTACAGCATGGCGGGCGCGGCCGACGCCAACTGGGCATTTTTAGGCGAGTTGATCTTGCCACCTGGAATTTTAAAGCCCTTCACATCCCAGGGCTGGGTAGCCGCGGCCTCGTCGCCCTTGTTGGCCAGGATCCATGCCTTGGCTTTGGGCACAAGGTCTTCAAGCTTATCGACCAGCTCGTTGATCCAGCCCGCTTGCAACGCTTTTTCCGGCGTGAGCTTCTTTCCTTCCAACAGGTTCGGCAACGCCTTTTCGATACCCAGCATATTGGTCATGCGCACCACGCCGCCGCCGCCCGGCAGCAATCCAAGGCCAACCTCGGGCAAGCCTAGCTGTACGGACCTATGATTCCAGGCAATGCGGTGATTACAGGCCAGGCAAATCTCAAAGCCGCCACCTAATGCCGCGCCATTAATGGCCGCAACCACGGGCACTGGCAATTTTTCGAGCTTGCGAAATTCCGCTTTGATAGCTTCGACTTCGTGGAACATCGCTTCGGCTTGCTCCGGCTTGAGCTGCAGCATGCGCTCGAGGTCGGCACCGGCAAAAAATGTTTTCTTGGCAGAGGCAAAAATCACGCCGCTAAGGCCAGATTCGCCTTGCAACTTCTGCGTACTTTCGCAAAGCGCTGGCAAGTACTCGTCGCTCATTGAGTTAACCGGCCCATTCATATCCATGGTAATGGTTACGATGCCGTCGGAATCTTTTTCGTAGTTAAAAACGCTCATAGTATTCTCTCGATGCTTAAATGCTTTTGCACAATTCGTTTCTATCGCTGCTTGCTTTGGCTCGCGACCGCTGGCCATCCTTCCTGGCTAAACACGCTCAATAATTGTGGAGATGCCCATACCGCCACCCACACACAGCGAGATCATCGCCCGCTTGAGTTTGCGCCGCTCCAGTTCGTCGAGCATGGTGCTTACCAGGCTAGCACCGGTTGCACCCAGTGGATGACCCATCGCTATGGCGCCTCCGCAAACGTTGGTGATTTCATGGTCCACACCAAGGTCTTTCATGTAGCGCATCGCAACCGACGCGAACGCCTCGTTGATTTCCCACAAATCGATATCGCTTTTATCCAAGCCGGCGTTTGCCAAACATTTCTTGGCCGCGGGCCCCGGGCCAATTAGCATAATGGTCGGATCGGTCGCGATAATTGCGGTGGCGACTACGCGTCCGCGGGGTGTAAGCCCAAGATCCTGCCCGGCTTGTTCGCTACCGACCAGTACTGCACTGGCGCCATCGACAATGCCCGACGAATTGCCGGGCGTATGCACGTGGTTTATCCGCTCGAGCTGGTTATATTTGGCCAGCATAATATCGTCGAAGCCGAACGGGCCTATGGCTTCAAATGAAGCACGCAATCCAGCCAGACCCTGCATCGTGGTCTGCGGTTTGATGAAGTCATCGCGCTCAAGAATTAGCGTTCCATTCGCATCGCGCACTGGCACTACCGACTTGTCGAAGTAGCCGCTGTCGCGCGCTTTTGCCGCGCGCTTCTGCGATTCCAGTGCGTAGGCATCGACGTCTTCGCGCGACCAACCTTCCAGTGTTGCAATGGTATCGGCGCCAATGCCCTGGGGCACGAAACCGGTTTTGAATGCAAAGCCCGCGTCGTTGGCCATAGCGCCGCCATTGCTACCCATCGGCACACGCGACATGCACTCGATGCCGCCACCAACTACCAGCTTGTCCCATCCGGAGGCCACTTTTTGCGCGGCGATATTTACTGCTTCCAGTCCCGAAGCGCAAAATCGATCGAGCTGTACGCCCGCAACCGATTCATCCCAGTCGGCATTTTGCACAACCATCTTGGCCACATCGCTGCCCTGCTCGCCAACTGGCGTAACACAGCCCATCACCACATCGTCGACATAACTGGTATCGAGATCGTGACGCTGCTGGATTTCACGCAGCAGCCCGGCACCCAGGTCAACCGGCTTGACTTCATGTAGCGTGCCCTCTTTCTTACCCTTGCTGCGCGGCGTGCGCACCGCTTCGTAAATAAACGCTTGGTGACTCATGGAAAACCTCTCGGGATGCTTGGACTACTTGAAAACAAATACTTGATTTGCCTATTGAAACCATTGCCATGGCGATTGCTGGCGAGGGACTGGATTATGCGACCTGGCCAGTGCGGCGGCAGTGACCTTCGCTTGCTTAAAAAGTGGCTTTTTCTTACAATTGAGCCTTTCTTTTCCGGCTGATTTTTTCGCGCCCAGCCTCCTCACATCATCAAAACCGGATTTACCTGCCGTGCAAAACAGCTTTTCAGCCCGGTTCACCACGCATATGTTGCAAGGTGCGCGCGAGGCTGGCGCCGACGTCGATCGGCTATTGGAAGACCTGGCTATCGATCCACAAAAACTTCAGCGAGCCAACGCACGCATTAGCTACCGCCAGCATGCCGACCTGGCCGTGGCACTGCGCGATACTTTGCAAGATGAAATGCTCGGCCTGCTGGATAAACCGGTTAAACCCAATACGCTAAAAATGCTGACCTACAGCGCCATTAACGCAGATACCATTGGCGACGCTATGCAAATCTGGGCAGAGGCCGCAATGGTGCTCGACGTGGGCTTCAATTTTCGCTGGCAACCCGGCAACGAGAATAGCCTGCTGATTATCGAGCGCCGCGCTGATAATCGCGTAAAGAACCAGCACGCTATAGAGTATTTGTTATTTGCCGCGCACCGCGTGTTCTGTTGGTTCGCCGACCAATTGTTGCCACTTGCCAGCGTTGAACTGGATTATAAAAAACCCGATTATGCGGATGAGTATCGAAGGCTTTTTGTTGGCGCACCCATCAGTTACGACCGCGAACGCTGCTCGCTGGCATTCAGGCAAAGTGTATTGTCGCTGCCGAATGTACGAGATTTTAATGCGCTCAAGCGCTTTCTACGCGAATTGCCGTTGGCCCTTTACGCGACCAACTACGTCAACCAGGATATCGCCGGCCAATTGAATAACTGGCTGGCCGCGCATACGCGAAGAAACCAGAAATTGCCTGGCGTAGACGAAGCCTCAAATTATTTGGGTTTGCACCCACAAGGCATGCGGCGCGCGTTAGCCAAAAGTGGCAATAGCTTCGCGGCGATAAGAGCGCAAGTGCTGCGCGAAGCTGCAAAGGCAGCGCTGCTAAAAGGGGAAAAAAGCGTAGAGCAAATTGCCTACGACCTGGGCTTCAGCGAGCGCGGCGCGTTTATTCGCGCCTTCAAACGCTGGACCGGGCTTACCCCCTTGGCTTGGAAAAAACAGCTGGCGATGCAGCCGTAGGCGTAAATTACTGGCGCTTAATTTAGCTGGCGGGTTCGAAGGCACAGTGTAGCGCCAGCTCGGCAAGCGCCTGCACGTTTTTACCCATCTCCATCGAACGCTCGTTCGATGCATTGCCCATCAGCGCACGCTTGTAAACGCCCTGGATAATAGAAGCCAGCCTGAAAAAGCTAAACGCAAGATAAAAGTTCCAGTGCGGGATACCGTCGATACCACGCAAGCTGCAGTAGCGCTCAATAACCTGCTGCTCATTCGGAATAGCCAACGACTCGAGATCAACACCCGCCAAGCCTTTTACCGCGCCCGCACCGGGCATACGCATAATGATGCAGTAATAAGCGATATCGGCGACAGGGTTACCGAGCGTTGACAATTCCCAGTCGAGCACCGCAATGGCGCG
>JABDNS010000136.1 GCA_013043705.1 Pseudomonadales bacterium
CAGCAAATACTCGACAAGCAGACCGATGCGTGGGGAATCAAGGTATCCAACGTTGAAATCAAGCATGTGGATCTGGATGAAAGCATGATCAGGGCAATTGCGAAGCAAGCAGAAGCCGAGCGAGAGAGGCGTGCGAAAGTTATACATGCACAGGGTGAATACGAGGCGTCTGAAAAGTTGCTAGGCGCTGCACAAACCCTGTCTAAGCAAAGTGAGGCTTTGCAGTTGCGCTACCTGCAAACGCTCTCGGGTATAGCGGGTGATAAGAGCTCCACCATTGTTTTCCCGCTACCCATCGATATTATTGATGCACTGAGGAAAAAATGATTTGCCAGGAGTCGCCCCCGGTGCTTTTTGCTAAGCAAGCATATCGGGCGGTTGTTTTGTTTCATTTTCCTGGATAAATTTTGCAAAATGTTTGCAGGCATCGGTGGTGGTGAAAATGCCTGCAAGCTCTCCCTTGTTTAGCACGACTACGCTGCCAATGTGCCGCTCTGCCATCGATTCCAGCACCTTATCTAATGGATCATGGATATCCGCAACAACGATATTAGTGTTGTAGATATCCTTCACTGTGAGGCTGTCATCGGGCTTGCCGCCGTAGAGCGCCGCGTGATGGTGCAAATCGCGATCCGTTATTATTCCAGCGATATCTCGATTTTCCATAACGATTAAGTGCCGGATGTCGTGCTTGTTCATGATATCCCTAGCTTCGCTGATCGATGTTTCGCAATCAACCTGGAATGGGAACGGCGTTAACGTTCCTGCAAGCGTTGGTATTTTCTGGGGTTTCACTTCTGCATGCCTCTAATGTACGGATTCGCTATTTCTTATTCACAACAAAGGGGCCGGTGACAAATCGGAACGATTCCGATTTGTCACCGGCCCCTTTTTTTAGTCAAACAAACCTGCGTCTAGCTCGCGCGCCTTGGCGTCGGGCAGGGGTAAATAGCTGGTTTGGGCTGTGCCGTTTAGTGCTTGTTGAATCTCGGCAATTTTTTCTTTTTCGCAGTAGAACTGTCCAAACCATTTTCGACCTTTCATAAAGGGGCCGTCGGAGTTCATTTGCATCACGCGGGTGGCGGCTTTTTTGTGTTTCCAGATTTCGAAGTCGGCTGAAAACGCAGTCAGCGCGCCGGCCTGGATTTCTTTTGCGGTGGCTTTATCTGCTTCGGTAACGCTATCGCCCGCGGCTGGGCTTAGACAGCCATGCCAGACTTGCGACACACCCTCAGCAACCGGCGTATTGGCAATTAGCTCGTAGGTGAGTACGTCGCCAAATTGCTGCTTGGACAGCAACAGTCCCGGGCCGGTATACCAGGTAGTGGTGGTAAGCATGCAGTCGTACAAAACATGGAAACCACCTTGGCGCTGGATATAGATGTGGTCGCGCCATTCGTTTTCGAACCACTCGCAGGGCGCGCCATGTGTCGGCCCCAAATGCGAGGCATCGGCCATATTGTCGATAATTTCCTGGCCGTGTAGCGGTAGCTGGCCAAGATGGTCGAGTTCCCACTGCACCCAGTTGGATTTATCCCACTCAGGCAGGTAGGGCGGCTCGAACAATGGTTCGCCGCCTTCCGGATCCCACCAAACCATCACACAACCCATGACTTCGCGCACCGGGTAGGACTTGAGGCCCTTCACTTTGGGGCACTCACCCTGGATATGCGGGATATCGTCAACCTCGCCCTCGGCAGTGAAGCGCCAGCCGTGGTAGGGGCAGCGAATAGAATCGCCCTCGAGGTTGTTGTGTTCTTGCACAATCATTGCGCTGCTGCTGGCGGCGATATGTGTGCCCATATGCGTGCAATAGGCGTCGAGCATGACCACGCGGCCACTTTCGCCCCGGTAAAGCGCAAAATCCTGGCCGAAAAAGCTCACTGGGATCGCGCCCTTGTCGAGCTCGGACGCTTCCGCGACAATAAACCAGCCGCGAGGATAGGCGTTTGGCCCAAGGCGGTATTCTGCGGATGTTGCCATGTCTTATCTCCGGTTAGTTTTTTCGTCGCCGAGGGCTTGTTGAGGCGGTTAGCGGGGGCGATTCAACGCTTGCCGAGCGAGAAAATAAAGCAGATATATTAAGACTAACGCGCTTGTCTAGCCAACTCCAGCTGGGCATTTCGGGCATTCTAGTCCGGATGCGGTATGCATTACAGGCACGATTTGACGGTAAATAGCCAAGCCTGATTGGAGGTCTATTAGAGTGGCAAGAGCGGTGCTCGCGAAACGCGGGTCGACCAACAGTAATTCATAGTTATACCGTTGCTTCGGCCGGCACTGGCCGGTTCAATAGCTTTTGACGCATGGCATCCCGGTATCACGGTTTACAGCGCAGCCTTGGCGAGCGCTAAAAAGTTTTCAAACACAGGATAAAAATATGGCGGGGCAAGATCAAGACGCACAAGCTTTCGACCACTCGGTAGACGTGCTGGTGGTAGGTACTGGCAATGGCGGGCTGACCTCTGCAGTTTGCAACTACGAGATGGGCAGTCGAGATGTGCTGGTGATCGAGAAAGCTGACAAGGTAGGCGGCACCAGCGCGACCTCTGGTGGTGGCATCTGGATTCCCTGTAGTCACTACGCAAAGGAGTGCGGTGCGGAAGATTCGCTGCAAGAGGCGCGCGAATATTTGCGCCAGACACTCGAGGGTGAGGATGTACCACCAGAGCTCGTGGATGCCTATCTTGAGAATGGCCCCAAGATGCTTCGCTTCCTGCACGACCGCTCCCAGGTGCGCTATGAATCGCTGGATCACTACCCGGATTACTACACCAACGTCGATGGCGCGAAAGAGGGGCATCGATCGCTGGAGCCCGCGCCGTTTAATTGTTCCGAGCTGGGTGATGACTACAAGCGTATGACCTACAGCCATCACATGATGCGCATAGGCGGCCTGATTCACTTTACCCAGGTTGAAGCGCAGGTTTTGATGCTGCAATTGCCAGGCTGGATTGGCATTACCGCAAAAATGATTTTCCAGTACATCATCGACATCCCATGGAAATTTCGCACATTGATATCGCGGCGCCTGTGTTGTGGCTCGGCCGGTGTCGCTCGCTTGTTTCGTTCGGTGAAGGATCGCGACATTCCGATCTGGTTCGAAACACCAATGGAGTCGCTGATCGAAAAAGATGGCAGGATTGTTGGCGTTGTTGCCAAGCGCGATGGTAAGACGATTAGAATTGAAGCCCGCAAAGCGGTAGTTTTGGCTGCCGGTGGCTTTGAGAAAAACCAGGCTATGCGCGAAAAATATTTGCCCGCACCTACGAATGCCGAGTGGAGTGCAGGCTCACCGAATAACACCGGCGACCCGCTACGCGCCGGGCTGGAAATTGGTGCGGCTACGCGATTAATTAACGACGCATGGTGGACAACCACGCTTTGCGTGCCCAACGAGCCCGCGCCACGTTTGAGCATTATGGAAAAATCATTCCCCGGTTCCTGCGTAGTTAACAGGGCCGGCAAACGTATCGCGAATGAATCGCAAAATTACATGGCTTATCAAAAAGAACTATTCGCGGCGCACAGCGAAGACAACCCTTGCGCGCCGGCCTACCATGTTTTCGATTCACGTTTTCGTCGCAACTATATCGCGGGCCCGTTGATGACAAAAGCGCTCAAGCCCGATTGGACTATTCCCAAGCTATGGTTTGAATCCGGGTTTGTTGCCAAGGCCGACAGCATCGAAGAGCTCGCTGGCAAAATGGATATTGATCCTGCAGGTCTTCGCGAGACAATAAACAATATGAACCGCTACGCCGAAACCGGCGTTGACGAAGAATTTCATCGCGGTGAGTCAGCCTATGACCGCTACTACGCGGATCCTGAAATAAAGCCCAACCCCTGCCTGGCCACAATTGACGAAGCGCCTTACTACGCAATGCGTATCGATGCCGGTGATTTTGGTACGCTAGGCGGCATGGATACGGATATCAATGCGCGGGTGAAACGCGAAGCCGGTGGCTTTATCGAAGGGCTTTACGCGGTGGGCAACTGTTCAGCAGCAATTTTGCCAACCTACCCGGGCCCTGGTGCAACCTTGGGCCCCGCCATGACCATGGCCTACCAGTCGGCAAAACACATTAACCAGTACCAGGATTAATAACAAAAACTACGGGAGCAATAGCATGCTTGACCTCGAAGCAATAGAGCTTATAAAGCAACTTAAAGGCCGGTACTTCCGTTTTCTCGATACCGGTAACTTCGATGGCTTGTCGACGGTATTTACCAAAGACGCCAAGGCCTATTTCAAAGGCGGTGATTACGAGTTTGACCTGCAGGGCTGGCCCGCACTGCGCGACTTTTACCAGCGCTCTTTTACCACGACAAAGTTTGGCATGCACCACGGCCATCACCCTGAAATTACACCCGATGGTGATACCGCTACCGGCATCTGGTATTTGCAGGATATTTTTATCAACCTCGATGATAATTACACACTGATGGGTTCAGCGCTTTACGAAGACCGATATGTGAAACAGGATGGTAACTGGCTTATAGATTACACCGGTTACAAGCGCCTTTATGAAGAGATCCATCCACGCCAGGACGATTGGAAGCTAACCGTTAGGCCAATTAACGAGTAAAGCCTGGTAACAAACTATAGCTTAAGCAAGTCTACTAACTTTCAAGTGCAAAATTTCTAACAGGGCATCGCGCAAATGTCAGAAGAAAAAGTCAAAGCAACCCGGCCGATAAAAGCCAGTGCGGTAGCCAACTGGGATATAGAAACTGATGTTGCGGTGGTTGGATTTGGTGGCGCAGGTGCTTGTGCTGCAATTGAAGCGAGTGATGCAGGTGCTCGTGTCGCGCTTTTTGAGCTGG
The DNA here is from genome assembly GCA_013043705.1 of Pseudomonadales bacterium. GTDB lineage: Bacteria > Pseudomonadota > Gammaproteobacteria > Pseudomonadales > UBA7434 > UBA7434. The sequence goes on from JABDNS010000136.1 coordinate 4,828, forward strand.
CCTCAGCGGCTGGTGGTTCCACTGCACTGTCGTCGGCTGAAATTTACATGGGCGGCAATGGTGGCACGCGCGTACAACAGGCCTGCGGTTGGAGTGACAGTAGCGAGGCAATGGTTGAGTTTTTAAAGGCCAGCGCGGGCGGACGTGCAGATGAAGCGAAAATCCACAACTACGTTGAGCATAGCGTTGACCATTTTAACTGGCTGGTCGAGCGCGGCGTGCCGTTTAAAGATAGCGAGTACAAGCAGCGCGCGATTATGGCGTTAACCGATGACTGCTTGTTGTTTACCGGTAGTGAAAAGGCCTGGCCATTTCGGGATCTGGCCAAGCCTTGCCCGCGCGGCCACAACCTCGAAGTGGTGGGCGACAATGGCGGCCCGCTATTTATGAAAATCATGACCGAAAACGTTGAGCAGCGTGATATTGACGTACATTATGAAGCGCGTGCTTTAACGCTGATTATTGATGATGATAGCGGAAAAGTTTGTGGCCTGGTGGTGCGTATTGATATGCAGGAGCGTTTTGTGCGCGCAGATAAGGGCGTTGTACTTTGCAGCGGCGGCTTTGTGATGAACGAGCCCATGGTGAAGAAATATGCGCCGGAACTGCTGCGCTGCTCGGTGCCAATTGGCAATCCCGGCGACACTGGTACCGGCATACTGATGGGGCAGGGCGTTGGAGCGGCAGCCATCAATATGGATGAGGGTTTCGTCAGTGTGCCATTTTATCCGCCCGCCTCGTTTACTTATGGCATTTTTGTGAATGCGCAAGGGCAACGCTTTATTAACGAAGATTGCTACCACGGTCGCGTTGGTGCCATGCTGCTCAAGCAACAGGGCGACCGGGTATTTTTAATTGCCACTGTTGAAGATTATGGCGACTATGAAAAAATCTCTTATCTCAGTGCATCCGTTGCGGGTACCGGCGAAACAGTAGCCGAACTGGAAGCCGAGCTGCAATTGCCCGAAGGCCAGTTACAACATAGCATCGAGTTTTATAATCGCCATGCCGCGAATGGCCAGGATCCTTTGTTTCACAAAAGCGATGAATGGCTAAAGCCGCTCGAAGGGCCGTTGGTCGCATTAGACTGTACACCGGGTCGTGGCGCATTCCTGCCTTACTTTACGCTCGGTGGCCTCGACACCTTGCCTTCGGGTGAAGTGCTAACGCCCGAAGGTGACGTTATTCCCGGTCTGTATGCCGCAGGCCGTACCGCAGCGGGCATTCCACGCCGCGGCGAAGGATACTGCTCGGGTATGTCGGTTGGCGATGCTACCTTTACCGGCCGTATGGCGGGTCGCGCCGCCGCCAACGCCTAAGCGCATTTTACAGTCCACCTGGCTGCGCCACATTAACGGACAAATCATGGACCAGAACCTGCTCGCGCGAATCGATCGCCTTGAGTCGCTGGATGAGATACGCCAGCTTGTCGCCAAGTATTCGTTATCACTCGATATGCGCGACCTCGATGCGCACGTAAATTTGTTTGCCGAAGATATTCGCGTTAGCCGCGAGCATACAGGCCGTGCGCATTTGAAACGCTGGTTGGACGATACCTTGCGCCTGCAATTCACCGGTACCTCGCATCACACGGGCAACCACATTATTGAATTCAAGGATGCCAACCACGCGCATGGCGTGCTGTATTCAAAGAACGAACACGAAACACCCTGCGACAACGGCGATATAGAGTGGGTCATCATGCAGATGTTGTACTGGGATGACTACGAACGCATTGATGGTCGTTGGTACTTCCGCCGGCGCCTGCCGTGCTATTGGTACGCCACCGACCTGAACAAGCCGCCGGTAGGTGAGCAAAAAATGCGCTGGCCCGATCGCGAACATTATGACGGCGCGTGGCACGAGCTTTGGCCCAGTTGGCAAGAGTTCTGGGCCAATCCACCGCAGGGGGATGCGCCTGGGGTGGCGGCACCTGCGCCAATCGGCGAATTTCTAAATCGCATGCGTCGCAGTAGCGACGTACCTAAAATCCGGATTCGTTGAGAGTTGTTATGCCTGATGTTGAAAAACTACTGGAGCCTGTCACACTGGGTGAGCTTGAATTAAAAAATCGTGTGGTGATGGCGCCAATGACGCGTTCTCGCGCCAGCGACGATGATTTAGTGGGCGACCTGCATGTTGATTACTACTCACAACGCGCCGATGCCGGGCTAATCATCACTGAAGGTACCCAGCCCAGCCGCGATGGCAAGGGATACAACCGAACGCCAGGCATTTACAACAACGCGCAGGCGGAAGCCTGGCAACGCGTTACCGACGCGGTACATAAACGCGATGGCAAAATCGTTTGCCAGATTATGCATTGTGGCCGGGTTGGGCATCCGCTTAACAAGCACGAAAGTGCCGAGTCCGTTGCCCCGTCGGCGATTCGCTGCCGGGAGCAGATATTTACCGAGCAAGGTATGCAGGATATGCCTGAGCCGCGTGCGCTGGAAGCCAAAGAAATTCCGGCAATTATCGAGCAATACAAGCACGCGACGATCAAGGCTTTCGATGCCGGCTTCGATGGCGTGGAACTGCACTGCACTTCGGGCTATTTGCCTGCACAGTTTTTATCAACCGGCACCAACCAGCGTGAAGATGAATACGGCGGCAACCTGAAGAATCGCTTGCGCTTCGTGCTGGAAGTTTTACAGGCGATGACCGCGGTGCGAGGTGGTGGCCGGGTCGGTATGCGCATCTGCCCGGGTAATCCGTTTAACGATTTGAGCGATGACGACCCTGGCGAAACCTTTGCCGCTTTAATCGAGGGCATTAACCGCTTTGAGCTGGCGTACTTGCATGTAATTCGCATGCCCGCTGTGGGCCTGGATAATATTGCGCTGGCGCAGGAGCGATTTGATGGGCCGCTTATTGTTAACGACAGCTACGACGCCGAAGAGGCAAACCAGGCGGTACAGCAAGAAAAAATTGCGGCGGTGTCTTTTGGCAGGAGTTACATCGCTAACCCTGATTTGGCTACGCGCTTTGCCAAGGGCGCCG
>JABDNS010000003.1 GCA_013043705.1 Pseudomonadales bacterium
AGCGCGAAGAGCGATGTAAAAGGTATTGTCCTGGATCTGCGCAACAATCCCGGCGGCGTGCTGCAAGCTGCTGTGGACGTGGTTGATGCGTTTATTAATGACGGCTTGATTGTTTACACCGAGGGGCGCATCGACGAGGCGGCGACGCGCTTTGTGGCTAACAGTGTGCCGCCGGCGAACACGATGCCGGTTGTAGTGCTAATTAACGGCGGCTCCGCGTCGGCCTCTGAAATTGTTGCCGGTGCTTTGCAGGATCACAAGCGCGCCATCGTGCTAGGCACCACCAGTTTTGGCAAGGGCTCGGTTCAGTCGGTTATTCCGCTTTCAGAAACGCACGGTATGAAACTAACAACCGCGCGTTACTTCACACCCAACGGCAACTCCATCCAGGCGCAAGGCATCGTACCGGATATTGTTGTAGAACGCGGCAAGTTCACCACCGATGAGCGCAACGGCCAGATCAGCGAAGCCGACCTGCACCGCCACCTTGAAAATGAAAACGGCAAACGCAGGGATTCGGGAAAGCGTAGCGGCACTGATAAAACCGTGAATAACGACGCACAACTGCGTGAAGCGATCACGCTGCTAAAAGGCCTTCACATATTCGGCAGCCGGGTTACTCCGGCCAACAACCTACAGCAAAAAGAAGGCTAATCGCTACAGGCGGTAACTACACTACGCATTAATCCTAAAACCAATAATCATAAACCAAGAACCATAAACCAATAAGGAGCGCCGTATGCCATCGCGCATTGAAGTCTTCGCTCGACTTAACTATTTTATTTTTTGTACTCTCGCAATTGCGTTTTGTTCAAACGTTGCTGCGAGTACCGCGCCGACAATACGCATTGCCATTATTATCGATGACATTGGTAACAACTTGCCGCTCGGCCTCCGCGCAGCGTTGCTGCCTGGCGCAATCACCTACGCCGTATTACCACACACACCCCAGTCTGCGCGGCTTGCAGAGCAAGCCATGTTTGACAATCCTGCCAAGGAAATAGTGGTACACATGCCAATGCAGGCGGAGACGGGCAACCGCCTTGGTCCCGGCGGCCTAGAGGCATCGTTCCAACGCGAAGAATTTCTTGAAACTGTGCGCAGCGCACTGCAAGCTGTTCCCGGCGCGCGCGGTCTCAGCAATCACATGGGCAGCTACTTAACTACGCTGCCCGATCGCATGCACTGGTTGATGGGCGAATTGAAAAGCAGCGGCTACTACTATGTGGATAGCAAAACCTCGACCAGGAGCACAGCCAGGCAGGCGGCGCTGGACCAGCGCGTACCCTTTATAGAACGCGACGTGTTCCTCGACCATGACCGCAACCCGGCCGCGATCGAAGCGGCCTTCGATCGAGCGCTGCGCTTGGCAAGTCGCGATGGCCTGGCGGTGGTGATCGCCCATCCGTATCGCAACACACTGGATTTCCTGGAAAAACGGCTGCCGCAATTGGCTGCAGAGGGCATTTCGCTAGTGAATGCCAGCACGGCGCTGGCGCTTGAAAATGAAAACCCGATACTGGCGCTGGGCAAGCGCAACGGCGAGGCGGAAATTCAGGTAGAATAAAGCCCGATAGCTGGATTACGGGGGAGTTTACAATGCAACGCAAGGGTGAAGCAGGCCCGGTTCCAAGCCGTTGCGAGCGTTTTTATTCTTTGCGCTCGGAGTGGTTTTTCGCCACCCGCGAAGGCGCTTCGGTTGGGCCTTTCGATACGCTGGAATCGGCAAACTCGGGCTTATCTGACTACCTGGACTTTATGATGCTGGCCAAGCCCCGGGTAAAAGACCGGCTCGTCAAGTCGATGCAAAAGTAAGCGGCTCACCAAAATAACCGAACCAAAAAAACCGCACCCACAACACCGCGCAAAAAAAACGCTCACAACCTGACTTCAATACCCGCCTTTGCCATATGCTGCTTAGCCGCTTCGATGCTGTATTCGCCGAAGTGAAAAATACTCGCCGCCAGCACCGCATCGGCGCCACCAATTGAAACACCGTCTGCCAGGTGCTGCAGGTTGCCAACGCCGCCCGATGCAATAATTGGCACCGTAACCGAATCGCTGACCCGCCGCGTTAGCGACAAATCGAAGCCGCTCTTTACGCCATCCTGGTCCATGCTGGTGAGCAGGATTTCGCCCGCACCCAGCGCAACCATTTTGCCAGCCCACTCCACCGCATCAATACCGGTGGGCTTGCGCCCGCCGTGGGTATAAATTTCCCAGCGCCCGCCTTTGCCCGGTGATTGCGTGTCGGGTAGCTGTAATGGCGCTTCAACTTGCTTGGCATCGATAGCCACAACAATGCATTGCGAGCCAAAACGCTCTGCCGCTTCGCCAACAAATTCGGGGCGAAAAATTGCCGCCGTATTAATAGCCACTTTATCGGCACCCGCATTCAGCAAATTGCGAATATCGTCTAGCTCTCGCACCCCGCCGCCAACGGTTAGTGGAATAAAAACTTCGCTGGCCATGCGCTCAACGATGTGCAATGTGGTATCGCGCCCTTCATGACTGGCGGTAATATCCAGGAAAGTAATTTCATCGGCGCCCTGCTCGTTGTAGCGACTGGCCACCTCTACCGGATCGCCCGCATCGCGGATATCAACAAACTGCACGCCTTTTACAACGCGGCCGCAGTCAACATCGAGACAGGGAATAATTCTTTTAGCTAAAGACATAATTGCTGGCGCCGCGCACTAATTTGCGCTGGAAAAATTATCGCAGTAGCGCTGCGCTTCGGCGAGATCCAGCGTACCTTCATAAATAGCACGCCCGGTAATCGCGCCTGTTATTCCACAATTAGCTCCACAATTAGCTCCACAAGTAGCTCCAGAATTAGCTGCAGATATGGCTGCGGATTTAAGCTCACCAAATTCGGCCACTTCGCACAGCGCACGAACATCATCCATATTGGTAATACCGCCCGAGGCAATTACCGGTATACCGCAGGCATCGGCCAGTTGTTTTGTCGCTTGCACATTCACCCCCTGCATCATGCCATCGCGACTAATATCGGTATAGACGATGGCCGACACACCCGCACCGGCGAAACTCGCCGCCAAATCACTCGCATTATGCGATGACACTTCGGCCCAGCCATCGGTGGCGACCATACCCTGCTTGGCATCGATACCCACGATGACATGGCCAGGAAATGCTTTGCATGCTGCGGCAACGAACGCTGGCTCCTTAACCGCCTTGGTGCCAATAATGACGTAATCAACACCGGCATCAAGGTAAGCGGCAATCGTTTCGAGCGAGCGAATACCGCCGCCAATCTGGATCGGCAGCGACGGAAACCGGGCCGCTATCGCTTTCACTGCCGTATCGTTAACCGGCTTGCCGTCGAACGCGCCATTCAGGTCGACCAGGTGCAGCCGCCTTGCGCCCGCATCCACCCACTGCTGCGCAGTGGCAACAGGATCGTCGGAGAAAACGGTGGAATCTTCCATCAGGCCCTGGCGCAGCCTTACACATTGCCCGTCCTTCAGGTCGATAGCAGGAATCATCAACATGCGGCATCTCCGTCCCAGCGCATAAAATTACGCAATAACTGCAAGCCGTCGCGATGACTCTTTTCCGGGTGAAACTGAACCGCAAATACATTGTCTTTGGCCACAGCTGCGGCTAGCTCAACGCCATACGCGGTTGTGCCAACGCAATTATCGCAGCCAGCAGCGTCTACGTAATAGCTATGCACAAAATAAAAGCGCGCAGCGTTTTCGATGTCGCGCCACAGTGGATGCGCGCGATTCTGCTGGACTTCGTTCCAACCCATATGCGGCACCTTCAAGTGACGGTGTTCAGGATGGCCGGCAAAGGTGTCGCCAAAAAACAGCACTTCGTCGTCAAAATGACCCAGGCAATCCACGCCGCCATTCTCACAAGAATGTCGCATCAAGCCCTGCATCCCTACAC
>JABDNS010000010.1 GCA_013043705.1 Pseudomonadales bacterium
GTGTACGGTTGAGAGCAACCCCAATGTCGCCACCTTTATCAAGGAGTTAACCCTCAAGCTACCCGAAGGCGAAAACGTCGATTTTCGCGCGGGTGGCTACGTACAATTGGAGTGCCCACCGCACGAAGTCGCTTACAAGGATTTTGATATCGAGGAAGAGTACATCGGCGATTGGCAGCGCTTCGGATTTCTTGATTTGGTGTCGAAAGTTGATGAAACGGTGATTCGTGCCTACTCAATGGCGAACTACCCGGAAGAGCGCGGCATCGTAAAGTTCAATATCCGCTGCGCCACACCGCCGCCGAATAACCTCACGCTGCCGCCAGGCCAGATGTCGAGTTGGGCATTCGGTTTGAAACCCGGTGATAAAGTGCGCGTCTATGGCCCGTTCGGCGAATTTTTTGCCAAGCAAACCGATGCTGAAATGGTTTTCATTGGCGGCGGCGCAGGTATGGCGCCGATGCGATCGCATATATTTGACCAACTCAAACGCATTAAAACCGATCGCAAGATCTCGTTCTGGTATGGCGCAAGATCCATGCGCGAGGCGTTTTACGGCGATGAATACGACAAGCTGCAGTCTGAAAACCCGAATTTTGAGTGGCACCTGGCTTTGTCCGACCCACTGCCGGAAGACAACTGGGACGGTTACACCGGTTTCATACACCAGGTGCTCTTCGACAACTACCTCAAGGATCATCCGGCGCCCGAAGATTGCGAGTACTATATGTGCGGGCCACCGATGATGAACTCCGCGGTTGTTTCAATGCTGCTGGACCTGGGCGTGGAACCTGAGAATATTTTGCTGGATGACTTTGGTGGTTAAACAACGCATCTACCTGATTAAAAGCCGTTGTCTTGCAGCGGCTTTTTTGTTTTCGTCAAAGCACAAACTCAATCGTTTTTTTGTCATTGCGGCATTGCTTGCGCTGGTAAGCTGTTCCCAGGGAACGCGCCACCACGAATTCTCCGGCGCTACCATGGGCACGCATTTCAGGGTTTTGCTCACACAGCTTAGCGGCGCCGATATCGAAAGCCTGCCAGGCATAGAACAAGCTGTGCAGGATGAGCTGGCGTCGGTTAGCCAGCAAATGTCTACCTATATAGAAAGCTCTGAAATTTCGCGCTTCAATAAGCTCCCAGCGGCAGAGTGCCTGCCGGTTTCCGAACAGCTGCTGCATGTAACTCGCACTGCAATGGAGATTGCTGCCGCATCGGGCGGTGCTTTTAACCCGCTACTGGGGCCATTAATAGAGCGCTGGGGCTTTGGCCGCGAGCACGGCACATTCGTGCTCCCTGCGCGAGAAGAAATCGAAATGCTACGCAAGACAATAGCGACGGAAAACATTAGTTTTGGTGTGGCGCCAGCAAGGCTTTGCAAGCATGCCGACAGCGTTGCGCTAGACCTGTCGGCAATCGCAAAGGGCCATGGAGTAGATCGCATCGCCGCTTTGTTAGAGCGCAATAAGTTGCATAGCTACCTGGTCGATATAGGCGGGGAGATGCGCGTATCCGGGCTCAACAAACAGCTCAAACTATGGCACCTCGCGGTAGAGGCACCCGAGCGGCTTACCAAAGCGGGCGAGGCGGGTGTGGCCTCACTATTGCGCCTAACGTCCGCCGCAGTGGCCACCTCCGGTGACTACCGCAACTTTATCAATCACGATGGCCAATTTTATTCGCATACGCTCGACCCCGAAACCGGTACCCCGGTTACTCATCAGCTGGCATCCGTCACGGTCATTGCAGATTCAGCGATGCGCGCAGATGCCTGGGCCACCGCACTATTGGCAGCAGGCCCGGAACAAGCCATCGCGCTTGCCGGGCAACAAAATCTTGCCGTCTTGCTGCTCAAGCGTTCGGCTAGTTCTATTGATAAAGCGCAACCGCCCGCAGATTGGCAACCAGGCCAAGGTGATTGGTATAGCTGGAGTTCACCCGAAATGCAGAAATATTTGGTGACGCCTGGGTAGTCGCGGAACGTGCGGACGGCGCAAAGGCCGCCTGCTAGAAAACCGGCTTTTTGCGCCAGCTCTCTACTCGTTTATAATAGACAACCGTAGTCGGGGTTAAGGCCCGGAGGAGTTAGCATGGCCACTTTTGTATTTGCGCTTGTTTTTCTACTGTTACTTACCGCAGCAATGGCGGTTGGTGTGATATTCGCCAACAAGCCCATCAAGGGTTCCTGTGGCGGTATCCAGGCGCTTGGGCTCGGCCAGGAATGCGATATTTGTGGCGGCGACCCACTGGCTTGTGAAAAGGAAAACCAAACAAAGCCAAGCCAAAAAGTAAAAGCCGGGCGCTTTTACAATGCTGCTGATTAATCATTCGCTGACACGGGCAAATTGAGAACCATCTGGCAATTCCCGTGTCCAAATTCACACCCGCTGGCCTAAAATTATAACTAGGCGGCTTGGTTCCAGCGTCTCCCATTGTGAAGGACCGCTAAGTAATGTGTCGGTCGGAGGGAGAAGTGGCTTCGGGGTGTAGTATTCGCTAACTGCCTGCGTATAACCCGAGGCTGTTGCTGGCAAAAACATTCATTGCCGGGTGGATGCTTCGCTATGCGAAAATTTTGCTTATCTTACTCACGCGGTCGAATTCGCGCGCTATTTTCGACTTGCTTATTACTGGCCTGCTGCCTGGCTCAAGCAGGGCCTGCAACAATCGCTTCAAAATCCCGACTCGACCCCGGTTGTCATCTACCCGATAACAAGGCACTGAGCCATGTTGTGCAACTTCGCGGCGACAACGGTGGCCATGCCAGCGGTGTTGTGGTTCGAAAAAACCTGCTGTTAACCGTTGCCCACGCCCTGTCGGGTGAAAACCAGGTCTATGCGTTTATCGGCGGTGAGTTTCAGCCGGTTACACCCTTGGCAATCAACGAGTCGCGCGACCTGGCGCTGGTTGCGGTGGACACCAGGGAGCTCGAACCCATTCGTATTAGCAAGCAACCGCTGCAGCGGGATGAGCGCGTATGGGCAATCGGCTTTCCGCTGGGCAAAGCACAAAGAACGTCGCACGGGGTGCTCACCGAACACAACAACGGCATACTTTATACCACCGCGCATATTAACCAGGGCTCGTCGGGTGGTGGCTTATTACGCTGCGCAAATGGCGCAACCAACGAGTACGAGCTCGCGGGTATCGTTCGCGCCTACGTCGCAGATGTCACCAGCGATGAGCCGATAAACACCGGTGACTCGGTTGCAGTAGGCAAGCGCGCAATCGACGATATTCTGGATGTTATCGATCGGTCGCAATTGTCTGTGGCTTCGAACAACACTACGCTTAACCTAAAATTCCACTAGATTTCCTACCCTATGTCGCGATTCCGGCGCACAGCGCTGGTGGCTCGCTGTGCAGTTTAGCGCGCGCTCGCCTTTGTAACGTCAGCTAGATGTCGCAGGCTTTCACCACAAAAGCTTGTGCAAAAACGCCCCGCTGGCTCGCTTCCGAATCAAAGTTAACTGTCAGTAATCCTTACAAAATTGGTTATGTAATAACCTGTAAAACCTGTATGTTATTGATTTTAAACGATATAAAAAATTGGCACGCCAGCTGCATTGAATAGCCTTGAAAGCGGCGATCGATGCCGCAAATGCAATCTTAAGGGCAGGAATACTATGTTCACTAAATTGGCACAAGGCGCGATGCGCAAAACTTTTAAGCAGCTAGCGCCAATGACGGCAATTGTCTTTGCAACGCAGGCGAACGCAGGCTTGATGCTCGATACCGGCAATCCTTATGCTTCCAATACACCTACACCGGGTGAGATTGGCGGTTATACAATGACTGACTTCGCGCTGACCAACCTGGGCGACCTGGGTGCTTTAACGACTTCGGTCACACTGCCCAGCCCACTGTCTGGCGAAATCCAGTTTAAGGGTAAGGCCACAGACCCGAACGCAGCTGCGCCAGATTTAGACATGATGCGCGAGACAGCTGACACTACGGGCTGGTGGGTAAATGGTGAAGACCATAACTACGATATCTTCACCACCAATGTGAACTGGGTTGAGCTGGTACTTCCCGAGAACACGCGCGCGTTTTCCTTTAACGTAGGCGCAAGCTTTAATGGCTGGGGCTGGATGGTTGGCTTCAACGATGGCGCAAGCAAGCATGACATTTATTCGTCATTCAATGTAAGCTCAACCAACACACCCGGCTTTGGCGTATATGCTGACAACAGCGATGGCAGCTGTGGCTCGATCTCTTCGGTGATCATTGACCCATCGGATTGGGGTGTAGGTAACTTCTCAATCAACGTTGGTGAGTGCACCGCCTCGGTTCCCGAGCCCGGCGTCTTAAGCTTGTTGGCTGTAGGTTTATTTGGTTTAGGCTTAGCCAGGACCCGATTCGCTGAAATTACCGCATAGTGGTAACAGTTTAAAAGCAAGAACGAAAATTTATGTGAAACGATGAAGCAGTAGAAAATAAACAGTAGCAGCGATAACAATAATAAGTCACTACATTGGGTTAAAAAAACAATAACCATGCCCACAAAAGGGAGTAGCACTGCTACTCCCTTTTTTTTAGCGCAGCATAAAAGCGACTAGCGCAGCTGTTACTGCAACATTCAGCGACTCTACACCGTTGGCCATGGGAATAAAAAAACTAGCGCTACTGGCTTTTTTTGCCACAGCACCAGGCCCCTCGGTTTCGTTACCCAACACAAAAGCTGCAGCGCCATTAATTTGCTGCTTTTTAATCGATAGACCGGCATCCGCGCTTAACGTATACAGCGCGATACCGAGCTCATGCAGGCAGCTCACTGCACTATCAATGTCAGGGCTAATATACAGCGGGCAACGAAACACAGCACCTGCGCTGGCCTTGATAACAAGCGGTGATATTGATGCATTGCCTTGTTGTGGAACAATTAAGCCGCTAATGCCGGCGGCCGCGACACTTCGAATGATCATACCAAGATTCTGGGGATTGCTGATGCCGTCGCAAAGCAGGAATCTTGCGTTCGGCGCCGTTGCCTTTGCTTTATCTATTTCATCCAGCCATTGAAGCGAGGGCAGTGCTAAATCAGCAGCGACGCCCTGGTCTTGCTTGGCGTTCCTTGATATCCGTGACAATGCTTTGCGCTCGTGGCGTGCTATCGGGATATCCCTGCGCGTTGATAGCTCAATAATACTGTCGATAATGCCGCCTTGCCGGTTGCTATCAGCCAGGTGTACACGGCGTATGTCGAGTTGCTTATCCTGCAAGGCTTCCAGCACTGGCTTGCGGCCATAGATCGTAAGCATACGGCCCATTTCGCGCTTTCTATCCAGGTAGGCGGGGCTATCGGTGCTGCTTTTGCTCATTTAGAAGTGCTGTTTTGCTTTGCCAGCCAGTCGGTGAAGGGCTGTTCGGGCATGGGCTTGGCGATAAAAAAGCCCTGCGCATAGTCGCAGTGCATAGCCTTGAGTTTGTCTAGTGTACGTTGGTCTTCAACGCCCTCGGCTACCACGCACAGGCCCAAGCTATGCGCCAATTCGATTACCAACTTCACAATGCTGTAGCTGGCTTTGTCGTCGAGCAAACCTTCGATGAAGGCGCGGTCGATTTTTAATTCGTCGGCTGGCAAGTGCTTGAAATAGGCCAGCGATGAATAACCGGTGCCAAAATCATCGATCGCAATTCGCACACCTAGCGCGCGCAATTTACTCAAGTGGTTAAAGGCTTCCTCCTTGTCGCGAATCAGCACATCTTCGGTTATTTCAAGCGTTAAGAGCTTGGCAGGCACTTGCCAAAGCGATAGTGCTTCGCGAATGATCGCGTGTAATTCACGCGTTGTTACCGAGGCGGGCGGCACATTAATACTTAAGCCAACGGGTGTAGCAGTGCTTTGCATTGCACTTATTTTTTTCAATGCGGTATTAAGCAGCCAGCGGATAAGATCAACTTCAGAGCCCAGGTGTTCAATAAGCGGCAGCGTTGTATCTGGCGAGATAATGCCGTGTTCCTCGGTCTCCCAACGAATCAGGGCCTCGGCGCTATAGCGGTTTTCGTCTGCCGCGTCGAGCGCGCCCAGCCTGATTTTCGGCTGGTAGTATAGCGAGAGCTTGTCGTCGCGCATTGCCTCGTGCAGGTCGTTAAGTAGTTGCCATTTAAGCTGGTCAACTTCGGCCTGTTCGTTTTTGCCCAGCAATTGGTATGGCTGGTTTTGCGCGGTGGCTCTAACTAGTGCTGTTTCTGCGTCGTAGAGTAATTTGTTGGGATCGTGGTGGGCGTCGAAATTGTAGGCAAGCCCACAGTTAACCGTTATTTTCAGCGTATGCTGTTGCCACTCAAAAACGCGCTTGAATTTATCGATAATCTGCTCTACGCCAAGTACCGCAAAACCGGGGCTTCTTAGCGTAGTCAGTACAACTGCGAATTCGTCGGCACCCAAATAGAAACTCTGGAAGCCGGGTGAGGGTAGCGCGTTAAGTCGCTGCGTAATTTCTGCCAATACGCTGTTGCCGCACTGCTCGCCAAAGGAGCGGTTAAGCTCGCGAAACTCGCGGATATCCAACAACACAAGCCCTACCTGGCCTGTAACGCTGCCGGACGCAAAACATTCCTGCAGGCATTTCAGTAGTGCGCCGCGCTGCACTTCAAGTGGCCGAACGCCGCTATCCTTCGCCGCTTCTTTGCTTTCAGGTGGCATTGTTTTTAACCGCTATTACCCATAAACAAACACATTCTAACGCTTGCCAGCGTTGATCGGGGCTGAATCGATGGTTTTTCTATCAATGCATGCACCATTAAATGCGTTTCACGCACGGCGGCTCATGCAAAAGCTTCTGTATCAATGCAGAATTTAACGGGCATGGCATTTCTAAATCACGCGCCGCCTTTTCAATATAGATATTCAGGGCTTCAAGCTCAAGCTGTCGCCCTGCCAGCCTGTCTTTCAACATGGATGACTGGTTCGCCGCGGTAACTTGCGCAACCTTGCTTGCACTTTGCTTAAGATCAAAAGGCTTTTTGTCATGTTGTATAGCTTGTTTTGCAGGTGCCGGTTGCTGCTGGTTGTACATTGCATCGTATAGCGGCTGCAATTCGCTGCACAGCGCAGCAAAGCGGGCATTGTGACCGGCGTTGCTAAGCAGCTCGCCGTTTCGGCAGCGCAGCAGCGCGGTGAGCGGGTTGATTACGCAGTTGATAAAAGCCTTTTGCAGCACCGCCCGGTTTATATCGGCATCATATTCGCAATGAATGCCGAGTTGTGCGGGAAGATGCAGCAGGTTTAAAAGCTTATCAGTGTGCTGGTGTATGCCAATGTTTTCAGTTTTACCAGCGTATTGGCCAACGCGAGTAATGCCGCGCCCGGTATGCAAAACGGATAATGGCGCTTCCAACATTGCCGCCTCTGAACTCACCGCAACAAAGAAACGTCGCTGCGGATGCCTGGCCATTAATTTGCGCGCAAGTGATTCATGAAAGCCAATGCCATTACACAGGCTAATTACTGTAGCGTTGGGGCTAAGATGTTCTACAACTGCGCCCAGCGCAGAGTTTGCATCTTGTGCCTTGGTGGCTATTAGCATCTGCGAAATCTGCTTTTTATTGCTGCCAAGTGCATCCGCGCTGCTACGCAACATACGATACTCGCCCGGCGCTAATGAACGTCCGGTGCCTTTTTGAAGCGAAACATCGGGGCGATAGTGCAGGTTAATCATTACCGATGCGCCAGATTTACCAATCAATACTACCTCGGCGCCCGCCTGCGTGAGCAGGCTAGCCCACAAGCAACCTATCGCGCCTGGTCCAAGAATGTACCAGCGTCGATCTTGTTCCAATGAGTCCTGCAAAAAATCTCTCCGCTTATGGGGGCCAGGCTGCGCGAATGTGCTGTATAGAGTATATTAGCGGGCTTACCGTTCACAGCAAATATCGCGAGTATAGTAAGCATATGCCTTCATTCGATGTCGTTTCAGAGGTAGATATTCACCAGGCCGGCAACGCCGTAGACCAGGCTAATCGCGTGGTTAGCAATCGTTTTGATTTTAAGGGTGTAGACGCAAAATTCGAACGCGAAGAGCGCGTAATTACTATTGTTGCGGAAGCTGAGTTCCAGGTTCAGCAAATGGTCGATATGTTGCAAAATGCGCTGCACAAATGCGATATCGATATCAAAAGCATTGAGTACGGCGACATACAGGCGAGCGGCAAGCAGTGCAAGCAGCAACTCACGCTAAGGCACGGCATTGCCAGCGACACTTGCAAGAAAATTGTCAAAATGATCAAGGCCGAGAAATTTAAAGTGCAGGCGCAGATCCAGGCTGAGCAAGTACGGATTAGCGGCAAAAAAAGAGACGACTTGCAAGCGGTTATCGGATTTTTAAAAGCACAGAAACTGGATATTCCGCTACAGTTTGTCAACTTCAGGGATTAGTAATGCGAAGTCAATATTGGCTTAAAAAAAGCAGGCCATATTCGGAGTGAAAATGGCCTGCCCAAGCTAACAGCGCAGTGTGACAGGGAGGCACACTGCGCTGCGCCCAGCAGGTAACAACATATGCACTTACTGCGGCATAAACCTTCCAAGCCTGTCAATTTTAACGTTTGGGTACGCTGACTTTTGCGCAAGCCCATGATTTTCACAGTGTTTTACAAAAGCACATTTTGCGTCTCCCGGTGCAGGCTTGGGCTCGTGAGCTCGCGCGATAAACTTCTGTGCGCTGCGCTGGGCCGGCAGCCATGACGCACGCAACGCCGATTCAAAAGCTATTGCTAGCCCTGCAGCAAAGCAGCAGCCAGCACCATCGGCAGCTGCTGTGGTTAGAGGGCTCGCAGGCTCAATGCGCTGAAGCTGCGAGCCAACTCATAGTGAGCTTATCCTTGCAGAATACGCAGTTGGCCGGTGCTGCTTACTGGGTCGGCGGCGGCGCCGGATTTGAGCAGTTGTTGAAGCGCGCGCGCGAGCTATCCATGTGGCCAGGCATTGAGCAGCCCTTGACCCTGGCAGGGCCTGGCGAAAATATTGCGCATATTGGTAGTGAGCGCGATGCGCTGCGACTACTAGGCACCGAAACCCGCCTGGTCTTTTTTGATGCCCACCACGATTTCGACCCTAATCTATTTGCAATCTGCGCCGGAACGCTGGTCGGTAGCGGCTTACTGGTATTACTCACACCCACTCCGGAAGATTGGCCACAAAACGCGGATGCGTTTACGCAGCGCACAACACCAGCTTTGCGTTCCACCACGCAGCCAGCTATGCATACGTCATTTTTTATCCGGCGATTATTACGCCAGCTGCAAGCAGCCAGCGCGCAGCGTAATGTTCTCGAGATACAGGCGCATGAATTTCTCGCCGCAGCTGGTAATCCAGTTTCGGCCAGTACGCCACCAGAGCGCACGCCTGCCCCGGCGTTAAACCACACGCCTCAGCACAGGCCGCGAAATACGCAGCAACAAATAGCTTCCGGGGCTAGCATCGATTCGCCCTTGAATAAAAGCGAACCGCTGCGGCCCAACACTGCACAAGCACACTTTGTAAACACCGTTATTAAGCTGTGCGCACAACAGGCGGGCAGCGTCGTATTAGTTGCTGAGCGGGGCCGGGGCAAGAGCACGGCGCTAGCCTTTGCCTTGCAGCAAATACTTGCAGCACTTAAGCAGTCGCGCTGCTGGCCTGAAAAAATATTACTGGTTACGCCGCATCGGCACACAACGCAGGCGGTGCTGCGCGCACTCGACAGACTTTATGCAGGTAATGCGTCTGCTCTTGATGCAGCAAAAGCTGCGATAAAATTGCTGCCACCGGACGCCGCGTTGAGCTACAACATGCAACAGCAACGGGCTGCACCGCAAACAACGCTGCTGCTTGTGGACGAGGCGGCCGCTATCTCCCTGGCGGTACTGGCCAAATTAAGAGCTGCTTACCCGCGCCAGGTTATGGCCACCACCATCGCGGGCTACGAGGGCAGCGGTAGCGGCTTCGCGCAACGTTTTGCAGAACTACCTGGTACCACAGTGTGCCAGTTGTTGCAGCCTATTCGATGGGCACCCGACGACCCGCTAGAGTCTTTTTGCAAAACGCTGATGTGTGCAGCGCCGATAGCGAAAAATGAGCCCGAGCGACATAGTGAATCCTTCAGCGAAGCCGGCAAGCTTGTACTAAGCAGGCTTACCCAGGCCGAACTGGCAAACGATGAGCAGCTGTTGCGCAGCACCTTCGAGCTTTTAACCAGCGCGCACTACCAGACTGAACCACGCGACCTGCGTTTGCTACTCGATGCGCCCTATATGCAAATTTGGCTGGCGCGTTGCAATGGCAGCGTTGTCGGTGCGTTGATGGCGATTGAAGAGGGCGGCGCTGCAGAAGACGACCCGCTGCTGGCTGATATTCTTGCTGCCAGGCGTCGACCGCGCGGCAACCTCGCGGCGCAGCGGCTTGCTGCATTGAGTAATGATCGCACGTGGCTGTGCGTATCGAGCCTAAGGATTTCCAGGGTCGCCGTAGCGCCCGAATGGCGCCGCCGTGGTATCGCTTCAGCTTTGTACAGCAAGCTACGCCAAAGTGCTGCCACTCAAAACGGGCGCGCTTGCGCATATATTAGTAGCAGCTTTGCGTTTCGCGGCGACCTGATGCCTTTTTGGCAGTCCCAGGGCGCCGCGCCGGTAGCGATGGGTATGCGCCTCGATAAAGCCAGTGGCGCGCGCAGTATGATCGTGGTCGACAGTGTTGATGTGAATATGCGTGCAAAGCAGGAAGCGCTCACGCAGCAGCTTGCGCAAGATATGCAGTTTTGGTTACCCCGCTTCTTTGCCGAACTTGCGGAGCAGGACCTGGCGGCGCTGCGGGCTTTTTCAACATCGTTTTGCGCGCAGCCCGGACGCAATGAGGCAGCCGGCGAATCTCGCGATCTTGCCATACTGCAGCGCTTCGCCAGTAGCGAGTTGGCCGCTAGTATTGCCCTGCCAGCACTGGCTAGAAGCCTGGGCCGGTTCAACGCCTCGGCGCAAACTACGCTGCCTGTCGAAGTTCGGGCGCGACTGAACGCCTGCCTGCGCATTGCGCCGGACTGGGCGAGCCTAGCCGTCGAGCTAGCGGTTGCTGGCCGCAAGGCGACGCAGGCGCTGCTGCGCAGCGACGTCAGAAATTTGCTGGAAAGCTACACTAAAAGCGCACAAACCGGTCCTGCTCAGCCGGATTAATATCGCGTATAATTCTTGGCCCGCAACACCCGACGCCAGCGCCGTGTTTGGCGCAGTTTGCCCAACATCCCGCAAACAGCCATGCGCAGCGCGGCTTGACTCTATTCAGTAGCAGGAGCCACCAAAGTGCTTGAAGAGTATCGCCAACACGAAGCAGCGCGAGCCGCGCAAAGTATACCCGCAAAACCCTTGTCGCCGGAACAGGTCGCCAGCCTGGTCGAATTATTGAAGTCGCCTCCCGCTGGAGAGGGCGATTTCCTGGTCAACTTGATCGCCAACCGGGTGCCGCCCGGTGTAGACGAGGCCGCCTATGTCAAGGCGGGCTTTCTCTCGGCCGTTGCAAAAGGCGAGCAGGCCTGCGCGTTGATCGATCGCGCGCAAGCGCTGGCCATGCTTGGCAAAATGCTTGGTGGCTATAACATTGCCACACTGATTCATTTGCTCGACGATAGCGAACTTGCCGCGCAAACCGCAGAAGAGCTGAAAGGCACACTGCTGATGTTTGATGCTTTTCACGACGTTGCCGATAAAGCTAAAGCGGGTAACGCCCATGCGCAGGCAGTAATGCAATCCTGGGCTGATGGCGAGTGGTTTACCGGCCGGGAAAAAGTGCCCGAGTCTATTAAGCTCACGGTATTTAAAGTATCCGGCGAAACCAATACCGATGACTTGTCGCCAGCTCCGGATGCATGGAGCCGTCCCGACATCCCGCTGCATGCATTGGCCATGTACAAAATGGCGCGCGATGGCATCACCCCGGACGTACCGGGGGAAATCGGCCCGCTCAAAACGATCGAGCAGTTAAAAGCGAAAGGTAATCCCATCACACTGGTTGGCGATGTTGTGGGAACCGGCTCTTCGCGTAAATCCGCTACCAACTCGGTGCTCTGGTATTTTGGTGAAGATATAGAAGGCGTGCCGAACAAGCGCAGCGGCAGTGTCTGCATTGGCGGCAAAGTAGCACCTATTTTCTTTAACACCATGGAAGATGCTGGCGCATTGGTTTTCGAGGCGCCGGTAGACAAACTAAATATGGGCGATGTTATTGAAGTACGCCCCTATGACGGCAAAATCCTCAGTGAAAGCGGCGACGTTTTGTCGGAATTTGAACTGCGCTCACAGGTGCTGCTGGATGAAGTGCAAGCCGGCGGTCGTATCAACCTCATCATTGGTCGTGGCCTAACTACGCGCGCGCGCGAGGCGTTGGGCTTACCCGCTAGCGATCTTTTCCGTAAACCCGAAGAGCCTGAGTCAAGCAACGCGGGCTTCACTCTGGCACAAAAAATGGTGGGCCGCGCCTGTGGTTTGCCGGAAGGGCAAGGGGTCCGGCCTGGCACTTATTGCGAGCCACACATGACCACGGTTGGCTCGCAAGATACTACCGGGCCGATGACCCGCGATGAACTGCAGGATCTCGCCTGCCTCGGTTTTTCTGCCGACCTGGTAATGCAAAGCTTTTGCCATACTGCGGCTTATCCGAAGCCCGTTGATATTGAAACGCAGCACTCGCTGCCCGATTTCATCATGACCCGCGGTGGTGTGTCGCTGAAGCCCAAAGACGGCATCATTCATAGCTGGATGAACCGTATGTTGCTGCCCGATACAGTAGGCACCGGTGGCGACTCGCATACACGCTTCCCGATGGGTATTTCTTTTCCTGCCGGTTCCGGACTGGTCGCCTTCGCGGCGGCCACTGGTGTGATGCCGCTGGACATGCCCGAATCGGTGCTGGTTCGCTTCAAAGGCAAAATGCAGCCTGGGGTAACGCTGCGCGACCTGGTGCACGCGATTCCGCTCTACGCCATTAAGGCCGGCCTGCTTACCGTAGAAAAGAAAGGCAAGAAAAATATTTTCTCTGGCCGCATCCTGGAAATTGAAGGCCTCGAAGACCTCACCGTCGAGCAGGCTTTCGAGTTATCCGATGCATCGGCCGAACGCTCTGCCGCAGGTTGCACCATAAAAATGTCGGAAGATACCATCGCCGAGTACCTGCGCTCGAATATCACCATGCTGCGCTGGATGATCAAGGAAAATTACGGCGATGTACGCACGCTGGAGCGTCGCGCCCGGAAAATGGAGGAGTGGCTTGCCAACCCTTCGTTGATGTCGGCCGACAAGGACGCAGAATATGAAGCCAGTATCGAGATTGACCTTGCAGAGATTACCGAGCCGATTGTTTGTGCGCCCAACGACCCGGATGATGCGCGCACGCTATCCGATGTTGCCGGCGATAAAGTCGATGAGGTTTTTATTGGCTCCTGCATGACCAATATCGGCCACTTTCGCGCTGCCGGCGAGATGCTGAAGCAGCATAAAGGCAAGATTGCCACGCGCATGTGGATTGTGCCGCCAACGCGAATGGACGAGCGCCAGCTTATTGAAGAGGGCTATTACAGCGTATTCGGTTCGGTGAACGCGCGCACCGAGATTCCGGGCTGCTCGCTGTGTATGGGTAACCAGGCGCGCGTTGAAGACGGCGCCACGGTGCTATCGACCTCAACGCGTAACTTTCCCAACCGACTTGGCAATGGCGCCAACGTTTACCTGACCTCGGCCGAGCTTGCGTCGGTGGGCGCCATATTGGGCAGGCTGCCAACCACTGAAGAGTACATGGAGTACGCCAACAAGATAGATGCCATGTCCGGAGAGATTTTTCGTTACATGAACTTCGATCAAATGGACTTCTACGCCACAGCGGCTGAAGAAGGTAAACGCATTGCCGCAGTGGAAATCAAGGAAGTTGGCGCGCTTTAATTTTTGTGGATGTGGTGATGAAAAAACGCTGCCGCTAGCATATTTGCTCGAGTATCTGCGGTTCGGTTTGAATCAACAACCTGAATTTGTGCTTGCTAATTTGCTCTACCACACAGCGCTCGCTAGCCACCACGCTGGCCGCGCGCCGATTGCCGGTTAGCGCTGCAATAGCCCCGAAGTACTGGCCCGCAACAATAGTTGCCACCACATCACCCGAGCGGATAACTTTGGCGGTGCCGGAAACCAATTTACAAGCAAATTGGCTATCATCGCCGTAAGATAGTATTTGCTGCCCGGTTTCAAACATATACAGGTCGGTATGTTCGTCGACCTTTGTCGCTGCGGTTTCGCAATGCGTATCCATTTCATGTCCCCGATTAACTTGTTTCTCTCGCCCTTTGTTCCAGACTAGACGACCTGGGCTAACGCGAATGCGCGACTGGCTATTGAATATACGATTAGCCTGGAAATTAATGAAAAACGCTTAAAATGCACACATATTCTTTGCCACCAGGTACAACGACGAGCGGTCGATTGCGCGCTGGCGGATAGAGGGCTTTACAGCTGGCTTGGCTACAAACATTTATAGCGAGCCCGCAAAGTTAGCAAGGGCTTCAGGTAAAGCCACCACGCGCGATAAATATTGCTTTTTTTATCGTTACCAAAAAGATTATTCACAGCGATTGCATATCGTGCTAGGCGGCCATTTTTTCACTTGAGAATCCAAGGTTTTTTAGAAATGTTCTGTAAGCTGTTGATTTTGTGTAGAATACATCTGGTTATTTATCGATCGATCTGATGTAAGTCCTTGGTTTATGCGCCTTACAGCCTGTAAACGACGGCTTGTCCCCAGACTTATCCACAGATTTTGTGGATACGTTTACAGCAGTAAAATGGCGCCGCCAAAGTCAATAGCCGGTCAATGAAAAAAGAGTAATTTCGTCGCATCCATGCGCTCGGTTAACGCGCACCGGGGGCACGGGAAGCCATGTTCATTTTGCTATCATGCGCAGCCACCAACGCTTAACGAAACGATTAATACTCCCGGACGAACGCCTCTATGCCATCTCCAGCTGTCTTAAAAATAAGCACCATGCTGCAAATGCAGGATGCCATGAACACCAAGGTAAACGCTCAATGGATTGAGCAGAATTTTGCCTGGTATCGAGCGGTCTGGATCGAATGCGGCGAGCTCATCGATCACTACGGTTATAAATGGTGGAAAAAACAAAACCCGGATATGGCGCAGGTAGAGCTGGAGGTGGTTGATATCTGGCATTTTGGTATGAGTGCGCTATTTAAAAAGGACCTGGCCTTCGAGGATTTGGCCCAGCGGATCGACGCCGTCGTGCAGCGGCACCAAGCCGCTAATTATGATGTACTTGCCGCCACCGAAGTACTAGCTTGCGATTCGTTGCAAAATAAATCGTTTTCGGTAGCTTTATTTCTGCACTTGCTCGACGCCGTCGGTATGGATTTAGACAAGCTTTACCTGAGTTACGTAGGCAAAAATGTCTTGAATTTTTTCCGCCAGGATAATGGCTATAAAGACGGCAGCTACCGCAAGGTCTGGGCGGGGCGCGAAGACAACGAGCATCTCACGGAATTGCTTGCGCAGTTGGATAGCAATAGTATTGGGCTTCGCGACGATCTCTACGAAGCGCTCAACAATCGCTACCAACACGCCCTGCAAAGCGCTTAAAGTAGCCTGCTCACTGCGTCGCTATGGCCACTGAAACTGGAACACACAACAAAACGACCGCATCTTCATTGAGCGCGGTACGGCACATTATTCCCGTGGCATCTGGCAAAGGCGGCGTGGGCAAGTCGGCTACGGCATTGAATTTGGCGCTGGCGCTGGCGCAAGAAGGCGCGCGCGTAGGCCTGCTCGACGCGGATATTTATGGCCCCAGCCTGCCCGGAATGCTGGGCGTACCTGCCACATGTAAACCCGAAGTGCGCGATGGAAAATATTTTTTGCCGGTTATGGCCGAGGGTATTGCAACCATGTCTATCGGCTACCTGGCTACCGAAAAAACGCCGATGGCCTGGCGCGGCCCGATGGCCAGCAGCGCGCTGTTACAAATGCTGCAACAAACGTTGTGGGGCGAATTGGACTATTTGCTGGTAGACATGCCGCCAGGCACCGGCGACATCCAGCTAACCCTGGCACAGAAAATTCCCTGCACCGGTGCGGTTGTAGTTACTACGCCGCAGAACATTGCGCTACTCGACGCCCGCAAAGGCATAGAGATGTTTAGAAAGGTAGGTATTGATTGCCTTGGGATTATCGAAAACATGGCCAGCCACGTTTGTAGCCAGTGCGGTTTTGAGGAAGACATTTTTGGCTCCGGCGGTGGCGATAAGATTGCCGGAGACTATGGGGTTCAAATGCTCGGCTCTGTGCCACTGTTGCGCGCGCTTCGCGAAAGCCTTGACGCCGGTCGCTCGTTGCTGCTTAGCGATCCACAAGCGGACATTTCACAACGCTATCGTGCGCTGGCGCGCGGCCTGGCAAATTCGGTGGCGCAACACGAAACAGACGGCGCACCGGAACTTATTATTACCGACGACTAAACAGCATTGCTTTGCGAGCATGCTTTCAACCTTATTTTCAGGAGCACAACCTGCAATGTCGATTAAATCAGACCACTGGATCCGGCGCATGGCAAAAGAAGGCATGATAGAGCCGTTCGAACCGGGGCAGGTGCGCGAGGCAAATGGCGAGCGAATCATCTCCTATGGCACATCCAGCTATGGCTACGATGTGCGCTGCTCGCGTGAATTCAAAATCTTTACCAACATTCACCCGACCACGGTGGATCCAAAAAATTTCGATGAGAAGAGCTTCATTGATATTTGCGAGGACTACTGCGTAATCCCGCCAAATTCTTTCGCGCTGGCCAGTACCGTTGAATATTTTCGCATTCCGCGCAGCGTGCTAACCGTTTGCCTGGGTAAATCAACCTACGCGCGCTGTGGCATTATCGTCAACGTAACACCACTTGAGCCTGAATGGGAAGGGCATGTAACGCTGGAATTTTCCAATACGACGAACCTGCCAGCCAAGATCTACGCCAACGAGGGCGTGGCACAAATGCTTTTCTTTGAGTCGGACGAGGTCTGCGATGTTAGTTACGGTGATCGAGCGGGCAAATACCAGGGCCAGCGCGGCGTAACGCTGCCTAGAACCTGATACCGATTTCCAGCCAGCAGGGCACTGCTACAAAAACTCGCGCAACAACTTAGAAGTCGTCGTCTTCGTCTAGCAGCGGCTCCGGGTTTTCGAGTTCATTGCTGGCGGTAAGCTGATCATTGCCAAGAATTTTTTTGGATTCCCAGCTCTTGATGATCACAACATTGCTGTCGCCGTCTTCAAGCTGCTCAATTTTTACCGGCAAGTAATTCTGCTGTGGCGCAATCCAGAGCTTGATCGTGCTGTCTTTTTTATCACGCTGGTAAACCAGCGTTTCCCGGCTACCCAAGCGCGTCTCAATCGTTTCGCGCAGCGCAAAGTCGAATTGATAGTCACGCAAACCACTATAATTGGCTACTTTATAAATTAGCGCAGGGCGTTCGGGCTGCGCCAGTAAATCGAGCTGCATCTGTACCTGGTAGGAAAGCTTGTCTAGCACACCGGGTTCTAACGCGAACTCGTATTTTCGCTTGCCCTTGGCGCCGTTTGCCTGCATATTTTCCCAATCGAAATACACGTGGATAGGTCGATCGGTACCGAGACCCTTACGGGTGTAGTGATAGCTAATCGGGCGCACCTTATCGTCGACGATCTCGAATTCGGACCACTCATTCAATTTCATCCACAGCGCCCTGGCGGTCCAGCTAATTCGATAGCTGTTTTCGCCAATCGGTTCGAATTTGCGCACACCCTTGATCTTGATACCACGCAGCTTGGTGGTATAAGTGGCTTCATAAGGCGGAAGCCGGGTTGATGTGCACGCAACCTGGCTTACCGCCAACAGAACGACCGTTAGGGCAGAAAAGAAAGTGCGTTGCAGTGCGCGCATTATTGTATCTCGCTAAGCAGTTCGGATTCGAATTTTACAAAAAGCTTGAATTAGTTTAGGTACTACCATGAATAATGCGTATCGTGCCAACCATTCGTAGACACAACGATTACTGTAGCGTGATATGCGTATCGTCTGCGCGCGTCTCGTTGGATCTATCTGTTAGGCAAATACCCTGTGCCGGCAAGCACTTCTCATCCAGCCAGGCTGCGCCGTCTTTGTACTTGAGCCTGCCTTGTGCAAACCAGGCCACGGCCTTGGGATAAATGCGGTGCTCCTGAATGAGTACGCGCGCTGCCAGTGTGTCGGCTGTGTCGGTATCAAATACCGGTACGCTGGCCTGAACTACCGCCGGCCCTGCATCCAGGTCACCGGTGACAAAATGCACAGTAGCACCGGCCTTGTCGTCGCCAGCATCTATCGCTCGCTGGTGGGTGTGAAGCCCAGGATACTTTGGCAGCAGCGATGGATGGATGTTCAACATTTTACCGGCGTATTTTTGAGTGAAGAATGCCGATAAAATGCGCATGAACCCGGCCAATACAATGAGGTCGGGTTCATAGCTGTCGATTAGCGACGCCAGTTGCGTATCGAATGCCTCGCGCGTGTCGAAATCGCCATGCGCAAGTGTAGCGGTTGCAATACCGGCGCGCTGTGCTCGGGTCAAAGCAAACGCATTGGGCTTATTACTGATCACAGCAACGATGCGGGTGTGCATTGCCGGCGCCGCGCTGGCATCAATCAATGATTGAAGGTTGCTGCCACTGCCAGAGACCAGTACCACAACGCGACAGTCACCGTTAGCTAACGGCGACTGTCGCCGTCCTGCATTACTCATAATTTTTAACCGAGGCTGCCACTGAACTCAACCGCGGGCTCGGCAGCTGTGCGCGCTTTGATAACACCGATATTGAACGCTGTTTCCCCAGTATCCGCCAGCGCTTGTAGCGCTGCGCTGGCACGCTCTGCCGGTACTACCGCAATCATACCAATGCCGCAGTTAAAGGTGCGCAGCATTTCCTCGTTCGCAACGTTGCCCATTTGACGCAGCCAACCAAAAATTTCGGGCAGGTCCCAGCCGTCGAGGTCAATCACTGCCTTGCAGCTATCGGGCAATACGCGTGGCAGGTTTTCAGTGATACCACCACCAGTGATGTGTGCCAGGCCATGGATATCGCCTGCAAGCAATAACGGTTGCAATGCTTTCACATAAATTTTTGTGGGTTGCAGCAGCGCATCGGCCAGCGTCGCGCCTGCAAAGGTTTGCTGCAGCTCCACCGAATTATGTTGCAGGATTTTGCGCACCAGTGAATAGCCGTTCGAATGCGGGCCGCTACTGCTGATACCCAGCACCACATCGCCTGCGGCGATGGCGCTGCCATCTATCACTTGGTCTTCTTCAACCACGCCTACACAAAAACCGGCCAGGTCGTAGTCTCCACTCGCGTACATGCCAGGCATCTCCGCGGTTTCGCCACCGATTAACGCAGCACCAGCCATTGCACAGCCATCGGCGATGCCGCCAATCACCGCTTCGGCTACATCCAGTTGCAGCGCCGCCGTTGCGTAGTAATCAAGAAAGAATAACGGCTCGGCACCGCAAACAAGCAAATCGTTTACGCACATGGCAACCAGGTCGATGCCGACGCCATCGTGCCTGCCACTGTCAATCGCTAACTTCAGTTTTGTACCCACACCATCGGTGCCGGCTACCAGGATCGGCTTTTGGTAGCTGGACGGAATCTTGAACATGGCGCCAAAACCACCCAGCCCGCCCAACACGCCGTCGCGTTTGGTTTTTGCCGTGGCAGATTTAATTCGCTCGACCAGCGCGTTGCCAGCCTCGATATCCACTCCCGCATCGCGGTAGGTTAGGCCGCGCTCGGGAGGCGTTCTTTCAGTACTCATGGGCTTTGATCTGGGTAGGCTAAACAGTGCATTCTAACCGCTGTGAAAAGCTTCGCCACGCCGTGCTACAGGTTTATTTCCGTACATATTCATGCTGTGCCGCGCGCAGCGAAAATTCCCGCCATGTAACGGTGCGCTAGTACGCTGAAATTGCTAGCATCGCCTTTTTCCCGAAAGGAATTGCTACATGTCTCCAGCTTATCGCAGCAGGGCTTGGCCCGCGCGCAGCGGCCCGCTAACCCATGTGCTGCTGTCCAGCGCCGTGCTGGCGCTGGCTGCGCTGGCCGCCGCATTGCCAGGCTCGCAGGCGCAAGCGGGTGAGACGCGCTTTGTCGATTTGTTCAGCGCCAGTGTGGCGGTGACCTCGCGGTCCGCCGCTGAGCGACGCGATGCAGCCAAGCAGGCATTGCAAACTGTTTTCTCACGAATCACCGGCGCCGAGCGGCCGGCCAGCCAATACCCCCAGCTTGGTTCCGCGCTAGGCCGGGCCGAGCGCATGGTTTCCGGCTATCAATACCAACCAGCTGATGGCGAGCAGTTGCAACTGCAATTCTCATTTAACCAATCTGCGGTGCGCTCCGCATTGGATGCAGCCGGCGCGCCATGGTGGTCTGCCAACCGGCCGATTGCCGAAGTCTGGCTAGTTGAACAGCAGGGCAAGAAGCGCCGCTTCGTAACTTCGTCAAGCAACCCCGAGCTGTATCGCGCGCTGCAACAGACCTCGGCGCGAACCGGTATTCCGCTGCGCTTGCCCGCAGAGCAGGGCGACACGAGGCTGTCGAGCAATCGCGCCTGGCAAATGAGCGATAGCGATATTATCCAGGCGGTATCGCGTGGCAATATTGATGCGGCGTTGATTGGCAGGGTAGAGCGCAGCGGTGATAGCTGGCGCGGGCAGTGGAAGCGCTACCAGAACGGACAGATTAGCAGCAAACGCATACAAGCGAGATCGGCGCAGGCGGTGGCCGAAGCCGGGCTGCAACCGCTGGCTAGTAATATGGCCAGGCGCTATGCGCTGAGCGCCAGCGGGGTTAGCGATTCGCAGGCGTACCAGCTATCCATCGATGGTTTGTCCAGCCCGCGCGATTATCTCGCGATGATCGTCGAGCTTGAAAATATTGCGGGCATCAGTGGCTTAACACTACTCGAAGTATCCGGCTCACAGTGCCGATTCAGTTTTAACTTTAATGGCTCGATTGAACGCGCGCGCTCACAACTGGCCATGAATGCCAGGCTCGCAGATACCAGCCTGGGCAGCGAACTAAGTTTTAACTGGCGTCGTTAATATTATGGAATTGAAACAACAAACGATTTTTTCGGTATTGGCGATACTGCTGTTGTTATTGCTGGTTTATTGGCTGCGCATTGTTATCGCGCCGTTTGCGTTCGCCGCGCTGATGGCCTACCTCGGCGACCCGATTGCCGACAAACTGGAAAACTATGGTTTGTCACGAACATTGTCGGTGTCGCTGGTTTTTATTCTCATGACACTAGTGATGATTGCATTCATCCTGCTGCTTGTACCGATGATTGCAGCACAAATAGATTTGTTCAGGCAGGAATTTCCTGGCTACATAGCATGGTTTCGGGATACCTTGCTACCTTCCATACATGCACTCGCCGGGGTCGATGAGAATTCAGCGTTAGTCGGTAAATTCAAATTGGCGCTGAACCAGAATTGGGAAAAAGCCAGCGACCTGTTGGTAACGCTGCTAGCCAAAGTAACCCAATCGGGTATCGCGATCGTGGCCTGGCTGGGTTCGGTAGCGCTTATACCGGTTGTTACTTTCTACCTGATGCGAGACTGGGACAAGCTGATTGAACATATACGCGACCTACTGCCGCGAAGAAGCGTTGATACGGTGAGCCGCTTGGCCAGCGAGTGCGATGAAGTGCTCGGCGCTTTTTTGCGCGGGCAACTGTTGATTATGATTTGCCTCGGCATTATATATACGGTGGGACTATTCGCGATTGGCCTGGACCTGGCCTTACTGGTGGGCATGCTGGCAGGTACCGCCAGCATCGTGCCCTACCTGGGTGCGGCAATCGGCATTATTGCGGCTTCAATCGCTGCCATTGTGCAGTTTCAGGACTGGATCTACTTGCTGGCCGTGGCCGCTGTGTTCAGTTTCGGGCAGCTCGTCGAGTCGCTGTTTCTTACGCCCGTGCTGGTGGGCGATAAAATCGGGCTGCACCCGGTTGCGGTTATCTTTGCCGTACTGGCAGGCGGGCAGCTATTCGGCTTTCTCGGCGTGTTGCTAGCATTGCCGGTGGCGGCGGTTACCATGGTGTTGCTGCGCCACGGTCATCATAGTTACACGCAAAGCGTGTTCTACGATAACTAAAGCGCAGCGAGCCAAGGCCTGAACGCATGCGCCAGTTTCCGCTTCCATTAAAATTCGACCAGTCTGCAACTTTCGACAACTTTTTTTTGCGCGGCAACGAACTCACCCTCGCCGCGCTGCGCGCGCAGCAGGTATCCGATGGCTGGCTATACATACATGGCCACATTGCATCGGGCGTAAGCCACTTACTGCAGGCCTGCTGTAACAGTGCAACGAGCAAGCACGTCCAAAATTTGTATCTCGATTTGGCCGAAATGCCCGGCGTCACAAGTGCGGATTCAACCGGCACTGCGGGCGCACCGGTAATCGCAGCAGACTTATTCGAGGGGCTGGAAAACTATGACTTGCTCTGCCTGGACAATGTCGACGCGCTGGCAAACAATAAAACCTGGCAGGAGGCACTGTTTTATTTATTGGTAAAGATACAGCAGCGAGCCAACACGCTGCTGGTATTGGGTGCGCACCAGCCGGCATCTGCATTGCAAAGCATACTGCCGGATTTGCGTTCGAGGCTGGAGAGCGCAACCAGCTTTGCGCTTTGCGAGCCGGACGATGAGGCCAAGGCAGAAATAATAATGCTGCGCGCCAATCAATTAGGCTGTGAAATGCCAGATACGGTGGCGCGATTTATCGTGCAGCGCTACAGCCGCAAGCTGCCAGATTTAATTACCGCTACGATTGAGCTGGATCGCCAATCCATTAGCCACACGCGCAAGCTCACGCTACCGTTCGTTAAACAAGTATTAAGTATTTGATATTGCGCCAAGCCAGGGCGGGAAAGCTGAGGGGAGGCTGCCAGTTTAATCGAACTGTTTAAGCAGGATATCCTTGGCGCGGTTGATCCGCGAAGCCAGGTAGTCATTGCCACCGCGATCGGGGTGCAATTTTTGTATCAGGCGGCGATGCGCTTCAATAATCTCTTGCCGAGATGCGTTCTCGGTAACGCCTAAAATTTCGCGCGCTTCGTGTTCGTCTATATTGCCACTGTTTTCACGTTGCTTCGCACTGGCGCCGGAATTGTCCCCGGTCTGCTGCTCTGCCCGGGCTTTCTGGAATTGATGTAAAAATGGCAGGCTGCGCAGCAGCAAAGGCAGCGCAAAGCGCAGCCCGGCTAATACACTGGCCAGCGCCGCGCCCAGCCAATGCACGCGACCAATCGATGCAAGCAGCAACAGTACGCCGGCCGCAATCACCA
>JABDNS010000012.1 GCA_013043705.1 Pseudomonadales bacterium
AGAAGTGTCTTGCCGCACTCATCGCTGTCCGGTTCGCTGCGACACCTGCGCAAGTTTGGCGACCAGCCATTGGGCCAATTATTGTTTAATAGCACCAACATGCGCCGCGACCCTTTCGAACTTACCACAATACCGCAGCAACGCATTCCCGGATTGCAGGAAAATGTTATCGAAACAAGCCCGGCAAAAATTTCCGGCGCCGAAGAGCAGGCCTGCCTTGGTCGGCGTTCGCGCTTTTTCCTGGAGGACAGACCGCTGATAGTCAGCGAAATATTTCTGCCCGCTTTTTGGCAGGGTATACAAAAGTAGGCCGCGCTAAAAGGAATGCGCATACCAACCACTATGCATGCCCTCTATTCGAAATTTCGCACAAAAACTTTGCCGGGCACTATGAAAATATGCCGCTGAAAATAAAAAACGCGAATGCCTATTTGCGCCTGATGCGCGTCGACCGCCCCATTGGCACCTACCTGGTGGTCTGGCCGGCGCTATGGTCGCTGTGGTTGGCTAGCGAAGGTTTTCCGGGCTGGCGATTATTGGTGGTGTTCCTGGCTGGTGCGTTTTTGATGCGCTCGGCGGGTTGTGTAATAAACGACTATGCCGACAGAAACATTGATGGCTCGGTGGAGCGAACCCGTGAGCGGCCACTGGCCAGCGGTGAAGTAGAGGCCAGCGAAGCGCTCACGCTATTTGTACTGCTCGCGCTTATCGCCGCCAGCCTGTTGCTGCTAACCAATTGGCTCACCGCCTACATGGCGGTAGCTGCCGTTGCAACAACCGCCATCTATCCGTTTATGAAGCGCTACACACATCTACCCCAGGTGGTACTCGGTATGGCGTTTAGCTTCAGCGTGCCTATGGCCTTCGCCGCCACAAGCGATGCCGTTCCGGCCACGGCATGGCTGGTCTATTTCGCGGTCGTATGCTGGGTAGTTGCCTACGACACCTATTACGCCATGGTAGATCGCGACGACGACATCGCGATAGGCGTTAAATCTACCGCCATACTTTTTGGTCATTATGATCGCGCTGCTATTGTCGGGTTACAAATACTATTCGTTGCACTAATGCTTAGTGTGGGGCTTACGCTTAAACTAGGCATTTTATATTACGTTGGCCTGTTATTTGGCTGTTTCCTGCTTGCTTACCAATACGTCTCTACCGCTCACCGAGACAGGTCGCGTTGCTTCGCGGCCTTCTTAAACAATAATTATGTCGGCATGGCAATTTTTATCGGCATCGCCCTCGATTTCTTGCTTCGCGATCTGCTAGCCCGTGCTGCGTGAACCGGGATCCACAATGAAACTCAGGCTGGTACAGCGCATTAGCGATATTGGTGAGCAAACATGGCGCAGCTGTGCGGGAGATGACTACCCGTTCCTGCGCTACGAATTTTTGCATGCACTGGAGAATGCCGGCGGCAAAGATACCGCCTGCAGCGCTGCTAGCGGTTGGATTCCGCAACATTTAGTTGTCTCAAGCGGCGGCCGCGACGTTGCGGTAATGCCAATGTACCTGAAAGATCACTCCTACGGCGAATATATTTTCGACTGGTCATGGGCCGAGGCCTACCATCGCAACGGCCTGGATTATTATCCAAAGTTGCTCGCCGCGATTCCATTTACGCCGGCCACCGGGCCCCGCCTGGCGATCGATGCACAATACTTTGGCGATCAATACAGTAACGAGAAAGCAAACTTGATGCGCTGGCTCGCCGAGCAGGTGCCAGCCCTGTGCCTGGCACAAAACGCCTCTTCATTCCATCTTCTGTTCCCTGACGAGCCAACTGCCACCGCCTTGGCACAGCATAATTTGTTATTGCGCCATTCGTTTCAGTATCACTGGTTTAACCAAAATGAACATGGCGAATGCTTTTCCGGCTTCGATGACTACGCCGGCGCGCTGAAAGCACGCAAACGCAAAGCGTTGAGCCGCGAACGCCGCGATGTACAACAACAGGAATTTGAAATAAAGCGGCTTACCGGCGAACAGATAAGCGCCGAAGTATGGGAGGACTTTTACAGCTTCTACCAAATAACCTATGCCAAACGCTCCGGTCACGGTGGCTATCTGCCGAAAGCATTTTTCCTGGACATCGGCGCGCGAATGGCTGAGCAGATTCTATTGGTGGCTGCCTACAAAAATGGAAAACTTATTGCTGCTGCGCTGAATTTTTTCTCGTCGAGCACGCTGTTCGGTCGCTACTGGGGCTGCACCGAGGCAGCGGAGTTTCTGCACTTCGAGCTTTGTTACTATCAGGGCATCGAATTTTGTATTGAGCGGGGATTAGAAAAATTTGACGCCGGTGCGCAAGGAGAGCATAAAATCCAGCGCGGTTTTCGGCCGGTCGACACCTGGTCGGTACACTGGATAGCGCGGGAAGATTTCAGGCGCGCTATTGCAAACTACCTGCAACAGGAGCGCAGCTACAACCGCCAGCATATGCAAGCGGCAATGCAGCTACTGCCGTTTCGCAATGCAGGTTAGAGATGCTCGCAGACAACCAGAAAAAGCCTGTGCCAACAAGGCCTGCTAAACACCTTTTTCTTCTACCAGCCTCGCCAGGTCTACAATTACCTTGGCCTGCTTCCACGTGGCATCGTCCTGCATCTTGCCATCAATCATCACCGCACCGGTGCCATCGGGCATACCCTCAATAATGCGCTTGGCGAATGCGACTTCATCCGGATCGGGCGAAAATACTTCTCGCGCAATTGCAATTTGTTTGGGATGCAACGACCAGGCGCCTACGCAGCCTAGCAAAAACGCGTTGCGGAACTGCGCACGACACGCTTCGTCGTCGCTGAAATCACCGAACGGCCCGTAAAAGGGTTTAATCCCACAGGCCATGCAAGCGTCAACCATTTTCACTAGCGTGTAGTGCCAGGGATCCTGCTGCACAAAATTGCGTTCGCTTACACCTTCCTCGGGGTCAGCCAGCATGCCGTAAAACGGATGTCCGCCGCCGACACGCGTTGTTTTCATACCGCGCGACGCAGCCAGGTCTGCAGGCCCCAGGCTCATGCCGTGCATGCGCGGGCTAGCCGCTGCGATATCTTGCACATTGTTTACGCCTTCCGCGGTTTCCAGAATCGCATGAATCAAAACCGGCTTTTTTATATTATGCTTGGCTTCTAGCTGCGCGAGCAATTGGTCGAGGTAGTGAATATCCCAGGCACCCTCTACTTTCGGCAGCATAATCACATCAAGCTTGCTGCCAATGGCAGCCATCAGCTCGGTGATGTCATCCAACCCCCAGGGTGAATTCAGGCAATTAATGCGCACCCACAAACCCGTGTTGCCAAAATCGGTGGCCTGCGCCACTTCTATCAAACCCGCGCGTGCTTGCTCTTTGTCATCAGCCGGAATGGCGTCTTCAAGATTGCCTAAAATTACATCCACCTGCTTGGCGATGTCTGGCACCTTGGCACGCATCTTTTCTACTTGCGGCGGGAAGAAGTGAATCATTCGCTCGAGCGTTGTAGGTAGCTCGCGGTAGGGCTCCGGTGCACCCACGGCCAGTGGCTTGAAGAAATTGCGTGCTGTTTTATTTTGCATTGCGGATCCTTGTTTCGCTAGGTTTATTACAGGCTAGTGGGCAAGAAAAAGGCGCTAAGCGCTGGAGTCGGCTAAGGCATCAATGGCTGACGACAGCGCTACCAAACGGTGGGCGTCCTGCACATGCAGGTTCTCTATCAACTTGCCATCAACCAGCACAACGCCCTTGCCCTTAGCTTCGGCTTCCGCGTGTGCGGCAATAATTCGCTGTGCGAATTCCAGCTGCGCGGTGGTCGGCGCGAAAACCGTATTCGCCGCCTCCAGTTGCTTTGGGTGAATCAGTGTTTTTCCATCAAAGCCCAGCTCCAGGCCTTGCTGGCAAGAGGCTTCAAAGCCGTCTGCATCATTCAGGTCGAGGTAAACGCCATCAACGATCACCAGTCGGTAGGCGCGCGCGGCCAACACACAGAGATTCAGGCTGCTAATTACCGGCAGGCGATCGCGCGTGTGCTGACCCTGTATGTCCTTAACCAAATCGGAGGTGCCCATCACCAGGCCGGCGAGGCGCGGTGAGGATGCCGCAATTTCTTCAGCGTGCAGAATCGATAATGGCGTCTCCATCATTGCCCAAATCGTTGTGTCGGGTAGCAGCCCTGCCGATTCCAATAACGCTTGCGCCGTGTGTATATCGGACGCGCGATCCACTTTTGGCAACAGCACAGCATTCGCGCCACAACTCGCAATTGCCTTTAAATCTGCTTCGCCCCAATCGGTATCCAGCGCGTTGCTGCGCACAATAATTTGTCGCTTGCCATATACGCCCTGTGTAGCCGCCTGCGCCGCCGCGCAGACTTGCTCGCGCGCCAGCGCCTTCTGGTCGGGCGCGACCGAATCTTCCAGGTCGAAAATCAACGCGTCCACCGGCAAGGTTTTGGCCTTTTCCAGGGCGCGCGCGTTGGAACCAGGCATGTAGAGAACCGATCGGTAGGGGTGCGAGAGTTTGCTCATGGATTAATCCTGGCCTGCGGCCGGCGCGTATAAATTCAGTAACACCGATTTTTGCGGGGCGATATGATACCACCAGCGGTGAATTCCGCGCGCTGATCGCTGTGCCGGCGCTGCTAAACGGCGCAGATTCTAGTAAAATGCAGAGTCCGCAAGGCCGCCCCCAATGGAAGGCTGCGCGGAATCTACCCGATCACTGCGGCCGCCATGTCGCCGCGATGTATTCGCAGCCAGGCAATGCCGCGAGCGACCCTTTCAGGCGAAACAACAGCTGCCAGCCGTACCCGAGGAATACCGATGACCGCCAGCCCTTCTGCCAACTCGCCAGCAGCCAACACTGCAACCGCCAAACAAGCCATTGCTGCTGCGCGTGCTGTGGTCAACCAAAGCCTCACCAATATACGGCTTAGCTGCCTGGACGGCAAAAGCGTGAGCCCTGCCAAACTGGAGCAGCAGCAGTGGGTTAGCTTCGACCTGGCGCGCTCCGCTGCAGAGCTGGCAGCGGCTGAACACACGCTAGAGTATGCCGCCCAGGCGAATACATCGGGTAGCGGCGAACTGGAAGCAAGCATTGCCTGCGCCTATACCGCAGAAATGTTTAACAACTTGCGCGCCCGCCTGGCGCCTCGGCTACGCGACTTCCAGCTGCCAGGCGATGTGCTAGAAACCAGCCTTGGTGACACGGCGATTTTACAGTGGGTTGCCGAACAGAGCTCGGTTGAAAACATTGTTGCGTTAGGCGACAGCATTCGCGCCAGCGATGGCCACCTTGGTGCCAGCGTGCTCGACCAGGAACACCAGTTTATGGCCGAGACTTTTGGACGCTTCGCCATCGACGTGGTGGATCCGCTGGCCGAACACATACATCGCAACGATGCTGATATTCCCGATGACATCCTTGACCCGTTAAAAGAAATGGGCGTGTTCGGTTTGTCCGTACCCGAACAGTATGGCGGCCTGCAACCGGACGACCGCGAAGACAACATGGGCATGATCGTGGTTACCGAGTCGTTATCACGCGGCTCATTGGGCGCAGCCGGCTCACTAATTACGCGCCCCGAAATTCTTGCAAAAACTTTACTCGCAGGCGGCACCGACCAACAAAAGCAGCAGTGGCTACCAAAGCTGGCCACGGGCGAAATTTTTAACGCCATTGCAGTTACCGAACCCGACTACGGCTCGGATGTTGCCGGCATTAAATTGCCCGCCACCAAAGTTGATGGCGGCTGGTCACTAACCGGCGCCAAAACCTGGTGTACGTTTTGCGGCAAGGCCAATGTTATGCTGGTGCTGGCACGCACCGACCCGGACCCTGCGGCAAAGCATCGTGGGCTTACTGTACTTTTGGTCGAGAAGCCCTCCTACCCCGGACATGAATTTGAACACCGCCAGGACGGCGGCGGCTATATGCGCGCCAAAGCCATTCCCACTATTGGCTATCGGGGCATGCACAGTTTCGAAGTGTATTTTGAAAACTATTTTGTACCCGACGCCAATGTGGTGGGTGGTGAAGCAGGCATTGGCAAAGGCTTTTATCACGTGATGAAAGGTTTTAGCGGCGGGCGCATACAAACCGCCGCGCGTGCGGTTGGGCTCATGCAATCAGCATTTGAAAAAGCACTTACCTATGCCAACGATCGCAAAGTATTTGGCAGCGCCATCGGCGACTACCAACTCACCCGGGTAAAACTCGCGCGTATGGGCATGTTGCTGCAGGTGAGCCGGCAATTCACCTACGCTGTAGGACGCTTGCTCGATAAGGGCGAGGGCCAGATGGAAGCCAGCCTGGTTAAGTTTTTAACCTGCAACATCGCCGAGTGGGTAACACGCGAGGCGCTGCAAATTCACGGCGGCATGGGCTACGCCGAAGAAACTGCGGTGAGTCGCTACTTTGTTGATGCGCGCGTGCTGTCGATATTCGAAGGCGCCGAAGAGACCCTTGCGCTGAAAGTTATTGCGCGCAATTTAATAGAAAACGCCGGCTCGTAAACGCCAACGCTGCTCGCTAGAAAATATACTTAGAAAATTATTGCCGGCGGTCGCAGCAAGCTCGGCTCGCATGCTCGCCGTAATTATTTATCCGCGGTTACTTATACGAACACAAAGCAGGACAGAGGCATGCCGGTAACTTTTAAGCCCAATACACAAGAGGAATTAGCCCCCGAAACCGCGGTGAAGCTTGAGCGCGCACGCTTCCCGCACTATGGCCGCTATCTCGAAGAGTTTGTGCCCGGACAGGTATTCCAGCACCCACGGGGAATTACTGTCGACCGCGGCATGGCCAAAGCCTTTGCAACAACGTTTATGCAGGGCAACCCTTTGTACCTGAACGAAGAGTTTGCCAAAGCGCATGGATTCTCGACTACACCACTTTGCCCGCAGATGGTTTTTAACCTGGTGCTTAGCCTTGGCGTACAAAATGATTCTGAAAAAGCGATTGCCAACCTCGGCTACTACAACGCACAATTCCTGCGACCGGTTTATCCCGGCGACACCATTCGCAGCCTGACAAAAGTGGTCGACCGCGCGGAGCGCGGCGCAGAAAAGCCTGGCATCGCAACTATCCTTACGCTCGGATTAAACCAGCGCGATGAAGTCGTGCTGCAATACAAGCGAAAGATCATGGTAGCGTATCGCGGCGAGCGCCCGGTTACGATTCCCGCCCAAAACACCAATGCCGCGTTTCCGTGGCAACAGGACCCAAGCATTGAATTGCCCGCACCAACCACAAGCTATCCAACAACGCTCACCGGCGCTACAACCTACTTCGAAGATTTCGCGGTGGGTGACATCATCGTTCACGCTAATGGTCGCACCATTACCGACGAACACGTGAACTGGACCTACGGCGTGGGCAACACCCACCCGCTGCACTACGACCGGATTTATTCAACTTCGCAGAAAGGCGCCATGAGCGGCGAGCCTATTGTTTATGGCGGCCTGGTATTCGCTTGGCTAGACGGTATTGCCAGTCGCGACCTGAGCGAAAACTGCTTGTGGGAAATGGGCTTCACCGAGGGTTATCACACCCAGCCCGCGTTTCGAAACGATACCGTCGCCGCGCTCAGCCGCGTGCTGGATACAACTGGCGGACCAGCCGGCCTGCCCGCCAGCGTAGTTACGGTACAATTCATTGGTGTGAAAAATATCACCGCCAACGATGCGCTGCAGCGCTACGGTGAAGAGCTATTTATTAAAGAAGGCAGTAAACGCAAGCTGGGCAAGGAAAAAATCTCCGACAAGATTTTTGAAATTGAACGTCAGCTGCTTATCAAACACCGGCCTGTTAACTGAAGAAAAACTGTGAGACCAAAACCGTGAGCAAACCCAAAGACCGTCCTTGGCTACTGCGCACCTATTCCGGGCATAGTTCGGCGCGCGCTTCAAACGAGCTTTACCGCGCCAACCTCGCCAAGGGGCAAACGGGTTTATCGGTGGCATTCGATTTACCCACGCAAACCGGCTACGACCCGGATCACCCGCTCGCTCGCGGTGAGGTCGGCAAAGTGGGCGTGCCTATTTCCCATCTCGACGACATGGACGTGCTGTTCGACCAGCTGCCGTTAGACCAGATGAACACATCCATGACAATCAACGCGGTAGCAGCCTGGATGCTCGCACTTTATATCGCGTTGGCCGAACGCCGCGGCGTCGACCCTGCAAAGCTTTCAGGCACCACACAAAACGATATTGTTAAGGAATACCTCAGTCGCGGCACGCATATCTTTCCGCCCGGCCCAAGCTTGCGCTTGATCGTCGACACCATTACTTACTCAGTGCCCAATGTGCCGAAGTGGAACCCCACGAATATCTGTAGTTATCACTTGCAGGAAGCTGGTGCCACGCCGGTGCAGGAACTTGCCTATGCGCTAAGTACCGCGATGATGGTGCTGGACGCAGTCCGAAAAAGTGGCCAGATCCCTGAACAGGATTTTCCCAATGTTGTTGGTCGTTTAAGTTTTTTTGTTAACGCAGGCATCCGCTTTGTTGAAGAGTGCTGCAAGATGCGTGCGTTTACCCAAATGTGGGACAACATAACGCGCGAGCGCTACGGCGTGGAAGACGCCAAAAAACGTCGCTTCCGCTACGGAGTACAGGTAAATTCGCTAGGGCTAACCGAGCAACAGCCAGAAAATAATGTGCAGCGCATCGTACTTGAAATGCTCGCTGTTGTACTTAGCAAAGACGCGCGTGCACGCGCGGTTCAGTTACCCGCGTGGAATGAAGCGCTGGGCTTGCCGCGCCCGTGGGACCAGCAATGGTCTTTGCGTATCCAGCAAGTGATGGCTTTTGAAACCGATCTGCTCGAATACGATGACATCCTGGATGGTTCGCCCGTTATCGTCGATAAAGTACAAGAGCTGGTTGATGGTGCCAATGAAGAAATCGCACGCGTTGCCGAGCAAGGTGGCGTGCTGGCCGGCATCGAAAGCGGCTATATGAAGCAGGCACTGGTAAAAAGCCACGCCGAACGTTTGCGCGCTATCGAGCGCAATGAGTTAACCATTGTCGGCGTGAATAAATATACTGAAACTGCCGAATCACCGCTCACTACAAGCGGCGACGGCGGTATTATGAAAGTCGATGATGCCGTGGAGCAACAACACATCGACGCCATCGTTGCCTTTCGAGCCAGCCGCGACAATAAAAAAGTAGGCGAAGCGCTGGCGAGGCTAAAGCAGGTTGCCCAGGGTAGCGACAATATCATGCCCGCCTCTATTGCCTGCGCACATGCCGGGGTTACCACCGGCGAGTGGGCAGGCGCATTGCGCGAAGTTTTCGGCGAGTATCGGGCGCCAACCGGTATCGATATAAGCGGCCAGCACGGTGGTGACGAAAACCTGGAGAGTGCGCTGCGCGAACGCGTAGCAAAAACCGGCGAAGAGCTGGGCAGGCCAATTAAATTACTGGTCGCCAAACCGGGATTGGACGGGCACAGTAACGGCGCTGAACAAATTGCGGTAAAAGCGCGCGAGCTTGGCATGGAGGTGGTTTACGAAGGCATTCGGCTAACCCCGCAACAGATTGTAGCCGCCGCGCAGGAAGAAGGCGTGCACATGGTAGGGCTGTCGGTGCTGTCTGGCAGCCACGGCGCCATGGCCGAAATGGTTCTCGATGGCCTGCGCGAAGTGGGCCTTGGCGAACTGCCCGTTACCATGGGCGGCATCATCCCCGATAATGAGCACGAAGCATTAAAGCGCAGCGGCATTGCAGCAATTTATACGCCCAAGGATTCCGACCTCAACGCGATAATGGCGGAGATGGTCGACCTCACCCGCTCACACAACAAGTTAAAGGTTTTTGGCGCACTGTGATAGTGCTGTGTTTTGCATTGATGTGCAGGCGCGAATGGCTGCTTATTTAATATGAACCAGGCCACCAGCGTTGATGTTAAAACACTCGCCGAGGGGCTCGCGCGCGCAGATCGAAGCTGCGTGGCCAATGCGCTTAACCTAATCGACGACAAACGCCCTGGCGCACATGAACAGGCGCTGCAGCTATTAACGGCTATCGACGGCGAGCGACTTAACCAAGGCGGCCATTTAATTGGCATCACCGGGCCACCGGGTGCGGGAAAATCCTCTTTGCTCTCTGCACTTCTGGAGCGCTGGTGCCATCGAGGCCTGCAAGTAGCGGTGTTGGCGGTTGATCCCTCAAGCCCTAAAACTGGCGGTGCATTGCTCGGCGACCGCCTGCGCATGAGTGCGGCGGGCCAGCACAAAAATCTTTTTATTCGTTCGCTGGCCAGCCGCCAACAGCTCGGCGGGCTGGCGCCCGAAGTATGGCCGATGAGTCGCGCACTGCTCGCTGGCTACGACCTGGTACTGGTTGAAACGGTTGGCGTTGGCCAGTCGGAAATTGATGTGGCCAATATCGTCGATACAACGGTCTATGTGGTACAACCCGCATCGGGCGACAGCATCCAGTTCTTAAAGTCTGGGATTATGGAAGTGCCCGACATTATGGTGGTGAACAAATCCGACCTAGGCAGCATTGCCACCAAGGCTGCCAACGAACTCACCCAGGTACTGCATAGAAGCGAGCAACACACGGCCTGGCAAAGGCCTGTGTGTAAGCTTAGCGCCCGCGATCGCGAAGGTATCGATGCTTTGGAAGAAGCGCTCAAGGCTCATCGAGATCACCTGCGTGCACAAAACAGCTTGACTTCGGGCCGCATGCAGCAACAAGTTGCCTATATTATTCGCCAGCTCAACGATGAATTCGGCAGCCACGGCATTAAAAAACTCGGTGGTAGCAAACAAATTGCCGCGCATTGCCAGTCGCTGCATGGAACCGGGCAGATGCTGGCTAGCTACAACGCCTGGGTAGAGGAGCTCCGCCGGTAGGGCGCCATGATTGAAAGTACCGTACCTATAGCCGGCGTCAGCCATTCGCTTATCCAGCGCTGGCTTGACGGGCGCAGCTTTGATGAGTGGCGCGAACAGTTCGATCGCGAAGGCTATATTATTTTTGAATCGGTTTTGTCAGCTGCGGAGCTTCAGCGGTATCGCGATGCGCTGGCTCCCTGGCTTGAGCAAAACCTGCGGGGTCGCAACAACTTCGAGGGGTACCGTACCAACCGCGTTTACGCAATGCTGGCCAAGGATCCTGTATTTGCCGATATGGCCGCACACCCGCTGGCGCTGGCCTTTGCCGAAGCCGACCTGGGCACCAGCTGTTTGCTCTCCGCAATGCTGGCCATCAACCTGTTACCTGGCGAGACCGTGCAGCCCTGGCATTTCGACGATGGCAATATCGATATCCCCACCCCAAGGCCATCGTATGGGGTTAGCGCGTTCTGGGCTTTAGACGACACAAGCGAAGAGAATGGAGCCACGGAAATTGTGCCTGGCAGCCATTTACTCTCTCAAGAATCGCTGGCCGCGGAAATGGCTGGCGTATACAAAACCGGCTCTGAAGATAGCAACCAGGACGAACACGCAAGAAGCGATGCAATAAAAGCCGTAATGCCGGCAGGCTCGCTTATGCTTACCAAAGGCACGCTGTTACATCGCGGCGGCGCTAATCGCTCGGACAAATCGCGCATGGTCGTTACACCGCAGTATTGCCCGGGCTGGGCGAGGCAGCTGGAAAATATGATGGCTGCGGTGCCGCCTGCTGTTGCGAAAACCCTGCCCGAACGTGCGCGACAGTTAATCGGCTACTCCATTCATGGCACATTTATGGGCTATGTCGATGGCAGGCATCCGCAGCAGGTTCTGACCTGAGAGAAATCATTAGCGGGAAATAGTAGATGTTCGATATAAAGATTGAAAGAATAATTAGCGCGCCTATCGATAAAGTGTTCGATGCAATAAGCGATCATGAAAGCTACAGCAACTACAACGGCATTACGCTGGCCCAAGTAGTCGAGACGGGCAAACTTGAAAAAAATGGCGAAGGCGCTCTCAGGCAAATGGGTGGCAGTTCCATTGAGCTATTCGAACGCATTACAAAATTCCAGCGCCCATCCACCATGCACTACCGCATTGAGCGCTCCAAACCTTTCAAGATCGAGCACCTGAAAGGTGAAATTCGACTTTTTGAGCAGGGAGAAAAAACAAAGGTCGTTTGGGAATCTTCGGGCAGGGTTCACATTGCGCTGATCGGAAAGCTAATGGACAAACAGCTTGAAAAGAATTCAGCGCGATTGTTTGGCAGCATACTGAAAGGTATCGACCACGCGTTATCGCAAGCGACTTGATAGCTTACTTAACGCCCATCTGGTTAACACCCGCCTGGTCAACAACCAAACCCGGCGCGCCTTTTTGTAAGGCAGCGCGCATTTCATCGGGTACCGGTATCTTTGTCATCATGCGAGCGTCAAGTGATACATAGGTCATACTTACCTCGGCCAACGCAAGTTGGTCTGCACGCCTGCGAATATCAACGCCCAAAGTATATGATGTGTTGCCAAGCCGCTGCAGCTCAACGTAGATTGCCAACACATCATCGAACCGGGCAGAAGCCTTCCAGTCTACTTTCGCGCTAACTACCTGGTTGTCGTAACCGGATTTCAGTAGCTCATTGTAATCGCCCCAAAGCGCACGGGTGAATTCCGTTACCGCAACATCCACGTAGTCTAGGTATCGACTATTGAATACAACTTGTTGCGCATCACACTCGCCATAACGTACGCGCAATAAATGGCAAAATGGTTTTTCATTAGTCATTCACTTGGGCCAGGATATTGTGAGCAGAAAAACGCTATTACTAAAAGACCAACGCCTTCCCGCTTAGGTAGGGATGTATAAAAAACAGTAGCGCGAACAAAGCTACGCTTGTCAAAAGCGGCTTCAATTCTCGAAGACGGCTCGGCGGTTGAGGTTTGTGCCATTCACCATCGCGAACGTTGAGCGCAAATATCTCAATAATCGCCCATAGTGCTAGCCCGCCGAATAACACTAGCGCGCGAGTATCACCGTTCAACAGCGCATGCATTGCGGCCCAAATGGCAAAACCGGTAAGCTGTGGGTGCCGTATAAGCTGCTTCACGCGGGTATTAAAACCGGAAGCCACCATCAAAAATACGCCAGAATAAATAAGCACATACGCCAGGTGCAATGGTAGCCAACTCGCAACATAGAGCAGCTCTGGCGCAGTATTGCGCCAACCAAACACCATGCATGCAATAGACGCGAAAATCAGCAAGGTAAATAAGAGCTTGTATTTCCCTATACCAATTTTTTCGATAACCGTAATGCGTTTCGCGTGCGCCAGTGCGGGAAACAGATGCAGCACAGACCAAAGTATGACGCCAACGATAATTAAGGTCATTGCG
Source organism: Pseudomonadales bacterium (assembly GCA_013043705.1). Lineage (GTDB taxonomy): Bacteria > Pseudomonadota > Gammaproteobacteria > Pseudomonadales > UBA7434 > UBA7434. The sequence goes on from JABDNS010000012.1 coordinate 13,286, forward strand.
TGCTCTCCGGCTCAATGGTGTCCATCCAGAAACGGCACATGTTAACAAACTGCCAAACCACCACTGCAAATGTTAACAATATACCGATTGTGCTTACCACTCCGTCAGCTGAGCCGAAGGCTACATAGATACCCAACGCCGCCATCAGGCTTGAAAAAACAATTTGGGGCGCAAAGTCTCGCAAGGTTGCAGGTTTAAGATTTTCAAAAAATTCCGCATTCTCGGGGTCTAGCCTGGCACGACGCATAGTCTCCTGCGCGCTCCACGTCATTAAAATAAACACAACCCCCATTAGGAACAGCCAGGCGCCTTCTCCATCCGGCCCCAAATCTGCCACAAGAATGAATTGTATGATTCCCACTATAAACGGAAAAATCGAATCCATAATGCTGGGCAGCCAGCGAAAACGCATTGCATTCATAGCGTAGATTAACCAGATCAACACGATACCGATCAATGTCGACAAAACCTGGATCCAGTAAACTACAGCAGGCCAACCCCAAACGAACAAATATTCAGACTCGTCGATATGCCCCCATAACAGCTCCAATGCTAATGCCTGTACAATGCTGAGCAGCGTAATTAGCACCGTAGGGAAATAATCCTTGATGCGCTCGTGAATTAAACTCAACGCCAGCCTCCAGCTTTCAAATAATGACTAGCGCCGCGATGCCTTGCGCTCGCAATTGATCGTCCCACCGTTGCCTCACTCTTCCATTTTGTATAGCGATTTTCTGGGTGATGCCATGACCCTTCGAAGCATGGGCTCAAAAAACTCCAGTGGCAGTGTTTCAGCATTTTTATCGAATGCCGGGCAATCGTACTTCTGGCAAAATTCTACGGTATAGTCGAACAGCTTGTTCTGTTTGTATTGATCGCGAAGATTTCTGTCCTGGCCAATATAATGAAAAAAATTATAGCCCTGGAATATGCCGTGGTGCTGCACCATCCAATGATTTTCTTCCGAGACAAACGGCTTTAGTATTGCAGCTGCTACATCGGGATGGTTGTAAGTTCCCAGTGTGTCACCTATATCGTGCAGCAAGGCACAAACTACATATTCTTCGTCACGGCCATCACGGTACGCCAAGGTTGCGGTTTGCAGTGAATGCGTTAAACGATCTACAGGAAAGCCGCCAAAATCGGCTTCCAGCAACAACAGGTGCTTGAGAATTCGATCCGGAAGATCCGCAGCAAAATTTAAGAATTCACCAGCAATAATATCCCAGTCCTGCTGCGTGCTTTTGGCCATGTCACGAAAAGTTGCCAACGCGCGCGGTTTATCTTTTTGACTCATATTCTGCTCATACGAAGTTAGTAAAAAGCCTATCTTTCCAGAACAACCCGGTAATGCGCCTCGCCGCTTCGAAGCCTGTCAACTGCATCGTTGGCATCGTCGAATCGAAACTTTTCTACGCTAGGCTGGATATTGTGGCGACGTGCAAACTCCAGCATCCGCGACATGGTTGTAGGGCTGCTCACTGGCGATGCTGACACAGAACGCAAGCTACCCAGCATCGAAAAAACGGCGATATCCAATGGCTCGAGTGTAATACCAACAAAATGCAAACGGCCACGAGGGCTTAGCGTAGTAAGGTAGAGATTCCAATCAAGCTTTACGTTCACCGTGCTTAGAATGAAATCGAAGCGATCTTTCGCTTGCTTGATCTGTTCAGGGTCACGAGAATTAATTGTATTGTGAGCACCCAAAGCGCTGGCTTCACTCGCCTTACTTTCGCTCGAAGTAAAAGCCGTAACCTCGCAGCCCCAGGCATTCAGGAATTTCAACGCAAGATGGCCTAAACCGCCAATACCGATTACACCCACCTTCGCGGTAGGCTTGATCTCGTACTCTACCAGCGGATTGAACACCGTGCTGCCAGCACAAAACATTGGCCCTGCGGTGTCCAGTGCGATGCCATCCGGAATCGGCACCACGCTGGTAGCGTCAGCGCGCACTTTGTCGGCAAAGCCGCCGTGCCGCCCCACTATTGTTGGCTGTGCTTCTCGACATAGATTGTGATCACCATTCATACAAAGCGAACAATGATTGCAGTAGCTCGATTGCCAGCCCAAACCCACATTCTGGCCAAGCGATAAATTTTTAACATTGGAGCCAAGCGCTGAAATCGTACCAACCACTTCATGGCCGGGCACCAGCGGATACTGGCTACGCCCCCATTCGTTGTCGATCATGCTCAAATCACTATGGCAAATACCGCAATGGCTTACTGCTATTTCCACATCATGCGTAGAGAGCTCGCCAGGGTCATAGCGAAAGGGCTCCAGCTTTCCACCGGGCTCGAGTATGGCAAGTGCATTAATCATTAGTCGCCTCTGATAATCCTGAAATTAATTTAACCTGCACATCTACATCGGAATGAGGGCAATAGTTTAACTCGCAATAGTCCGGGCCGTTAGCGGAATGACCGGACTTTATAACTAGCCTAAAAACTCGACCCGGGCTGCAATAAAAATTGTTGCTCTTCACTTGTAGATGTTCGATTCAACAGCTTATTTCGGTGTGGGTAGCGTCCGAACCTATCGATTATGGCCTTATGCTTTAGCTCAAAATCGTAATTGGATTGAATGCCGTTATTGCGGAATAACTCGACTGCTTGCTCGTGTATTTTGCCAGATTCACTGTGCATAAAGGGCATGTAAAGAAAGCTTCGCTGCAGCTGGTCCAGCTCTGCATCAGCTTTATTGGTAATGGCCTCTTGTGCAAGGCTTAGCGCCTGGGGATCTTGCGCGAAAGACTTCGCCGAGTTGCGGAACATATTCCTGGAAAATTGATCGAGCACAATAATTTCTGCAAGACGACCCAGCGGCTCAACGCGCCATGCGCACAGCTCACAAGCAACGGCTCGTTGATGTAACTGGCCAAATCGCTCGCGAATATGATTGTCCAGCGAATCACTTTTCTTCCACCAATCGTTCTCTTCCAACTCTTCGAACCAGTAGGCGATGACTTCATTAAAACTACTAATCTTTTGCTCCCAAAAGCAGGGGGTTTGTCAGCGTTCGCTCAGTCGAACGGCGGGTCTTCTTGTTTGATAACCAATGTACCAGCCAATTTATCGTGCCAACCCTGTTTACGTTTATCAATTCCAACCCAGATAATCCCAAGCAGCAGCGGAATAGCCGACACGTAATAGGCAAGATAACGGCCAATCAATTGACCCTTACCAGGCTTGCCGCCTGTTTCGGCATCAATAATTTTTAAATCAAAAATCATTTTTCCTGGCGTCGCCGACTTGTAGTACCAGAACACAATTACTACTAGTGGAGGTACTAACCAGTTCAATACGCCATCAACTGCGCCATGGTAGGCAGCCTCCGATGTCCAGTAAGCTTGGCCGTAAACTAGCGTCAGCACTGGGCCAATCAATAGCAGCAACAATATTGTATCAATCAGCGCAGCGCCAACACGCACCCAAAAGCCAGCATATACAAGGTTATCTATACTGTTCGCCATCGCTGTCTGGCTCATCGCTGGTTTCCTCAAATGCACAAATGTGTTTCTGCTACGATGTAATGGAGCGTATTAAAAAAGCGGTCGCAAATTACCACTACATCTTAACCGATATCAGGCAGGTAGCGGTTGTGCACAAGATAAATCGAGTAAGCGAGCAGTAACTGGGAGAAATAATATGCTGGCAAACCCCAGGCGCGATTGGCAAAGTTCAATACAATAAAGCGCTCGCGCGCTACCGCAAGGTCTGATGTGGCAAAGCCGGCTGCGCCAATGGCTAAAACCGCTGGCGCACCAGCGCCGCTGGCTGCGCAGGCAAGCACAACCATACCGAAAATAACCAACATATAAACCGGCACTGCAACGCGCATAACTTTTGGCAATGAAGACCATAGCCAACAAAAAACTATTGCGCCCGAAATCAGCGCAAGTATCAATGCAACCGAGCCATACAACCAATTCAATGGAAGCTGCAGAAATGCTGCGGCATAACTTAAATGCCCAAATAAAAAAGCTAGCAGCCCGGCCAGGAATATAGAACCGCTACCCTCGGGCAATAACAGTACATCGCCAAGCCAGCAGAACAGCAAACCTGCGAGCATCCAGCGTCCGTAGGAATAGTCGACTGCGCCCCATGCCAACGCCGCTGCAACAAACGCGGTGGACGCCAATAACTTGGCGACAAATTTAAACGCGAAATCCTGGCGGTATTCTGCCAATATCAATGCCGCCAACGCGCCAATACACAATAAAATCCACAACACTAGCGGTGCTCGCTGCAAATACTTGGTTTAAAAATCCAACCTATATGAAACTGTATTAACCGAGGCAGAATGCATTTAGCTTGTTACCATCGAGATCGCGAAAGTATGCCGCGTAAAAGTTGTCGCCCCTATCGCCCGGCGCGCCCTCATCACTGCCGCCAAGCACTAGCGCTTTGGCATAAATTTTCTTCACCATGTCTTTGGAATCCACATTCAGCGCCACCATAACGCCATTACCCACCGTGGCTGGCTGCTTATCGAACGGTCGCGCAATGGCCAGCGCGGGGGAATCAAAATCTTTACCCCACAAAATAAAACCGTCGAGCTCCATCAATCTTTTTGCGTCCAGCAAATCAAGCAGCTGGTCATAAAAACGCGTTGCGCTTTCGAAATCATTACTGCCAACAGTTACGTAGCCAATCATTATTTCTCTCCGGATTTTCGAGGCGAACTATACGCTGGCTTTAGCCGTATCAGTTTGCGCAAAACATGTCGTTAAAAGTTTTTTCGTCGGCTTGTATCGTCTCCGCAATAGTCTGCGTCAATTGGCTACGCAGCAATTTTTTGCTTGCAATATATGCTTCATTATTCAGCGCGGTAAACTCAATAGCCTTGGCAAGCGCGCGCTCCAGTAATTCATCTTGCGCCACAAGCTCATCGAGCATTCCCGCGTCCACGGCCTGCGCTGGTGAATAAACTTCCGAGGTGAGCGTGGCGCGGATTAAATGCGCCGGTGCCAAACGATTTCGACAAATTTCGATTGCGGTTCTAGGCAAGGTAATGCCTATAGCCACTTCGTTCGCTGACATTTTGTAGTTGCCGTCTACGCCAATACAATAATCACCACACAGTGCCAGGAACAAACCCATTGCCATCGCGTGCCCTGTACACGCCACCACAACGGGTCTGGGATGCATCAGCAGGCGCTGCGCCGTAGTGAACCCGCCAAGCAGCATTTTCGCTGCGTCGGTGCCGCCGGTAGCAAGAACCGCAAGGTCAAAACCTGCGCTGAATTTTCCCTCGCGCCCGCTTAACAGCACCACCGCGTTGTCTTGCTGCGCGCGGTCGAACGCAGAGTTGAGCTCAGCCTGCATCGCCAACGACATTACATTCGCCTTGCCATCGTCCATACTAATGTGCGCAACGCCGTCTTTAAACTGGTAATGGACGAGACTAGTCATACTAGCCATACGAGCTCCCCCCAACTAAACCTCACGCTTTTGCGGCACTGCCTGTCGCAGCCACTTCAGGTAAGGCCTTGCGCAATAAACAATATCCCAAAATACCCGAGGCCAACGAGCCAAGAATAATACCCAGCCTTTCGTCAAACATAACGTTAACGCCAGTTTCTTCAAACGCCAACGAACCAATGAACAAACTCATTGTGAATCCAATTCCACACAGCGCACTGGCGCCATATAGCGCCATCCAGTTAACTCCTCGTGGCATTTGCGTAAGGCCCGACTTAATGAACAGTGCACATAAACCAAAGATTCCAATTTGCTTGCCAAAAAATAAACCTAACGCAATGCCTAGCGGCACATCGTGAAACACATGGCCAAGGCTCATGCTCCGCAAGTCGATACCCGCGTTGGCAAACGCAAATAAAGGCAAAATGTACATCGCAACCACGTTGTGCAGGTCTTTTTCCAGCTCTTTTAATGGAGATTGCCCTGCGCTGTATTTAGCGCGCAGCGGTATAAAAAATGCCAGCAATACGCCAGCCAGCGTCGCGTGCACACCCGACTTGAGCATTGCGCCCCACATTAACAGCCCCATCAGTAGATAAGGGCTTTTACTAATTACGCCAGAGCGATTCATTAGAAATAAGAAAAATGCACAACAACCAGCAACGATTAATGGCATCAAAGAAATATTTGCCGTGTAGAACAGCGCGATAATAATAATTGCGCCAACATCATCAAATATAGCCAAAGACACCAGGAAGACTTTCAATGATGGCGGCACCCTGTTACCAAGTAGTGCAAGCACGCCCAGCGCAAAGGCAATGTCGGTAGCTGCCGGGATAGCCCAGCCTGGAGAGGCGGCGGCATCATCGGCGTTTAATAGCAGATAGATGCCGGCTGGCACAAGCATTCCACCAACGGCGCCAACAGCAGGAAGCACAATGTTGGCACGATTTGATAGCTCTCCCACTAACAGCTCTCTTTTCAGTTCCAGGCCAACTAAAAAAAAGAAAATTGCCATCAGGCCATCGTTAATCCATAACAGCAGCGGCTTGGAAATAACGACTTCGCCAATTTTTACTTCAACCAGTACAGATAAAAAGAGCTCGTAGTAAACATCGAGCGGGGAGTTTGCAATAACAATAGCCAGCACGGCGGCCAAAAATAGCAATATACCGCCACCGCTTTCTGAATGGATAAACGCGGAAAAGCGTGACCTTGCATATGCGTTAGTGTCAGCCATTAATAGCTCCTGCTACTGCGGTGCTTGCGTAGATTCATGATTAACAAATATCAACCCGGATACATCAAAGCCACGTGCCTTGGCGGTCTGCTTGAATCGTTGCATTATGGCAGTTGAGGGCTTTGGGCTCCTTGATAAAAACCAAAGGTATTCCGAGTCGGGCCCCGATATAAAAGCGTAATCATAGTTTTCTTTATCGATCTCAAAAATAACGTAAGAGCCGTAAAACGGTCCAAAAAAAGAAACCTTCAAATAACCTTCATCGCTATCACCAACAAAATAGGCCTTGCCTTTTGCCGTTTTCCACGCTTGCTTAGTCGCAGAATAACCACGATTGATAACATCAACCCCACCATCCTCCCGAAGAGAATAGTTTGCGCTTACTTGTTCGAGGCCTCGCTCGAAAGAATGATCCAGCCGGGCAATCTCATACCATTTGCCTAAATAGCGCTCCAAATCGAAATTTTGCACCGGCGTAACAGAAGCAGGCATACCTAAACAGGCAGAGAGCATTGCGCTGCAAAAGATGAGCGCTAATTTTTTCAAGCTATTCAACTCCAATAAGAACTGCGCTGCCAACTAAGGCCGCTGGTATACCGACCTGCCTCTTGCAAAGGTTTCTACAACTTGTATCGATTTTATTTCATCGGGCGCCACGGCAACCGGATTGCTGCTTAAGATCACCAGGTCTGCCTGTTTGCCAAGCGTGATCGAGCCTTTGTACTGCTCTTCAAAGTACTGGTAGGCTGCGGCCTGGGTTATAGCGTGTAGTGCATGTTCGGCACCCACCCGCTGATCTGGCCCTAGCACATAGCCGCTGCGGGTCTCACGATTTACGGCAATCCACATCAAACGGATCATATCCGGCGGCACTACCGGCGTATCGTTATGTATGGTGAACGGTATGCCAAGCTCGGTAGTACGCGCGAGCGGGCTGATAAAGGAAGCACGTTCATCGCCAAAGCTTTTGCGATGCCAATCGCCCCAGAAAAATGGATGCACTGCATAGTAGGATGGCATAAGGCCTAGCGCTTTTACCCTGTGTAGTTGGTCTTCACGCATCAACTGGGCGTGAATGATAACGCTGCGATGATCCGGCATATTTTCCGCATTAATTGCCGCTGCCACACCATCAATCATCATCTCGATAGCGGCATCTCCGTTGGCATGCACTATCGTAGGCACCCCCGTATCCAATAACTTTTCAACTATTGGATTGAAAGTTTCAGCGGGCATGCTTGGATACGCGCGATAATCGGCGGCCGCGCCTGGCGGGCCTTCCTTATAGGGCCTTGATAAAAACGCTGTTCTTCCTTGTGGCGAGCCATCGAGCATCAACTTAATGCCACCGACACGAAAACCACCGCGGTATTGCTGGCTAACGCCAAGGTCGGCAACCCCTTGCTCGCCAAGCATTGTGCCTACCGGGTAGGCGACTATATCAAGCGGATATTCTTTATTGGCGGCGTTTGCACGCATTACGTTTATGTCGGTAAGTGACGCAGCGCCATCCTGCACTGTTGTGATGCCATAACTTGCGTAAACATCTAATGCTTTGCTTACTAACGCGTTAAGTTTGTCGGGTGCAACTTCCCCCAACTGCTCGATCACAAACGGGTAGATCGCGACTTCTTCAACTACACCATTGGGTTCAGTGCCGCCTGCAAAACGCCTGATAACGCCACCGGGTGGGTTTTCGGTAGTCGCGCTCACATCGCTCAAAGCCAGTGCTTTTGAATTGACTGCTACCAAGTGCCCAGACACATGCATGAGGACAATCGGATGTTCCGTAGAAATTTTATCGAGGTCATATCGGGTGGGGTGGCGCTTTTCCTGCAACAATGAATCGTCATAGCCGTAGCCCATTACCCAGTTGCCCGGCTCAATGGTTCGCTGCTTTATGTGCGCGGCCAGAACGGCGCGCATATCATTTATAGAACTTACCGGGCCAACCGGTGGCGATGACAAATTCGCGAAATCGATAAACCGTGAATACAGGCCTAAATGACCATGCGCGTCTATAAACCCTGGCACCAATGCTTTGCTGCCCAACTGCACTACCCGGGTTTTTACACCGCGCTGTTTCATTATCGCTTTGGCGCTGCCAACGGCAATGATTTTTTCTCCGCGCACGGCAACAGCTTCTGGGTTAGGCAGGTCTTCGTCAACGCTTACAATATGCTTACCAATAAAAATTGTATCGGCCGGCTTTAGCGCTTGCGAAGAAAGCGCGTCATGTGTAGCCGAGCAAGCAATCAAAGCTAGTGCGAAACATGACAGCAGGAGCAGCCGCAACGCTCGGCAAACATTCTTTATACATGCGCTGCTGCGGTAATAACTTCTGGAAAAATCGCCTGGATTCACGTTTTAACTCCTATTTATTACTGTTATGGAGCTCAATAGACCTGCGAGCAATGCCCTGCGTCATACCCGCAAAACCGCGTTCAAGTTTTTTACCCAGTGCGAATCCCACCATCGGTGCCAGCTTGCCCCTAAGCTCGAAAAATGATTCATATCGACAGGAATCTGCGGACAACTCGGTAAGCACGTGCTGGCGAACACTGGAAAGCAAGCCGAAAGGTTGATTGATGCCATACTCCATCAACTCTCCGCTAACATTACTAAAGATTGATTCCTTCTGTGTGAACACCGGCAACGGCGGCATCTTTACCCGCATGGTTATCGGCGTACCCGGCTCGAAGCTGGACTCGCAGGCCACAATAAAAGGGTTCCATAGCGCATAGCTTTCGGTATCGCATATCACATCCCAAACCAGCTGCCTGGGTGCAGGTATTTCTTCTTTGAAATGTAAACTAAAACTCATAGGTAAATGCGTGTAATACGTAGACCTTTAAATACAGGCAAAAGACTTGGCAATAGACCAAACTACCCCAACTCGTTTTCACTGCGCGCGCTTACTTTCAGCTCGCCACTACTTGACGCAGACAACTTGAACGTAATTGGCCGGCAGCACACCTGGCAGTCTTCGATATATTCCTGCTCTACATCTTCCGGCTCAATCAGCACCGTTATGGATTCACCGCAATATGGGCAGTGAATGCGCGACTCGGTAAGTGATTCCATTATTGATTCGCGGTCATCGCCGCAAAACAGGCCCTAAGCTCCTGTACGAACATGTCGGGCTGCTCGAACGCGGCGAAATGCCCGCCTTTATCGAGCCGGTTCCAATACGCAAGCTGCGGAAATTGTTTTTCGGCCCAACGCCTGGAGCTGCGAAAAATTTCTTTAGGAAAAATACTGCAGCCAACCGGAACCTGCACCGGGTCGCTGTTAATCTTGGCAAAACTTTCCCAGTACAGTCGCGCCGATGAAGCCGCCGTTTCCGTTAGCCAATACAACATAACGTTATCGAGCAGCTCATCACGACTGAGTGCATTTTCCGGGTGTCCGTCGCAATCAGTCCACGAATGAAACTTTTCAACAATCCACGCCAGCTGAGCTGCGGGTGAGTCCGCTAATCCATAGGCAACTGTTTGTGGCCTCGTGCTTTGCAGTGTGGCGTAGGAGCTGTCCCACTGCTGGTAATACTGGTAACCATCCAGTGCATCCTGCTCATCGGCAGTTAAATCATTCATGGTGTCCGGATCGGGCATCACAACCGGCATGTTCAGGTGTATGCCAAGGCAATGTTCTTTATCGCGTGCACCTATCGAAGTCGTGACTATCGCACCCCAGTCACCTCCCTGCGCGAAGTAGCGCTGGTAACCCAAGCGCTGCATCAATGTACTCCAGGCATCGGCAATGCGATCAGCATTCCAGCCGGTTTTTGATGGCTTCTCGGAGTAGCCATAGCCTGGCAGCGATGGGCAAACAATATGAAAAGCGGGGCCATCATCACCAAGCCCGTGCGCAGCCGGGTCCGTTAACGGGCCGATAACTTTTAAAAACTCTATGAATGAACCGGGCCAACCGTGCGTCATAATTAGCGGCAGCGCCGATGGATCTTTTGAGCGCACATGCAGGAAGTGGATGCCAAGGCCATCAATCTCTGTGCGGAAATGTGGCAGCGCATTTAGCCGCGCCTCTGTGGCGCGCCAGTCATATTCATTTGCCCAGTATTCGCAAATTTCCTGCGTATAACCCAGTGGCATACCTTGCGTCCAATCGTCCACGGTTTCACGTTCGGGCCAACGCGTGTACTGCAGTCGGCGCTTCAGGTCGGCAAGCGCCTCATCGCTAGTGGAAATTTGAAAGGGTTCTATGGTTTTAGGCATGGCAGGATCCATCATTGTTTTTCTGTTTAATGGTTGTGGAGCACTCGCAACTCGCGCACAGGCCTTGCGGCGCGAATGCACCGACCAGCATATATTTATTGCGCGCACAAAAAAAGGCAGACCTTTCGATCTGCCTTTCTCTTTACTGCTGCTTTGTTAAACAGCAGCTATATATTGTTGTTTTTCAGTATTCGTTATTTCGCAATAACTACACTGCAACAATGTTTTCTGCCTGGGGGCCTTTTTGACCTTGAGTCACGGTGAACTCAACACGCTGGCCTTCGGCCAGGGTCTTAAAGCCGTCGCCCTGAATGGCGCTGAAGTGGGCAAATACATCCGGGCCAGACTCTTGCTCGATAAAACCAAAGCCTTTTGACTCGTTGAACCACTTAACAGTACCAGTAACAGTATTAGACATAACTTAATATCCTGTAGATATGAAAATTAAAAAGCCTCAAATGAGACATGGATAGCGTGAAAAAAGATCGAGATTTAGAAACTACAGGACGAAGAACTACGAGGAGCAACGAACATGGAGATTTTAAACGTGAGCCTTACTTTCTAGCTACGCGCAAATTATAGCCTAGATACGCTGTTGTCAAGCCTGTTTTAATGGCCATTTTATAGGCGAAATTAGGGCCTTAACATCCGCTGGCCGAGCACCGTCCGCTTAAAAACCCTTTGAAATCATATATATACAGCTGCCAAAGCCTACAACAAAGACAATGCTACGCAGCGTGGCCCGGTTGGCAATATACATCACGAGGTGCAGAACCCGGCTCGCCCCGAAAATCATTGCCGGTAGCGCCACCGATTCCATCGGCACACCGGACAAAAAAACTACCAATAGCGTTGCCGAATATAGTGCCAGCGCCTCCCAGGCATTGGCCTGGGCAGCAACAATGCGAGCGCCTGCGCCAGTAAGCTCAGCCGATTGCAACCTGGGGTTTTCGTTGTCCATACTGCCCAATTGCTTGATTCTTGAGTAGCCACCCAAGCCGGCCAGAAGATAAGGAAGGAATGCAACCAAGACTAAAACCATTATCGCCGTAGACATATTTTCACCTTGTAATGGAATGCGAGCGGTCGATTAAAGCACAGCGTGTGCCAGATTGTGCTGGATATTTATCTCGGATACTCAGGCCTTCTTTACGAAACAGGATTTTAATTTTATGGCGCCAACGCCTTCGGCCTTGCAATCTATATTGTGGTCGCCGTCAACCAGCCGTATGTTTTTAACTTTGGTGCCAACCTTCAAAACTGACGAAGTACCCTTAAGCTTCAAATCTTTTATCAGGGTTACCGAATCTCCATCCGCTAAGGCGTTGCCATTTGCATCCAGAATCGCATTGTTCGCAAGTTCAGCATCCTTCGCCTCGCTCCACTCGTTTGCGCACTCCGGACAAACGTAAAGACCTCTATCCTGGTAAGTAAAGACTGAACTGCATTGCGGGCATGCTGGAAGTTTACTCATAAAACTTGCTCTAAATTATTACTGCGCGCGCTTTTAAGATTGGCTTTGTGCGGCAAACTATACTGTAACGCCAGCACGCTTCAAATAATCGGCAATGCGATTCATTATTTCTGCATCTCTATTGGCATCAAACTCCGGCGCACTATCCCAGTCGTAAAACCATACAGGCTTGGTTTTTAGCGTCTGCGGCTCACTCTCGTAACGAGGAAATACATGTAAATGCAATGCCGGCTCAAGGTTGCCTAAAATTTCGTAGTTTATTCGCACGGCATCGGTTATCGCTAACAATGCGTCACCCAACGTAGCCATGTCTTGCAAAAGCGTAGCGCGAGCGTTTCCCGCGAGCGCATTCAAATCGGGAACCACAGGGTCGGGAAGTATTAGCGAATAGCCGTGTAAAAACTGCGCCTCCCCCATCACTGCCCAACCGGATCTTACCCTGCAGATAGTTCTGGGATTTTTGCCCTGCCTGCAGTCTTCTACAAATTTATGGATCAGGGTACTCATGTTTGTGAGTTCCATTGAAGGAAGAATATTTGTGTACCTTCTATTTTTTTATGCTTATCTGTCATAAAACGCCAATAATATTTGCTAGTCATCGAGCGCTTCATGCCAGCGCCGGTGCCACATCTGTACAACTGGTTCGTTCGCGCCAACTATTACTGACTGCAAGCCGGCGTTAATACCTTTTTGGCACTGTTCGGCGGCAGGCAAGTCTTCTGTTTCAAAAACTTTATGGCCAAATGCATAGGCATCATGGCTCGCTTGCAACTTGTCCGGGTCAGCGGCAGCACCAGCCTCACAAACGCCAACAAAATATACCACCGATGTATCAACGCTGTTGCCAGGCTCTACGCGTATCAATTGCGCATCACCTGGGTTGACCACGATAACGGTGCCGGGAAATATTGTGTGGTTCATTATGGCAGGTATACGCAGCGGCGGCTGGTCGCCTATTTGATCCTGCATATTCTCTATGCCGCGAAAAGGAAATGCCCAGCGCGTATGTAATCCAAACTCGTCGCTTACCTGGTGCGATGTCATCAATGGCGCCAGTGATTCACGATGAAGGCTACCAAAATGATAACTTTCATGGCTTAAATTAACTACTAGCTTCCAGTTAGCGGCAACCTCAAAGCGGCTCGATTGCAAGCTTTTCACACGATCAAATCCAAAGCCACACAACTGCTCGGCAACATCATCCAGTGCGTGATTAACTTTTGCTTGCGGCATACTCGCTCGCAACCCAACCATTAAAAGACCAGCGCGATCTGAAATAGGTAGTGGCGTTAATCCACATTCAGTTTTGGGCTGGCAGAAATGCACGTCCTGTGGTCGCCCGGCCAGGCGCCCGTCTAGCTGGTAGCTCCAGCCATGGAAACGGCAAGTCAGGCGCTTGGTTGTGCCAAAACCTTCGGCAACAGTGGCGCCTCTATGCGCACATGCATTGATAAACGCATGCAGCTCGCCATGCTCGTCTCGCGTTGCGATAATGGGCACGCCCATAGACTCGGTGCTTAGGTAAGAGCCCGGGTCTTGCAATTCACCCGCAAAACCAATTAGCTGTGGCGTGTCCAGAAAGAACGCTTCCCTTTCTTGCTGCCAGCGCTCATCATCAGTAAAAAATGTAGCGGGCTCTACCAGCGATTCATCGAATACATCGCTGGTATCGGACGCCACTCTCTGCACTAGCCGATCCAGTAGCTTTTTCGCTTGTGATTTATTCATCGATTGAAGATCTATTAATTACCTAATTTGGCTGAATGCGTAGCCCTGGCATCTCCTTAGCGAACACTTTTATCCTGAGATGCATTCGTAAAGCACGACCTTTACCAGTTCAACATTCTTTGGCCATTTCACATAACCCTCTGCCATATATTGGAAGCCTGATTTTAGTAAAACTTTTCCAGATTGTGGATTGCTTGAAAGATGATGTGCGTACAAACGTTTGATGCACAAGCTCTGGAATGCGAACAATACAATTTTCTTCACGGCCTCAGTGCAATATCCATTGCCCCAGTATGGTTTGCCTATCCAGTAGCCTAATTCGGCCTGCCTCTCTTTAATATCCATTAGGGAAATCGCGCCTACCAGACGCTGCTTGTAGGTAATTGCAAAACAAGCCAGCGTTTCGGACTCCCATCCGGGCGTATGACTCGCAATCCATTGCTCTGCCATACCGTCGACATAAGGATAAGGCACATCTGAAAGATTGCTCGAAACCGCAGGGTCGCCAACCAGCTCTTGCACATCCTGTGCATCACTGGAAGTAAACTTCCTTAGAATAAGCCTACTGGTTGTTAGCAATGGAGGATGCATCAGCTAATCACCCGATGTTGCTCATTTATATCCTGCAAATTTGTAATTGGGCCACCGCAAATTCGGCAGCAAGGCAGCAGTAGCTCAGCTATTTTTATCGCTGTACAAGATCATTTGCGTACAACGAAACATCGCAATCACTTTACCCGATTGTTGGTGTTTTACTTCTGCGTCCCAAACTTGTGTGCTTTTTCCAAGATGGAGGGCCTTGGCCACGCAAACCACCTTGCCCTCGCGAGCGGTGCCTAGGTGGTTTGACTTTAATTCGACGGTTGTAAACCCATCGGCTCCAGCGGGAAGGTTCACGCTGCACCCAAGGCCACATGCAGTGTCTGCCAGCGACACAACTGAACCTGCATGCAGATAACCATTAGTGGCCATATGGTGCTCGGCAATGTCAAATTCCGCTATCATTTGCTGGCCATCTACAGCTGTTATCGAAATACCCAAATGTCCGGGAAATTTCTCGGCAATCGTCTTGTTTAGTTCACTCGGCGTTAGCATGCTATCCCCTCAACCAACAAACAAGGTTAATTGCCACTCCCTGGCTACCTGTCCTCCAACTCATCAAAAATTGGCCCCAACATTCTTCGAATTGCTTGTTCACTGGCGTGCACTGTTTCTCCGCCAAGCTTATCACCGTCTACAAATAGTACACCCAAAATCCTGTAGGTTTCTTTTTTTCCAGAGAAAGAAAGCGTTACATCGTACTCTTGCGCGACACTGCTTTCGTTGCACCACTCCTGGAGCAGCTGGGCATCGACTACGTTCGGTGAAAAATTTGCGAAAAAATATTGATAAAACCGTTCAGCCTTATCTCGACCCGAAAATTTTTTGCCGAGCACGGGATAATCGTAAACGGGATTCGCGCTCAAAGTACCCATTACCGCGCTTAAATCCTTTGCCGCCTCTCGCTCTGCATGATGAGCACCCAGTGCGCGAACCTCTTCTGGCAAAAGTTTTTTCATAGCAATATCAATACCTCTGAATATTCAGCGGTTTTTTAAACGACCGATACCAACCAGGCCACTTCTAAAAACTCGAAAAAGGCGCCAGGCACTACGCAGCTATGAAAAATACTAGGGATGATATCCGCTGCTTACGCCTACTATTGATAACAACAATGTTATCCATAAAGCAGAAAGCACTAACAAACTGGCACCGAAAGTAAAAAAGCGAATGCTTACGTTATTACTACCCAGGTGTATGTATGAGTGCGCCGCTCTAAGGGCGACAAATAACCACGACAGTATAACTGCAGACACCGTAACCGAGTTGCTTACAAAAATAAGGATTACCACGATATAAAACAACGGCGGAACCTCAAAATGGTTCTGTACATGCCGCGCCAACAGGTGAAGTCTTTGCGGTTGTGAGCCTTCATCATAGGTTCGGTAATAACTAATTTTAACCTGCTTACTATGTATCGCACGGTAGCGATGGAAGCCAAGGTAAAAAATACAGGACATGGTTAGCGTAAACATCGCGATTGCAGGGTAGATAATCAAAATATTCTTCATAGTTGTAGAATCACATTTCAATGCCGCCTATAAACGGCGACTTACTTAAAAATAACACATCTGAAATACCAGGCGAAAGCTGAAACCACTCTAAGTTCTCTAATATGTGGGCTGTTGTTGTCTCCGGCGCTAATACTAAACCGCCCCTTAGAAGCCAATTACTGCGCCATGTTTATCAATTATTTACAACAATAAATCTATTGTTCAGGCAAACTGTATGTCTTGGTTGGAATTATTTATTAGAGAACAGTCTTATGCGAAACAAAACCACACCATTAATTTTGAGCGTCTTTTTTGCAATTTTTATGCTGGGTAGCCCAGCACTGCATGCGGCGCAATGCAAAGGCATGAGCAAATCAGCATGCTCGGCAAAAGGCTCCTGCTCTTGGGTCGAAAGCTATAAGACCAAAAAAGGCACTAAGGTGAAAGCATTTTGCCGGTCAAAACCCGGTAAGAAGAAGGCCTCAACTTCCAGCACCAAGAAAAAATCTAGCGCCACTAGCAAAACCAACAGTAAAACCAGCAGCAAAGCCAAGAAGACATCAGCCACCAAAGAAAAGTCGGGTAAGTCGGGCAAAAAAGGCAAATCAAAAACAAAAAACAGCGACAAAAAATCTAAATCAACTTCATCCAAATCTAAAAAAAGCAGTGGCGCAAAAAATAAAAATAAGACCAAGAAATAA
Source organism: Pseudomonadales bacterium (assembly GCA_013043705.1). Lineage (GTDB taxonomy): Bacteria > Pseudomonadota > Gammaproteobacteria > Pseudomonadales > UBA7434 > UBA7434. The sequence goes on from JABDNS010000012.1 coordinate 30,186, forward strand.
ACGGTTACAAATCCCCGGGCGGGTAATCCATCCAGATTACCCCTCGAAGATCACCAGGCTTGAAGCCAACTGCACGATCGTCAGGGTATAGCGTTTTTATTTGATCAGCTATTGCATCAGCAATAACTTCACCGTGACAGGCTGTGCAGATAGGTTGGAGTATAATTGGCTCTACATATCCCAGCCTATTACCCTTGAGCTGGATATGCCTTGGCTCTCGTGTTGTAAGGTCTTCAATATATTCGCGCAAAATCGGTTCAACCCAATCTGGCGCAGCATTATCTGGATTTCGAAGCCGATGGCTGGTACGGCCAACCCTAATGCCACCCTGCGATAGTTCGCTCGCAATTTTCGGTGCCTTTACCCTACAAACCGATACCGCTTCTACAAAGCCTTCATTCATACCCAAACTAAGTGCGCTCTTTAGATCCTGCTTGTACTGCAACAGAACTTTCTGTGCTCGTGAGTTTTCCTGGAGCTCCGCCGAATCGGTGCACGCTATTAAAAAAGAACAAACTAAAAGTAACTTTAAGATAGTCGAATTCATAATATTAAATGGGCCGTTAAACGCCCATAGCCAGAACGGGATCACGAAAACTCCTTGCTTACTGCCGCACCAGTGAAGTCGCCACACCAACTATGGCGATATTTGGTTTGTACCTGTACCGCCGGCCCTGGAAACTCCGGGTCTGCGAAGCAGCCGATAGATACCATGCGCATACCAGGAAATGCCTCAGGGTTAACCCAATGAACCGTAGTTCCGCAAACCGGGCAGAAGTGCTTCTTTGCGTCAGGCCAATTGCGAAATTCACTGAATACCGAGGCTTCGCCCTCAAATGAAATAAAGTCTTCTTCACGATAGACGGCGCCGAACGCAGCTATAGACCCGGTTGATTTTTGGCAAAAATCGCAATGGCAGGCATAGGACATTTGCGGGTCGCCGGCTACCACGACCTTTAGTCTCCCGCAGCCGCATTCAGCTTTTCTGTTCAAGCGCCTGTAACTCCTTCATCATTAACTGGTGTAGCGTGTTTATTGCTTTCAATGGACGCACCATAACTTTGAACTCGCTGATTAAGCCATGCTCATCCCAGGTAATCATATCGACACCATCCACAATAACCCCGTCAATCTCGACATCGAACTCCAA
>JABDNS010000013.1 GCA_013043705.1 Pseudomonadales bacterium
TAGAGGAAAGGCTGGCGAAACAACAGATGACTAACAGTGCACTGAAGGAGCGCAACGACAGGCTGAGTGTTGAAGTTTCTGCGTTGCAGCATGGCTCTGCGCAAATGGAAGCACACGCACGCGAAGACCTTGGGCTGGTTAAACAGGACGAAACATTTTTTATGTTTGTCGATGAGCCTGCGCCACCGTCTTCGTCGCCACAATAATGCCGTCTGAGCAAAGCTCGCAAGGCCAGTCGGTATGGGCGGTCGTACCCGCCGCGGGTTCGGGATCGCGCTTTGCTAGTGGTGCCGGAATTAATAGGCAGGGCAGTAAGGGCCCCAAGCAATACGCGTCACTGGTCGGCAAGCCCATTATCTTGCGAACCTTGGAGGCGCTAGCAGCAACCGAATTAATCAGCTGTGCCGTGGTGGTTCTGGCAGCAAATGACAGTGTTTTTTCCGAACTAAGCCCGCCAGAAGGCCTGCCGATAGAAACCGCATTGGGCGGTGCTAGCCGCGCCACGTCGGTTCTGGCGGGGCTTTCGCACATAGCCGATCGTGCCGGGCACAACGATTGGGTATTGGTTCACGATGCGGCCAGGCCATTGATCAGCAAGGCCATAGTGCAAAACATGTTTAAGCAGTTGCGCGAAGACAAAGTGGGCGGCATCCTGGCGATGCCTGCGCACGATACGGTAAAGCTTGCCGGGCAAGCTGCTGCGAAGGCAGATAACCAGCAAGCGTTGACTAGCGTAGAGCGCACGCTCGAGCGAGGCCGCGTGTGGCTGGCGCAAACCCCGCAAATGTTTCGCTACGGCCTGTTAGTTGAAGCGCTGCAAAAAGCCGGCGCGGGGGCGGGAGATTCTGTTACAGATGAAGCGAGCGCGATGGAGCAGGCCGGTCATGTGGTGCGCTTAATTCCCGGTGATGCGCAGAACATAAAGATCACCACCCGGGCAGATATGCAGCTAGCTACCGCATTGCTGCAAATACAAGCGTCGTCATCGGTTGACTAGCATGACATTTCGCATAGGACAGGGTATTGACGTGCACGCCTTTGATGAAGGTGGGCCCCATGCTGGCGCTGAAGACGTTTACATTACGCTAGGTGGCGTGCGCATAAAACACCAGCGCGCGCTGTTAGCGCACTCGGATGGCGATGTGCTATTACACGCGTTATGCGATGCAATACTCGGCGCGCTAGCGCTTGGCGATATTGGCCAGCTTTATCCTGATACCGACGCAAAATATAAAAACGCAAACTCCAGAGACCTGCTCAAAGATGTTGTGCAACGCGCCAAAGACGCAGGCTACAGCCTGGGTAATGCAGATATGACCATCGTTGCAGAGCGCCCGAAAATTGCACCGCATAGCCTGGCCATGCGACAGAATATCGCTGCGGATTGCGATGTAGCTATCGATGCGATATCGGTAAAGGCCACTACCAGCGAAGCGCTTGGCTTTACTGGTCGTGGCGAGGGTATTGCCTGCTTCGCGCAGGTATTGCTGGTTAGCCATGCAAATGGAAGTTAAGCCATTGAGCTCGCACGCAATCGAACAAGCCGACAATGGAGCCGCGGGCAATCGCTGGCAAATGGCGCGCGACAATAGCTGGGCGCGCAGCCTGGTTGAGCCGACCCTGCCCGGAAAGTTACGCGTTAACGCAGAAGATTTTTACGTGTGTGAAAGCCTGCGCTTCACGCCTGGCGCACAGCCACTTGCCGATCGCGATTGTGCGCACTGGCTGCTGAAAATTGAAAAGCACCGTTTGGATACGCTGACGCTACAGCGGCAATTAGCCGAGCGCAGTGGCGCCCAGCTTCGCGATATCGGCTACGCTGGCCTGAAAGACAAGCACGCGCGTTGCGAGCAGTGGATGAGCATACCCGCGCGCAGTGACAAAGCGCAGCTGGACCGTCTGAAAGCATGGCAGGTGAATGGCGAAGCCAAGTGGCGTGTTCTGGAAGTGCAGCCGCAGCGCAAAAAGCTCTCGCGAGGCGCCAACCTGGGCAACCAGTTTGTTATTGTGCTGCGCGATGTTTTTTCAGGACTTGATGCCACGCAGTTGAAGGCTGGCGAGACCCAGCTGCAGCAGCGGGTTGCGCGGTTGAGCGGCGAAGGTTTTCCGAATTATTTTGGCGAGCAGCGCTTCGGTTTGAATGCGAATAACTTGCCGCGCGCGCTGAGTAGCTTTAGTTCGGGCAAGCGTATTTCGCGAAACCAGCGAGGCCTGTTCCTGTCGGCATTGCGCAGCTATTTATTCAACGCGCTATTGCACCAGCGGGTGTTGGACTGCAGCTGGCGAAAGCTTTTACCTTACGATGCCCTGGTCTTGGAGGGCAGCAATAGCCAGTTCCGTGTTTTGGGTAATGAAACGGCAGCACAGATTGAAGATATTGAGGCACGTTTGGCTTCCTGTGATTTACACATTGGCGGCCCGTTGTTTGGCGCGCGCAATAAACAGCCCGATCATTGTCCCGAGCTCGACCAGCGCATTCAAGCCGCGCATCCTGATATTGTCGACGTGCTTGATAAGGCAGGTATGGACTACGCGCTGCGGCCGCTACGCGTTGTGCCTAAAGATTTTTCTATGCAACGGCAGGGCGACGACGTGCAGCTTACTTTGTTTCTACCGTCGGGCAGTTTTGCCACAGCGCTGCTGCGGGAATTGTTTGACTACTCTGATGTGAGTCGTGCTGCCAGTCGAAATGCAAGTCGTGAAGCGACGCATAAAGCCAGCCGCCCGGCTGTGACTACAACGTCCGGTAATAATCGATCCTGAAATTTCAGTATTTTTATGAATGATACGAAAACATTGAACCAGGCAGCACTGCAACGCGCGCGTGACCGGCTTGTGGATGCCTTGCAAGCGAAAGGCGTCACCAATCCATTGGTGCTTGAGGCCCTGCGCGCGGTGCCGCGGCACCTATTTGTTGAAGATGCGCTGCAGTACCGCGCTTACGAAGACTCGGCGTTACCTATTGGCCAGGCGCAAACCATCTCGCAGCCTTACATTGTCGGCGTGATGACCCAGGCATTGTTTTCCAGCACTCGGCCTATGAACTCAGTACTGGAAATTGGCACAGGCTGTGGTTACCAAACTGCAGTGCTCGCCGAACTGGCCAAGCGGGTGTGTACGGTAGAGCGTATACGCTCGCTACAGCAGCCATCCGAGCAGCGGCTGCGCTCGCTGGGCTACCGTAATATCGAGTACCGGCACGGCGACGGTTTTGTTGGCTGGCGCGAGCGCGGGCCGTTCGACGGCATTATGGTTACCGCCGCGGCCAGTGAAATTCCCAAAATGCTGGTCGACCAGCTTGATATTGGCGGGCGTATGGTGCTGCCGCTTGGAGAAGACGGCGGGCACCAGCAATTGTGCCTGTTACGTAAAACCGGCAATGGCACCGTTGAAGAAAATTTGTTGCCGGTGCGCTTCGTGCCATTGCTGCGCGGCGTAGAGGCATAGCGCAGCAGCGTAAACCACGGGGACAGTTTACTTTTCCGGTATGCATTTTGAATACTTTGCAATGGGCTTGTAAATCATTCGATGAGCTTGGCAACGACGAGCTCTATGCGCTCATCAAGCATCGCATTGATATTTTTGTCGTGGAGCAATGCTGTGCTTACGCCGAGCTCGATAATAAAGACTCCGATCCAAACACCAGGCATATCCTGGCCAGCCGTAACGGTACATTGCTCGCTTACGCCCGATTACTACCGCCGGGCTTAAGTTACCGTGACAGCAGCATGGGCCGTTTCGCAGTGCATCGCGACGCCCGCGGCCAGGGCTTAGGTAGCCAATTGTTAGACAAGAGTGTGGCGCAGGCGGGCGAGTTGTGGCCGGAAAGCGCAATCACCATTAGTGCACAGGCGCATCTAATGCAATTTTACCAGCGCGCGGGTTTTGAGCCCGTATCAAGCGAATATATGGAAGACGGCATTGCGCATATCGAAATGCATCGCGCCGCAAACGCGGCATGACTCGCCATGCATAGTAACCAGCTGACATGAGCATCCCGGGAATGAAGCCACAGGCTTTGGGTGGTATGTCGGTCGACGTGTTCCTGGCCGAGTATTGGCAGAAAAAACCGCTATTGATTCGCGATGCGCTCAAAAATGTGCAAGCGCCACTGGATGCCGATTCACTGGCGGGTCTGGCCTGTGAGGAAGATATTGAATCGCGCTTGATTATCCAGCGCGGCGAGCAATGGCAGTTGCAGCATGGGCCTTTTGAGGAGGCTGCGTTTTCAGGGCTACCGGAATCACATTGGACTTTACTGGTACAAGCCGTTGATCACTGGGTGCCTGAAGCAGCCGCCTTCCTTGAACAGTTTAATTTTATCCCGCGCTGGCGTATCGATGATTTGATGATGAGCTACGCATCCGATGGCGGTGGTGTGGGCCCGCATTACGATAATTACGATGTTTTCCTGGCCCAAGTGAGTGGCCAGCGAAAATGGGAAATTGGCGGTAAGCATAATGACTCCTCCAAACTTGTTGAAGGTCTGCCGCTTAAAATCCTGGCATCATTTGAAGCTGAGCAGTCGTGGGTGTTGAACCCTGGCGATATTTTGTATCTGCCGCCTGGTGTTAGTCATAATGGTGTTGCGCAGGGTGGAGATTGCATAAGCTGTTCAGTGGGTTTTCGCGCGCCGTCGCATGCAGAAATGCTCAGGGAATTTAGTGAGTATTTAGCACAGCGACTTAGCGAGTCCGATCGCTATAGCGACACTGATTTGGTTTTACAGGACAATGCGGGTGAGATTACGCCTATTGCGCTAGCTAAAATTCAGCAAATCTTTTCGCATTATTTAACCGACGAGCAGGCAATAGCTGATTGGTTCGGGCGCTACGTTACTGAATCAAAATACGAGCATGCCGGTGCGTCTGGTGATGAGATTTCGATAGCGGCGCTTGGCGAGCACTTGGCAGCGGGTGGGCGCTTGGCCAGGAATGAAGGATCCCGCTTCGCTTACATTGGGGAAGGTTCAGGTGCAGCAATGTTTGTTGATGGCGAGCGAATAGATATTTCGATGGCTAACCAGCAGTTGGTGGAATTGGTCTGTCGGGAAACCACAATAGGCGGTGGAGATTTTGACGCAGGTGATGACAATACGGCACTTTTGCTGGGGTTGGTTCAGCGGGGGGCGTTGTATTTGGTTCGAGAATGAAGTGAATGGCACGCCCGGCAGGGTGAGGTAAGCGAGAGCAAAGCATCGCTTTGCGCGCAACCGAACGCCCGTAAGCTTTGCTTGCGGGCCGGCAGTCCAAGCAAGGGCTGTCATGAACGAAGTGAATGGCACGCCCGGCAGGACTCGAACCTGCAACCCTCGGGTTCGAAGCCCGATACTCTATCCAGTTGAGCTACGAGCGCGCAGCGGAGTCATTGTAATTGGGTAGCACTTACTTTTACAAGTCGCGTATTGGGGGACAGTTTACTTTTTATAAGCCCGCAGGGCTTATAAAAAGTAAACTGTCCCCGTGGTTATTCGCCATACGAGGCGCGTTTTTGCTCGGCTTCGCGGCGACACACTTCGGGGTCGCGAGCAGATCGCGACAACCAGGATTGCAGGTGTTTGTGCACAATGCCGCCCAGCGCTTGAATATGCGCCTTGCTGCTATTCAGCGCAGGAATATAGTTATACTGCTGCCCACCGGCTTCCATAAAGTAGCCCTTGTTCTCTACAGCAATTTCCTCCAGCGTCTCCAGGCAATCAGCGGCAAAGCCCGGGCAGAATACGTCTAGCTTTTTTACGCCTTTTTCTGGCAGGGCTTTCAGCGTTGCGTCGGTGTAGGGCTTTAGCCATTCGGCACGGCCAAAGCGCGATTGAAACGTGGTGAGCACATAGTCTTTTTCAATACCCAGCTTTTCGGCAATCAAGCGCGAAGTCTTATGGCATTGGCAGAAATAGGGGTCACCTTTTTGCAGGTGAAACTCCGGGAGGCCATGGTACGAAAGCATTAATTTGTCGGGCGTGCCCGACTTATCCCAATGCCTTTGGATGCGTGATACGCAGGCATCGATATAGGCAGGGTCATCGCAATAGCCCGATACAAACTGCAGTGCAGGAATCCATCGTTGTTTGCATAGCGCCGCACTCAGCGCATCGTAGGTGGATGCGGTGGTTGAAGCAGCGTATTGCGGGTACAGCGGCAGCACCATAACCTGGCTTGCGCCAGCAGCGCGAAGATCGTCCAGCGCCTGCTCGATCGACGGCTCGCCGTAGCGCATAGCATAGCGGTATTCGATTCGCGCGGCGGCCTTGCCCAGCTTGCTATGCATGTGTTCGCTTAACTTGCTCAACTGTTTTTCAGTGTGAACGCGCAGTGGCGAGCCCTGGTTAGTCCAGATTGATTCGTACAGTTTGGCTGATTTGGCCGGCCGCGTACGCAAAATAAAGCCGTGCAGGATGATCCACCACAAGGGCTTGGGGATTTCGACCACGCGGCGGTCAGACAAAAATTGTCGTAAATACTTTCGCAGTGCGCTTGGTGTGGGCGCCTCGGGTGTGCCGAGGTTGGTAATCAGCACCCCGATTTTTTCCGGTTGGTGATGCTTGAAATTGACGGGGCCGTCGAACGGCATGTTGTGTTCCTGTGCGAATGTGGGTGCTACAAACTTTTAATTATATTACTTCGACAGGCAACAGGTGGCGTTACAACATGTCAACTTGTAAAGGATTGACAAGCAAGCAGGGAGGTTTTTTCAGCCGGGTTTTGGCGGATGCCAATTACATATTGCCCGCTTCCGGCTGCGGCTGCGTAACAGCGTCATACCATTGTTCAAATTCGTCGGCTGGCATCGGCTTGCCGAAATAGTAACCTTGCCCATAGTTGCATTGAGATTCGGATAGAAAGTCCAGCTGTTCCTGGTTTTCAATGCCCTCTGCAACCACGGAAACTCCTAGTTCGTGCGCCATTTTTATAATTGAGCGCGCAATCGCTATATCGTGGCTATTATGCGGCAGCTCGTTTACGAACTCGCGATCGATTTTCAGGTGATGTATCGGGAAGCGCTTCAGGTAGGCCAGTGAAGAATAGCCGGTGCCAAAGTCATCAATCGCAAGCTTTAGCCCCAGCGCATTTAGCGCATGTAGCCTGGCTACCACGGCATTAACGTCTTCCATCAAGGTGCTTTCGGTGATCTCCAACGTTAGCAAATTTTTGCTGATGCCTGTCTTACGCATGATTTTCTCAACTACATCGACCAGGTTGCTCTCGCCAAACTGCACGCCCGACAAGTTAACCGCCACGCTGAGCGGCGGCATGCCACGTTTTTCCCAGGCAACTTGTTGTCTGCAGGCTTCTTCTAGCACCCACGCGCCAATTGGTATGATGAGCCGGCTTTCTTCGGCAACGCTTATAAAATCGTCGGGTGGAACCATGCCGGTTTCAGGATGAAACCATCGAATCAACGACTCAGCGCCTATGACTTCGCCCGTGCTCATATTGATTAGCGGTTGATAAAAGAGCTTGAATTCCTTGTTTTCCAGCGCGCTGATCAGGCCTTTCTGCATTTCCACTTTATTGCGCGCGCTGGCTTCGATGGCGGCATCGAAAAACTTGAAGTTGCGGCGGCCGGCACGCTTGGCCTCGTACAAGGCCATATCGGCTTTGCGCAACAGCTCTTCGCCATTCTCTGCATCATCCGGGTAGAAGGCCAAGCCAATGCTGGTGCCAGTGCTAATTTTGTGGCCATGTATATTCAGGTCACGCTCAAAAATAGACAGGATTTTGTTCGCAAGCAGGCCACTGTCTCGCTTGGAGTCCAGGTTTGTAATAATAATTGCAAACTCATCGCCGCCAAGCCGAATCACTGTGTCCGACTCACGACATGCCGCTTTTATTTTTTCGGCAACGGCAACCAGTAACTTGTCGCCAATATCATGCCCAAGGTTGTCGTTAACATCCTTAAAGTGATCGATATCTGTTAACAACAGGCCAACAGCTTTATTGTCGCGTTTTGACTGCTGAAAAGCTGATTCCAGGCGCAGCTGGAACAACGCACGGTTGCCGATACCGGTTAACGGATCGTAGTGCGCCAACTTGCTTAGTTCATCGCGGTGCTCGGTTTGCGCCAGCTGCCAGCGTTTAACCACCGTAACAATATAAAACCAAATCATAACAATTAGCACGATTTGCATGATCAGCGCGAAAGTTGTCTGTCGAAGTCGGCTAGATAAATTTTCTATTATTTGACGCGAGCGAAGTTCCAGTGTTGCCCGCAAGGTCAGCGCTTGCTCTTCCTGTTCAATCTTCCGTTCCTGGTAGCTATCCGAAGCGAGCAGCTCGAAGGCGGCAACCTGCTGGTCCTCGCCAATCAGGCGAAATAATTCGCGCTCTGTCTCAACCACTGCTTTGGCTTTTTCACGCATTGCAGCAATGATGTTTTCGTCAACCGTTGCTGCAGCGCTGAGCATGACCTGGTTAAGGTCAAGTAAATGGTTTTCATAGTTGTTGCGCCAGCTGGCGTCACCGCTGGTTACCGCGAAGTCGATGGCGGCGCTCATGGATTGCTGGTGCAAGTTAAAAGCATCGCTTAGCTGCCGAATTTTGACACTGGCGTTGATATTGTTTTCAGCAACCTGGCCGGTTTGCTCGGCATTCCAGATGCCGGAGAGAATCAGCGCGATACTGAGCAACACAGCGGCAGTAATCGAGATATATACCCGATTAGTGACGGTCTGGTTTTTATGGTCTGGCGCGCTCATCGCTATGGTCTTATGTTCCGGGTGATTTTTTTACCGGCGCATTGCCGACTCCGCATCTACGTGCGGATTGCGGGCAACGTACTCGTTGCTTCTCTTATAAGTGTAGACATAGGGCGTTTGTGAAAGCGCTCACAGTGCAGCTCGGCTGAGACCTGGCTCACAGTCCAGCATGAATAGAATGTAATAGATTTCAGTGAATTAGCGCGTAAATTGCATAATAATTCGACAGTTCCGCAGCGGCTGCGCTGTGCAGTTAACAGGCCAAATTGATAGGCGAAGTTGACAGGCACAATAGGCTGGCGCTGATGCAAGCAGGGCGCGTTGTGGAGCGGGAGCTTGCCGGTGCGCTTAACGATCGTAGTGAATGGCAGTGATGGTGTATTGCACTGTGCCGGCGGGAGACTGGAATTCAAACACGGTGTCGAGTGCTTTACCCAGTAGCGCGCGTGCCAACGGTGAATCCATGCTGAGCTTGCCCAGCGCCAGGTCGAACTCGTCGGGGCCGACGATACGATATTCGCGCACATTGCCGTCGGCGTCTTCCAGTTCAACCCACGCGCCGAAGTAAACCGTATCGCGCTTGTCGGGGAGGCTGTCGACAACTTGCAGCGAGTCGAGTCGCTTGCCCAGGAAGCGCACCCGGCTATCTATTTCTCGCAGCCGTTTCTTGCCGTAGATGTAGTCGCCATTTTCCGAGCGATCGCCATTTTTGGCCGCCTCGTGAACCGCGGCCGTTACACGGGGTCTTTCTTCCTTCCAAAGTTGCCTAAGCTCCTCGCGCAGCGCGCGCTCTCCCTCCGGAGTGATATAGTTGGAGCCTTTGGGCCTGGGTGCTCGGTAACGGGGCATGCTATGTTTATAGCCTTTGAATATGTTGATCTTGAATCGGGGAATAGGTGACTAAATTCGTAAATCCTAAGGTGATGATTGTGTCAACTGTAGCAAATATGCGCGCAGCATTCCTCTGGGCATCCTTGTTGTGGGTATCGATGCCAGGGGTGTTGATGCCCGCTACGGCGCAGGCCTTGTCGCTGCAAGGTGAGATGGTGCAGGGTGGCTTATTGCAGGGGCGTCTGCAACCGGGGCAGCGAGTGTATCTAGGTGAGCGCGCGTTGCAAACCGACGCGCAGGGGCGCTTCGTTGTCGCGCTGGATCGCGATGCGCCAGCCACACTAAGCCTCAGGCTTGAAACGCCGCAAGCTGATGCCGGTCCAAACACAGAGCAGCCTAGTGAAGTGTTCCACTACGAGATTGCACCACGCGAGTACCAGATCCAGCGCATTGAAGGCGTGGCGCGCAAATACGTGGCACCGGACCCGGAGCAGGTTGCGCGCTCGCGCAGGGAGGCACGCAAGGTCGGTGCGGCGCGGCGCGCGCAGCGTAAGCAGAATGACTTTTTTAATGGCTTTATCTGGCCGGTTACGGGCCCTATTACCGGTGTGTTCGGTTCGCAGCGCGTTTATAATGGCGAGCCGCGACGCCCGCATTACGGGGTCGATGTTGCCCGCCCAACCGGCACGCCGGTGGTCGCGCCTGCGAGTGGCCTGGTCACGCTAGCCGAGCCGGATCTTTACTTTTCTGGCGGAACCTTGATTATCGACCATGGGCATGGGCTGTCTTCCACGTTTTTGCACTTGAGCAAGTTACTGGTTGAAGTGGGCCAGCAAGTGGTGCAGGGCGAAGTAGTTGCCGAAATTGGTGAAACCGGGCGCGTAACCGGCGCACATCTCGACTGGCGGATGAACTGGACAGGCGGCGGGCGCAGCGTGCGATTTGATCCGCAACTCCTGGTTACACCCATGGATGAGCTTATTGCGGCTGCAGCGGCCGCTGCCGCGCACAACGCAAAACGTGATCGCGCACATGCCGATGCGCATCAACACCCCGGCAGTCGCCCGGCGCCAGCAATGGGCGGTGGCGATAATTAGTGGCGTAAAAGAATTGGCGCTATTGGCGATATTGGCGCTGTAGAAATTATTGCAGGAAAAGGCTGTTGCTATGCTCGACAAAAAATTACTCAATATTCTGGTTTGCCCGGTAAGCAAGGCGCCGTTGCATTACATCAAGGAAAAACAGGAGTTGCAGTGTCGTGCCAGCGGCCTCGCCTACCCGATTCGCGACGGCATTCCGGTCATGTTAGAAGGAGAGGCGCGCAAATTGGAACCCGAAGAAATCGAGGCGCTGGATTAGTCATGTCCGATACTATTTTTGGCAAAATAATCTCGGGCGAGATTCCTGCCGACAAAATTTATGAAGACGAGCACTGCATCGCTATTAACGATGTTAACCCGCAGGCGCCCGTGCACGTGCTGGTAATTCCCAAGCGTGCTATTCCGAAGTTATCGGAAGCAACTGGCGATGACCAGGCTTTGTTAGGTCACTTGCTATTAGTGGTAAAAAAGCTTGCTGCACAGTTAGGCGTGGCCGAGGGTTTCAGGGTCATTATCAATAACGGCAAAGGCGGTGGCCAAACCGTATTTCATTTGCACCTGCATATTATTGGCGGGTTCAAAATGGGCGAGGGTATGGTGTGAGTGGTCCTGCTGCCAAAGTCCGGTCCAGCAATGAAGTGCGCGAAGCGTTTCTGCAGTATTTCGAAAAACATGGCCACACGCGCGTTGCCAGTAGTTCGCTTGTGCCGGGCAATGACCCGACGCTGTTGTTTACCAATGCCGGCATGGTGCAATTCAAGGATGTGTTTCTTGGCGACGAGCAGCGCGACTACGCGCGCGCCACCAGTTCGCAGCGTTGCGTGCGCGCGGGCGGTAAGCACAATGATCTGGAAAACGTCGGTTACACCGCCAGGCACCATACTTTTTTCGAGATGCTCGGCAATTTCAGTTTTGGTGATTACTTCAAGGCCGAAGCGATTCCTTTCGGCTGGAATTTTTTAACCCGCGAGCTTGGCATTGCCGAAGAAAAACTATGGGTCACCATCTACGAGGAAGACGACGAAGCTTTCGATATATGGCACAAGCAAGTTGGCCTGCCCATCGAGCGTATTATTCGCATTGGCGATAACAAGGGCGGTCGCTACGCGTCTGATAATTTCTGGGCGATGGGCGATACCGGCCCTTGCGGGCCCTGTAGCGAAATTTTCTACGATCACGGCGCGCATATTGAAGGCGGCCTGCCCGGCACGCCCGAAGAAGATGGCGATCGCTTTATCGAAATATGGAACATCGTTTTCATGCAGTTTAACCGCAGCGCCGACGGCCAAATGCAGCCGTTGCCAAAACCCTCGGTGGATACTGGCATGGGCCTTGAGCGCATCGCGGCGGTTATGCAGGGTGTACACAGCAATTACGAAATCGACCTGTTCCGCAATTTGCTCGCGGCTGCGGCAAAGCTACTGGGTATTAAAGATGAAGGGCAGGGATCGCTGCGCGTGATTGCCGACCATATTCGCTCTTGCGCGTTTCTGGTAGTCGACGGCGTATTGCCTTCGAACGAGGGGCGCGGCTATGTACTACGGCGCATCATTCGTCGCGCCATACGCCACGGCAACAAGCTTGGCGCTAGCCAGTTGTTCTTCCACAAATTGGTTGCGCCATTGGTTGCCGAGATGGGCCAGGCCTATCCGGAACTAGCCGAGCGCCAGGCGCAGGTAGAGGCCGCTTTAAAAACCGAAGAGGAACAGTTTGCGCAAACGCTGGAGCAGGGCATGCGCATTTTGGAACAAGCCATCGCCAATCTTGGTGGCAAGAAAATTCCAGGCGACGTAGCTTTCAAACTTTACGATACCTATGGTTTTCCGCTCGATCTCACCGCCGACATCGCGCGAGAGCGCGGCTTGCAAATTGATAACGCGGGTTACCAGCAAGCCATGAACCGGCAGCGAGAACAGGCCAGGTCGGCGGGCAAATTTAAAACTGCGGCATTGGGCAAGCTCGATGTGGCGGCGTCCGGCGCAACCACCAACACTGCGTTTTCAGGCTATGACAAGCTTAGCGATAGCGTGCAGGTAGAAGCAATTTTTGTAGACGGCCAGGCTGCAAGCGCACTGAGTAGCGGGGAAGATGGCGTATTGGTTTTGGCCAGCACGCCGTTTTACGCAGAATCCGGCGGCCAGGTCGGTGACGCGGGCATTATTCGTTGCGAGAGTGGCATCTTTGAAGTGCGCGATACGCAAAAGCAGGGCGAAACCTTTTTGCACATTGGCGTTATGCAAAGCGGCAGCATCAAGCAAGGCGATTCAGTGCACGCGGAAGTGGACGAACCCAGGCGGCGCGCCATTGCGCTTAATCATTCGGCTACGCATTTGTTGCATGCCGCGCTGCGTGTTGTGCTTGGCGATCACGTTGCGCAAAAAGGCAGCCTTGTCGACGACCAGCGACTGCGCTTTGATTTTTCACACAATGCGCCATTGAGCGCGGCGGAGTTGGAACAGGTAACACGCATCGTTAACCAGCAGGTGCAGGGTAATTCCGAAGTGAATGTGCAGCTAACCGATATGGCATCGGCCAAAGCAGCCGGCGCAATGGCTTTGTTCGGCGAAAAGTATGGCGATCAAGTTCGCGTGCTGGCCATGGGCGACGAGCGCTTTTCTGTTGAACTGTGCGGTGGAACCCACGTTGAGCGTACCGGGGATATCGGCCTGTTCAGTATTGTGGCTGAAACCGGCATTGCTTCTGGCGTGCGGCGTATAGAGGCAATTACCGGCGCCAACGCATTGGATAACCTGCAAACTAAAGAGCAAACTCTGCGCGAAGCGGCCGAAGCCTTGCGTACCGCTCCCGATAAGCTGGTAGATAAAATTGCCCAGCTGCAGCAAAGCTATAAAACGCTCGAGAAGGAATGCCAGCGTTTAAACCAGAAACTTAATGCCAGCCAGGGCGCAGACCTTGCCGGGGGGGCGGAGGCTGTTGCCGGCGCACAACTATTGGTGCAAGAGTTACCCGATGCCGATGCCAGGTCGCTGCGCGATACGGTAGACCAGCTGAAACAAAAACTCGGTAGTTCGGTGGTGGTATTGGCGGCCACTGGCGGTGAGAAAATTGCGTTGGTTGCCGGCGTGTCCGATGATCTTACCGCCAAAGTGAAGGCAGGTGATTTGATAAAATCACTGGCCGCCGATGTGGGTGGTAAAGGCGGCGGCAAGCCGCAGTTTGCCCAAGGTGGTGGCGTGGATAAAAATGCATTGGCGGCGGCCTTGGAAGCCACGCGTGAGCGCGCACGCGCCGCGCTGGTCAATTAATTTCGGTGGTACGAGTTTAGTTTGATGAGTCGCAAAATTGAAATCATGGACACAACGCTGCGCGATGGTGAGCAAACGCAGGGTGTTTCTTTTGCGCCGGAAGAAAAGGTAAGCCTTGCCAAAGCTTTATTGTCGCGCCTGAAGGTCGACAGAATTGAAGTGGCTTCAGCACGCGTTTCGAAGGGTGAACAGGAAGCGGTGAAGCAAATTAACCAGTGGGCCGATGAAAATGGCTACGGCGGTTGCGTTGAAGTGCTGGGTTTTGTCGACCACAAGAAGAGCGTCGATTGGATTAAGGGTGCGGGCGGTAAGGTGGTCAACCTGCTAACCAAGGGTAGTGAAAAACACTGCCATGAGCAGTTGGGAAAAACCCTGCAGCAGCACGTGGCCGATATCAAGCAAACCATTGAATATGCCCAGACGGCTGGCCTGGCCGTTAACGTATATTTCGAGGATTGGTCGAACGGTTACGCCAACAGCCCCGACTATGTATATGAGCTTGCCGATTCGCTACGCAATTGCGGTATAGGCCATGTCATGTTGCCCGACACGCTGGGTGTAATGGCGCCGACCGAAGTTTACGACAGCCTGCGCGACATGGTGCAGCGTTTTCCCGACTATCAATTTGATTTTCACCCGCACAACGATTATGGCCTGGGCACAGCGAATGTCATGGCGGCGGTTAACGCCGGCGTAAGCGCTGTGCACTGCACGGTGAATTGCCTGGGGGAGCGTGCTGGCAATGCCTCGCTGGCCGAAGTAGTGGTGGTGTTAAAAGACAAAATGGACATGCAAGTAGGCGTGGATGAAAGTCATATTGTTAGCGTGAGCCAAATGGTCGAAAGCTTTTCGGGCAAGTATGTTGCGGCCAACGCGCCCATTCTGGGTACCGACGTTTTCACGCAAACTGCAGGTATTCATGCGGATGGCGACCAGAAAGGCAATCTTTACGTAAGCAAGTTGCACCCCGCGCGATTTGCCAGAAGGCATTCCTACGCATTGGGCAAGATGAGCGGCAAGGCATCGCTGGCGAAAAACCTGGAAGACCTGGGTATATCGCTGTCCGATGCCGACCAGCAGCGCGTGCTGGAACGCATTGTAAACCTGGGTGATTCCAAGCAGCGCATTAGTGCCGATGACCTGCCTTTTATTATTGCCGACGTTCTGGAAAACCAGCAATTCGAGTATGCCGTGCTAAAACGCTGCGACCTCGAAAGCCAGTGGGGGCAGGCGGCCACCGCGTCAATTGAGCTGGAGTGTGAGGGCAAGACCTACACCGCCGATGGTGAGGGCAACGGTGGCTACGATGCGTTTATGTCGGCGCTGCATAAAATTGCGCCGCAGCTTACTGTTGAGCTGCCAGCTTTGTACGACTACAAAGTACACATCCCGCGGGGTGGTAAATCCAGTGCGCTCACCGAAGCCAGCATTACCTGGAAATTCTCAAGTGGCAAAATGCTTACCACGCGTAGCACCAACGCGAACCAGGTTTACGCCGCTATTGAGGCCACGCTGCGCTTGCTGAATATGTTGTTGAGCAACAAAAATATTGCATAACAAATAAACCCACAACCACGGGGACAGTTTACTTTTGGCGCGTAGCGCTAAAAGTAAACTGTCCCCGTGGGAGCTTGCCATATGAATATACTCGTTGTTGGTGGCACTGGCCCGCTAGGCAGTTATATTGCGCTGCATTTAAAAGCAGAGGGACACGAGGTCAGCATAGCTTCGCGCAATCTTCCACAAGCCTCGCACGTTGCATCTGCGCTACCGTGGTTAGCCTGCAACTATTTAAACCAGGACGTTTCGCAAGATTCGCTGGCGCACTACCAGGCCATCGTTTTTGCGGCGGGAAGCGACCCGCGGCATGTGCCCGAGGGAGAGGATCCCGATGCGCATTTTTTGCATGCCAATGGCGAGATGCTACCGGCGTTTGCCAGGCGCGCGCGCGATGCAGGCGTTGCGAAATTTATCCATATTGGCAGTTTTTATCCGCACGTGCTGCCAGGCTATATCGAAAGTAATGTTTATGTACGTTCGCGACACCTCGCTGCACAACGCGTTTGCGAACTTTCGAACAACAAGTTTTCTGCAATAAGCCTCGACGCACCATTCGTAGTGGGTATGCCAAAGGGTATGAAAGACCCGATGTGGATGGCGTATTTATCGTACGCGCGTGGCATTTACGCTGATGTAGAATCGTTCGGGCCAGCCGGTGGCACCAATTTCATATCGGTGCGTTCGCTTGCGCAGGCTGTATCGGGTGCACTGGCGCGCGGTGAAGCAGGCAAAGCCTACCTTTTGGGTGATGAAAACCTTAGCTTCGCCCGGTTCTTCCAGTATTTTTTCAATGCCGTTGGCAAAGCGGTTGTGGTGGCGTCAATCGATCGCGCGCATCCTATGCTGCCCGACGAAGCCATAATGCAGGGTCGCGGCAACACCGTGGCCTATGAGCCCGACTCGCACGATGTTGAAGTTTTGGGGTACCAGCGCAACGACGTTGGCCCGATGATCGAACAGATGGCCAGCGAAGTAAACGAGATGATTGGCCCGATTGACCGTGTAGTGCTTGGCGAATATGCCTGTTTCGATCCGGATCTTTATGCCTTGTCGGCAAAATATTGTTGGGCAATGGACAATGCCGACAAGACAATGCTGCGCAGCGTTTTCACCGACGATGCAGTGCTGAAAGGGCCTGGTTTTCGCCATGACGGCATTGATGAAATACTTGCGATACCTGATTTGCTGGCCAGTTTTTTTTATTCCACGCGGCACGAGACAACGCAGCAGCTGGTTGAAATAAAAGGCAGCTCGGCGCACGGTGAAACCCTTTGCGTGGCCAGCCATGTTTTGCAGCCCGAAGCGGGCCAACAGCCGCAGCAGGTATTAACCTGGCGTATTCGTTATCAGGATAATTTTATAAAGGAAGGGGAGCAGTGGCGTATTGCGAAGCGAAGCCTAATCCTCGACTGGATTGACCTACAGGCTGTTCATCATGTGATTCATTGATGAAAGGACAAAAGGGAACACTTTACTTTTCAGGTGCAAAGCACCGGAAAAGTAAAGTGTCCCCTTTGTTGCCCGTGGTTTTCGCGCTCGAACTAAGGCATCGCTTTGATAAAGCGCTGGAACTGGGTCTGGCTGTGGATCAGCCACGCGGGCGCGCCGCTGCCGTCACCGGCAAACTCCAGCTGCGGAAAGCGCGACACTACGCTGCTTAAGGTGGCTTCCTGGTCGCTATCAACGTCGATATAAAAGATGTGCTTGCCGCGATTCAATGCCTGCTCAAACTTTAGGAATTCCTGGTTCGGCTCTTGAATGCCCCGGAACCCGCCAGCCCAGGTTGAAAAACCCAAAACAACCAGCGCGGCAAAAACGAACGGTGTCCAGCCAGCGCCACTTTGCACCCAGCCCATTGCATAAGCGCTGCCCAGCACCAGCAGCGCGCCAATCGCGCCAATGCCAACGCCAATGAAACCGGAGCGAATAACATCGCGTTTGGTAAAGTCGGTAACTTCGTGTACGGCAGCGCCGCCCACCTCAGCGGCTTTCGCATCAGGGCTGTAAACGTGTAACTGCGGGGTTTCAATGCCGGCGCTTTTCAATTGATTTTCTATTGTTTCGAGGTCGGCAACGTTGTCGCAAATGTAGTAGTGCCTCTTCATGCTAACTCCTTCCCGAATAGGCTCTTCGAGTGAATATAGGGCTTGGACTATCTATTCAATAAACTGTTCAATTACGCTGTGCCGCTCTGAATATACACCAGCGTCGCGGTGCAGGCTGAATCGTTTAGTATCGATTGGCAATAAAGAAAGGATTTTTATAGTGCAGTTGATTATTGGCGGGATCTTGATTGTTTCGAGATAATGAAAAGTCAACTGCAAAAACTATCAGCGCACATAGGCGCAGGCGTTTCTGCGGCCATCTGCTTTATAAGCGGCGCTAGGTGTTTCTCCAGCGCGAAATATATTTTTGCGCAATGTCGTAGCCGTTAAACTCCGCGTCCAGCACCGCAATAAATGTAAACACGCCGGCCAGCTTGCGCGCAATCAAAACAAAATCCTTGCTCGGCGTGGCGAAGTGGCGACTGGCCGCTTTCTTCGCGCCAGCCTTGCCCGCGCGTTGTATCAACCGAGAGTTGGCCCAGTGGTACTCGCCTTGAGCATTCAGGTATTGCCTGGGTAGCGATGCAGGGTTACGCAGGGGCTCTAGTATTTGCAGGCAAAAGTCAGCGAAACTGGTCACTGCTTGTTCGGAGGCGTCGCTTTTGAGCCAGCCGAGTTTCTTCAGGCCATCAACAAGGCTCGGTTCATCCTCTTCCAGGCCGCTGGCAATAACCTGGCGTAACGCTTCCAACTCGTCGCGCTGGAATTGAATGACCGAACCAAAATCCAGCAGCGCCAGGGTCGCGCTTTCTGTGTCATTTTCAGTCTGCAATAAATAGTTGCCGAAATTCGGATCGCTTTGCAATGCATCCCAGCCAAACACTTCCAGAAAAAACAACTCCAGCATGAGCTTACCGAAGGCATTGCGCTGCAGCTGGCTAAGCTCGCCAATCGATGAGTCGGTAACGTTAACGCCTTCAATGTAATCCAGCGCTAGCACGTGATCGCCGCTATAGCGGCTGTGGGTTTTGGGTACCGAAAGAAAAACCGGCGCTTGCGTGTGCGAGGCGTCCCAGTCTTCAACATTGGCGCGCATCAACTCGGTCATTGCCGCTTCGCGCTGGTAGTCGGCTTCGCGGTGTAACTGTTCGCGCATAGCTGCCAGCCAGTTATCCAGGTCACGCCCCGCCTTCAGCCAGCGCGAGAGCAATAGCATTCGCACTACTGCGTCAAAGTCATTGTCGATGACTTCGTCCAGCCCGGGGTATTTAATTTTCAGGCAGATCTGCTCGCCGCTGGCGCGAATAGTCGCGCGGTGCACCTGCGCCATTGATGCAGCTGCCAGCGCTTCTTGTTCAATATCGAGCTCATCAAAGCGCTTACCCAGCGCTTCATGTAGCGAGGGCTCGATGCTGGACCACGCAAGTGGTTGGGTTTTGTCTTCCAGTTCGTGCAGTGCTTCGGTGAGCACGGGGGGTAGGAAATGCTCGCCGAAAAGCGCCAGCATCTGGCCAATTTTAACGTAGCTGCCTTTGAGTTTACCCAGCTCCGCAACAAACTTGCGTGCTTCACGTCGGGCGAAGTCGGATTCCTCGCCATCGCCAATGCCGACCTTTTGCAGCGCCTGGTCGATAGCCATTGCGCCACCCGCACGCAAGCCGGCCATCGAAGCGGCAAAGTTGCGCGCAAACGCGCGGGTTTTTATTTTGGAGTGTTCTTTGGCCATAGCACCAGGCGCAGCAGTATTCCGTGCAAATTGAAAAAGGCAAAATGCGCGAGAGGTTTGTCGAACTTGATACTAGCTAACCTGCATGGCCGCCAGTTTCTCAAGCACTTTGTCGCCGAATTCGTTGGTTGCAATCATCTTCACGCTGCTGCCCTGGCGCGACAGGTCGGCGGTGGAGTAGCCATCGTCGAATACAGCCTGCAGCGCGCGCATAATATTCTGCGCTTCAGTGCGCATATCGAAGCTGTATTCCAGCATCATCGCAACCGAGCCGATCATGGAGTAGGGGTTGGCAATGTTCTGCCCGGCAATATCGGGCGCCGAGCCATGCGAGGGCTCGTAATAGGCGCGCTCCGGACCAATACAGGCCGAAGGCATCAGGCCCAGCGAGCCCAGTATACCGCCGCCCTGGTCGGACAGAATATCGCCGAACATGTTTTCCATTACCATCACATCGAACTGGCCCGGGTTCAGGCACAAGGCTGTTGCCGCGGCGTCTACCAATAAATGCACTACTTCTACGTCGGGGTAATCATCTTTCACTTCATCCACAATTTCATTCCACAACACGCTGGACTTAAGCACGTTGCTCTTGTGGATATTGTGCAGCACTTTCTTACGGCGCTGCGAGATTTTAAAAGCTTCTACGAGTATGTTGCGAATCTGGTCTTCATCGTATTCCAGCACTTCGTTAACATAGCGTTTGCCTTGCGCATTGGTGCCGGTTTCTTTTTTACCAAAGTACAGGCCGCCAACCAGTTCGCGCACCATCACAATATCAATGCCATCGCCAATCACTTCCGGCTTTAACGGCGAAAAGTGTGCCAGCGATTTGGGTAAATACACAGGGCGAAAGTTAGCGTAGGTATTGAGCCTTCTGCGCATCGGCAACAGTGCGCCGCGCTCGGGTTGCATGTCTACCGGGATCTTTTGCGACTCGGCGTGGCTCAGGCCGATGGGCCCTTTCAATATGGCGTCTACTGTGTCGCAAAGCGCCTTGGCTTCCTCAGGAAACGGATCGCCATGGCTAAAATAGGCGCTCGCGCCGAAAGGCGCTTCAATTTGCTCGAATTGAATGCCATTTCGCTCGCCAACCAGCGACAGCACGCGGCAGCCCTCGCGCATGATTTCAGGGCCAATGCCGTCGCCGGCGAAGATGCCTATCTTGTAATGAGTCATAAGATCCAGAGCGGTTTTTACCGTTTGATTTTGAGTTCGATGGAGAGCAGGAATGGCGTAAAATTCGTGCTTTCCAGCGAAAAAGCCGCGGTATTCTATCGCAACAGCGTGCATACGCAACGCGCAGGAATACGCGTCCGGAATGCGCCCGGGGCGGGTATTGTAAAGCGGCCATATCGGCGCAGTTTTCACGGTTGCACTTTGAAGTTGGATGCGTACAATACGCGCCTCCTACGCTGCGTCCCCTTCGTCTAGTGGCCTAGGACACCGCCCTTTCACGGCGGTAACAGGGGTTCGAGTCCCCTAGGGGACGCCATTTTTATGCGTCTTTTTACTCTCCTCCCAATCGCGGTAAACGCCGCGTCTATCTTTGCGCCGGCCGTTGCGCTGGCGTTGCTGGCGTCGCCGATAAGTGCTGCTGATAACGCCTCACCCGACCCTGGCATGTCGACTGCGGAAGCTCGCCTGTTCGAACATATCGTGGTTACGGCAAGGCCCGCGCCCACCGCGGCGGGCAATGTCGCATCGAGTATTTCGTCATTAGGTGGTGCAGATTTGGCGCGCATGGGTCACCGGCATATTGCCG
>JABDNS010000048.1 GCA_013043705.1 Pseudomonadales bacterium
CGCCCACGCGCTGCTCGGGGCGCGTCGAAAGCTTGACCAGCACGTCTTCAAAGCCAAAGTCCTTGTAAACATCGAACAGGATATCGATAAAGGTCGACACCTCTTCCTGGATCGCCTCCTCGGCGCAGAAGATGTGCGCATCGTCTTGCACGAAGCCACGCACCCGCATCAGGCCGGTGAGCGTGCCCGACGCTTCGTTGCGGTGGCAAGAGCCAAACTCTGCCAGGCGCAGCGGTAAATCGCGGTAACTCTTCAGACCCTGGTTAAACACCTGGATGTGGCAGGGGCAGTTCATCGGCTTCACCGCGTAGTCGCGCGATTCTGACTCGATGGTAAACATGTTGTCGGCGAACTTGTCCCAGTGGCCGGATCTTTCCCACAGCGTTCTGTCGACTACTTGCGGGGTTTTAATTTCCTGGTAGCCATTAGCGTTTTGCACCGCGCGCACGTATTGCTCGATGGCCTGGTAAATGGCCCAACCGCGCGGATGCCAAAAAATCATACCCGGCGCCTCTTCCTGAATATGAAACAGGTCGAGCTTCTTGCCGAGCTTGCGATGGTCGCGCTTTTCCGCTTCTTCCATGCGCCGGACATAAGCTTTCAGGGCTTTCTTATCGGCCCAGGCGGTGCCGTAAATGCGCTGCAGCATTTCGTTGTTGGCATCGCCACGCCAGTAGGCGCCGGCCACGCGAAGCAGCTTAAAGTACTTTAAAAACCGCGTATTTGGCACGTGCGGCCCGCGGCACATGTCTACGTATTCCTGGTGGTGATACAAGCCCATCGCCTTTTCATCGGGCATATCTTCAATCAGGCGCAGCTTGTATTCTTCATCGCGCGACTTAAAAGTTTCAATAACCTCATCGCGCGGCGTCATCTTTTTTACCACGTCGTAGTCTTGCGCGATTAGCTCTTTCATGCGCGCTTCAATTTTTTCAACATCTTCCTGCGTAAAAGGTTTTTCGGTGGCGATGTCGTAATAAAAGCCCTCATCGATTACCGGACCAATAACCATTTTTGCGTCGGGAAATAATTGTTTTACCGCGTGCCCAACCAGGTGCGCACAGGAGTGGCGAATAATTTCCACGCCCTGTTCGTCTTTGGCGGTGATGATGCGCAGCTTTGCATCTGTATCAATAAGGTCGCAGGCATCGCGCAGCTGGCCATTAACTTCGCCGGCCACAGTGGCCTTGGCGAGGCCGGGGCCAATATCAGCGGCAACCTGCATAACAGTTACGGGATGATCGAATGCACGCTCGCTGCCGTCGGGCAGCGTCACGTTAACGGGACTACTCATTGTGCTTCAGGCCTCACAGTGGTGGCCGCTACCAAAGGCCACGTGTTGTACATCACGGGGACAGTTTACTTTTTTGCCGCTTCGCGCTCTGGGGACAGTTTACTTTTTTGCCGTGAAGCGGCAAAAAAGTAAACTGTCCCCGTGGTTATTCAGCTTCGGCCGGGACGGCCTCGTCGACCAAGGGCTGCAGCTCGCCGTTGCGATGCATCTCTACCACGATGTCACAGCCACCCACCAGCTCGCCATTAATCCACAACTGCGGAAAAGTGGGCCAGTTGGCAAACTTGGGCAGGTTCTCGCGTATTTCGGGATTACCCAAAACATCGACATACGCAAAGCGCTTGCCGCATTCCATCACCGCCTCTACCGTTTGCGCGGAGAATCCGCACTGCGGCATATCGGGCGAGCCTTTCATGTAGAGGATCACGGGGTTGCTCTCAACTTGCCCCTTGATAGTGTCCATTATGTTGCTTTCACTCATGTAAATCTCTGCTCGTGCGGGGTTTTAATAGCTACTTGCGTATTGTAGCGAGCAGGCCGCGTGTTGGCTATTCAAGCCTGTATTATTAGCGTTATTTGCTTCGATTCGCGTATTTACCAAGCGCGGCAATCGCGATACGATCAGCCGCTTACCGGGCAGCTTTGGCTGCCTTTTTTGTTTATCGGGCTCTACTTGCACCGCATAAACGCAGCGAAAACCCAGGTCTTGCAGGCAATGTTGGCAACAGGCACCCCACACCTCATGCGCACTTATAACCGACTACCGGTTAGCTTTGTGCGCGGTGCGGGCTGCTGGCTGTTCGACGACACCGGCAAGCGCTACCTGGACGGCTTATGCGGCATTAGCGTAACTAATCTTGGCCACTGCCACCCGGCAGTAACCAGGGCGATTGAAACGCAGGCCAATAGCTTGCTGCACACTTCGAACCTGTACCACATTGGACAGCAGGAAAGCCTGGCAGACAAACTTTGCGAAATCGGCGGCTTCGACCGCGCGTTTTTTAGCAACTCTGGTGCAGAGGCCAATGAAGCGGCTATAAAACTGGCCAGGCTGCACGCACACCTGCGCGGCGTCGCCAATCCGCAAGTGCTTTGCTTCAGCGGCAGTTTTCACGGCCGCACGCTCGCGACCATCGCCGCTACCGCAAGCCCTGCCATGCGCGAGGGCTTTGCCCCCGATACCCCGGGGTTTTTGCACGCGCCTTTCAATGATTTGCAGGCGGCCGGCGACTTGTTTACTTCGCACAACAATATTGCCGCGGTGTTGGTTGAACCGGTGCAGGGCGAAGGCGGTGTACATATCGCCGATGACGATTTTCTGCGAGGCTTAAGAAAGCTGTGCGACGAGCACGACGCATTAATGATGTTAGACGAAGTGCAAAGCGGCAATGCGCGGTGCGGCGCTTATTTTGCGCACCAAAAGCTTGGCGACGGCAGTACGGTTTTGCCGGATGTTTTAACCACGGCCAAGGGTCTGGGCAACGGCGTACCGATTGGCGCCTGCCTGGCGCGCGGCGCGGCAGCCGAGGTGTTGTCGCCCGGCAAACATGGCTCAACCTTTGGCGGTAACCCACTGGCCTGCGCGGCGGCTAACGCGGTGGTGCAAACCATTGTTGATGAAAGCCTGGCCGAACGCGCCGCACAGCTCGGTGCAAAACTGGGCGCTCTTTTTTGCGACAGCATTGGTGCGCACGAGCGCGTGAAAACCATTCGCCAGCGCGGCCTGATGATTGGCATTGAACTCAACCAGGACTGCGGCCACTTAATGGCAGCTGGACTGGAACGCGGCGTGGTGATTAATGTAACCGCGGGTAATGTGCTGCGATTGCTGCCGCCGCTGGTCATGAACGACGACGAGTGCACCCAGCTGGGCGAGATGGTTTGTGAATTGATAAAGGGATAAAACCACGGGGACAGTTTACTTTTGTTCTTGCTGCGCAAGAACAAAAGTAAACTGTCCCCTTAACTGGAAAAGATTGTGACTACAAAAGCAACGCGACATTTTTTGTCGTTACTCGACTGCAGCGCCGACGAGCTGGCAGCGATCATTGCGCGAGCGCTGGAATTAAAAGCGTCGCCGGTAAACGACAATTTTCGCGGCAAAGTGCTGGGTATGGTGTTCGACAAGTCATCCACGCGCACGCGTATTTCCTTCGAAGCCGGCATGGCGCAGATGGGCGGCAACGCCATTTTTCTTTCTTCACGCGACACCCAGTTGGGCCGCGGCGAGCCCATAGAAGATAGCGCGCGAGTAATGTCATCAATGCTCGACATTATTATGGTGCGCACCTTCGCGCATGCCTCCATCGAACAGTTCGCACGCTATTCCAGCGTACCGGTAATCAATGCATTAACCGATGCATACCACCCCTGCCAACTGCTGGCCGATATGATGACCTTTGCCGAGAAGCGTGGCTCTATTTCTGGCAAGACCGTCGCCTATGTGGGCGACGGCAACAACATGTGCCAGTCGTATATCAACGCCGCGCGCCAGTTTAATTTTCAGTTGCAACTGGCCTGCCCCGAAGGTTTTCGACCGGCGGACAAACTGGTCTCCAATAATGCCGATCGCGTGGTGCTGTGCAGCGGCCCGCGCGAAGCGGCACAAGGTGCCGACCTGGTGGTTACCGACACCTGGACATCGATGGGCCAGGAAGAGGAAAAAGAAAAACGCCTGCAGGCTTTTTCCGGCTACGAAGTGAATCACGAGCTGATGAGCAATGCCGCCAACGATGCCATTTTTATGCACTGCCTGCCCGCGTATCGCGGCCTGGAAGTCAGTGCCGATTTACTCGAAGACGAATCGATTAGCGTGGTGTGGGATGAGGCAGAAAATCGCCTGCATGCCCAAAAAGCGTTGATGGAGTTTTTGCTTAGCTAGTTGGGGACAGTTTACTTTTTTCCTCGCGACGCGAGAAAAAAAGTAAACTGTCCCCGTGGTTTTAATCCAGCAGCCGATTAATGGCCTGCTGCCATCCGGCGTATTGCGCATCGGCATCGGCCGCACTACTGGCGGGCCGGTAGCCTTTATCCAGCTGCCAAACCTTGGCAATATCATCTACCGAATAAAAAACACCGGCTTGCAAACCGGCAAGACTGGCCGCCCCCCACGCAGTGGCCTCAACAATCTTCGGTACTTCAACACTGGTTTGCAAGGTATCGGCCAGTTGCTGGCAAGCCAGTGCATTAGCAACCAAGCCCCCATCCACCCTTAGCACCGGCGGGGTTGAACCACCATCGGCCTGCATCGCGCTTACAAGGTCACGGGTTTGGTAAGCCTGCGCTTCCAGTGCAGCGCGTGCAATGTGGCCGCGATTCGTATCGCGGGTAATGCCCACAATCATGCCGCGCGCATCGGCGCGCCAATACGGCGCACCCAACCCGGTTAAAGCCGGCACAAAATAAACCCCGCCATTATTTTCAACGGTCTGCGCCAGTGCTTCGCTTGCGGCCGCATCGTCGAATAACTCAAGCCCATCGCGTAACCACTGTATGGCCGCACCGGCCACAAAGATCGATCCTTCCAATGCATAGTGCGTTTCGCCACCCAAGCGATACGCAACGGTGGTTAACAAGCGGTGCTTCGAAGGCAACGCCTGGGTGCCGGTGTTCATCAACATAAAACAGCCGGTGCCGTAAGTTGATTTAATACTGCCCGGCGCAAAACAACCCTGCCCTACCAATGCCGATTGTTGGTCACCAATCATCGCAGCAATGGGTAGCTCAGCGCCTAGCGCTTCGTTAGTGCTGTGGCCGAAGTCACCGGTGTTGTCCACTACTTCGGGCAATAATGATTCGGGAATGTCGAATAGCTTCAGTAGTTGTTTATCCCAACACTGTTCATGAATATCGAAAATCGCGGTGCGCGAGGCGTTGGTGATATCGGTGGCGTGGCGCTTGCCGCCAGTTAAATGCCACAGTAAGAAACAGTCGATAGTGCCAAACAATAGTTCGCCCGCTTCCGCACGCGCACGTGCGCCTTCAACTTCATTCAGTATCCAGCGAATTTTTGTCGCGCAAAAATACGGGTCGAGTAGCAAACCGGTTTTTTCGGTAAGCGTTGCCTCATGCCCCGCCGCTCGCAGCTCAGCACAATAATTCGCAGTGCGCCGGTCTTGCCAGACGATGGCGTTGTACACCGGCTGGCCGGTTTTTTTATCCCAAACAACGGTGGTCTCGCGCTGGTTGGTAATGCCCAGCGCGGCGATAGGCATGCCCTGTTTTTCTGCGGCCTGGATTACTTCACGACACACCGCCTGCGTATCGGCCCAAATCGCGTCGGCCTGCTGCTCCACCCAACCGTCGTTGGGGTAGTAGAGTTTGAGTTCGCGCTGCGCGACTAACTCAACGTCGCCAGCCGCTGAAAAAAGAATGGCGCGCGAGCTGGTGGTGCCCTGGTCGATGGCTAGTAGATGTGGGTTAGTTTTTTTGGCGGGCTCACTCACGAACAGGCTTCCTCTATTGATGGCTTCTTGAAACTGGCGCGTATCTTTATCGAAAAAGGGGTCGGTGACAAATGAGAATCATTTGTCACCGACCCCTTTTTTGCCGTATATTCTAAATAGGCATGTAAAAAAGCGTTTTTATCGCTAATCAATCCAACACACTGTAATCCAAATCAAAATCCCCGATTGCGCGGTGCTTCTGCGCCAATGCGAAAGTACTCACCAACCCTTCGATTTATCCACAGATTTCACACAGATTAAACCGGTTTTATTGGCTTGCGTTTGCCCCCAAACCGCACTATCTTGTGTCTCGTAGCCTGCTGCAACCCAATATATGGGGTTTTGGGCCCTTTCTAACAATGAGTACGTAAGCTTTCCTCGAGAAGCCCGCCAGTGTCGACTTTATCAACGTCGCTGGCACAGGGAAGGCATCGCCAGCGTTAGGAAGTTATCAACAGCAGCGGCTCAAAGAAGAGCGTCAAACGCCGTTTTTTTGACACAGCGAGACAACTATAGCTATAGCTAAACCACTAAACCAGCGCTCAGCAACAGCGCAGTCAATAGGTCAAAACCAATAGGTCAATAAAAGCCCAGCCAAACCTCTAACTACAACAATCGATCAGAAAACGAATACCGACGGAGATACAGCCCCATGCAAGCCACCGAACAGGCCGCCACGCAACACAGCAAGCAATCCACCTCCAAGCAGCACGATAGCACCCAGCAGGCCACAGAGCCCACGCTGGACATGCAGGCGGTGGCACCAGGACAGATTCGCGTGATCAAGCGCAATGGCAAGGTGGTGGGCTACGACGCCAGCAATATCAGTGTGGCCATTACCAAGGCCTTTCTTGCGGTAGAAGGCGGCAAGGCGGCCGCTTCCAGCCGCGTGCACGACACCGTGGCCGCGATGACCGAACAGATCACGGCCATCTTCAAGCGCCGCATGCCCTCGGGCGGCACCATCGATATTGAAGACATCCAGGACCAGGTGGAACTGGCGCTGATGCGCGGTGGCGACCACAAGGTGGCACGCGCCTATGTACTGTACCGAGAAGAGCGCTCCAGGGCGCGCGCCGACCAACAAGATACTGCGCCACGCCAACACGCTATCAATGTGCTCTACCCCGATGGCAGCACGCGCCCGCTGGATGTCGCACGCCTGAACACCATCGTGAACGAAGCCTGCCAGGGCCTCACTGATGTCGACGCCGACGCCATCATGAGCGAAGCCTTCAAAAACTTGTTCGATGGCGTAAGTATTGCCGAGGTTAACTCCTCGCTGGTGATGACCGCGCGCACCATGGTTGAGCAAGACCCTAACTACAGCTACGTTACCGCGCGCCTGCTGCTCGATACCATTCGCGCCGAAGCACTACAGTTTCTAGGCCTGGCCGAAACCGCCACCCAGGCCGATATGCAAACACAGTACGCAAAAGCGCTGCCCGCTTACATCAAAGCCGGCATCGAACACGAGCTGCTCACACCCGAGCTTGGCGAATTTGATTTGGCAACGCTTGGCCAGGCGCTGGATGCCGACCGCGACCTGCAGTTCGGCTACCTTGGCCTGCAAACACTGTACGACCGCTACTTCATTCATAAAGACGACACCCGCATTGAACTGCCGCAAATCTTTTTCATGCGCGTGGCCATGGGTCTTGCGATGAACGAAGACAACCGCACCGCGCGCGCCATCGAGTTTTATGAACTGCTAAGCTCTTTCGATTACATGAGCTCTACACCCACGTTGTTTAACGCCGGCACGCTGCGCCCGCAACTCTCATCGTGCTACCTGACCACTGTGCCCGATAACCTCGACGGCATTTACGGTGCCATCCACGACAATGCCATGCTTAGCAAATGGGCCGGCGGCCTGGGCAACGACTGGACGCCCGTGCGCGCACTGGGCTCTTACATCAAGGGCACCAACGGCAAATCGCAAGGCGTTGTGCCCTTTTTGAAAGTGGTTAACGACACCGCGGTAGCGGTGAACCAGGGCGGCAAGCGCAAAGGTGCGGTGTGCTCTTACCTTGAAACCTGGCACCTGGATATTGAAGAGTTCCTGGAGCTGCGCAAAAACACCGGCGACGACCGCCGTCGCACCCACGATATGAACACCGCCAACTGGGTGCCCGACCTGTTTATGAAGCGCGTGTTCGAAGACAAGGACTGGACGCTGTTCACGCCCAACGAAACGCCCGACCTGCACGACCTCTACGGCACCGCATTTGAAATGCGTTACGCCGAGTACGAGGCGATGGCCGACAACGGCGAGATCAACGTGTACAAGCGTGTGAAAGCGGCTGACCTGTGGCGCAAGATGCTCGGCATGCTGTTTGAAACCGGTCACCCGTGGATTACGTTCAAAGACCCCTGCAACATTCGCTCGCCGCAGCAACACACCGGCGTGGTACACAGCTCCAACTTGTGCACCGAAATTACGCTCAACACCAGCAACGAAGAAATAGCGGTTTGCAACCTGGGCTCGGTTAACTTACCGCAGCACATTAACGAGAACGGCATCGACCTGGAAAAACTCCAGCGCACTGTTACTACCGCGGTGCGCATGCTCGACAATGTTATCGACATCAACTATTACTCGGTGCCCACCGCGCGCACTTCCAATATGCGTCACCGCCCGGTTGGCCTTGGCTTAATGGGCTTCCAGGACGCGCTGTACAAGCAGCACATTGCCTATGGCTCAGACGACGCGGTGACCTTTGCCGATCACTCCATGGAGGCGATTAGCTACTTCGCCATCCAGGCCTCGTCGCAACTGGCCGAAGAGCGCGGCAGCTACTCCAGCTTTGAAGGTTCGTTGTGGAGCAAAGGTATTCTGCCCATCGATTCGCTCAAGCAGCTAGAGCAGCAGCGCGGCAGCGACTTTATCGAAATCGATTACAGCGAAACCCTCGACTGGAGCTCGCTACGCTCGCGCGTGCAAACACACGGCATGCGCAACTCCAACGTGATGGCGATTGCACCCACTGCTACGATTGCCAATATCACCGGCATATCACAATCTATTGAGCCCACGTACCAAAACCTGTATGTGAAATCGAATCTTTCCGGTGAGTTCACGGTGATTAACCCCTACCTGGTGCGCGACTTGAAAGCGCGCGACTTGTGGGATGCGGTGATGGTGAACGACCTGAAACATTTTGATGGCAGCGTGCAGAACATCGACCGCGTGCCGGCCGATTTAAAAGCGCAATACGCCACCG
>JABDNS010000021.1 GCA_013043705.1 Pseudomonadales bacterium
CGAAATAGCAACGCCGCCCTCGGCGCGCTCTGCAAAATAGCGCGCGAGTTTGGGGAAGTTTTTCTCGCGATCCTCGAGCCCGGTGTGCATCGACCCCATCAATACCCGGTTTTTTAATTCGGTGAAGCCCAGGTCGAGTGGTTCGAGCAGGTGAGGGTAGTGCGGGTTGCTACTCATAATAATGCAAGTTCACTGTAGTTAGTTTGTCAGTTGGTTTGAATTGAGTGCTCACTGTAACCGTGGAGAATTTCTTCGCGCTATGCTGCAGCCACGCTAATTGCTGGCAATGCGGTGTCTAAGCGTTGCGCCGATGCCGACGTCGGGGCTAGAACGGGTTAGTACGTCCTCGGTAAAATATATCTCAATGCTGCTACGTTTGCCCAACGCGCGCCCTGCGCCCAGTGATAGTTGCAAACCCGCTCTGCCAATCTCGTCGGTCGAACTCCTGTAAATTCGGCTATGGCCTTCCAATTGTGCCTGTAACTGCCATTTTTTAGTAAACTTTTTTGCCAGCGAGGCGCGCGCCGTAATGGCAGCAGGCCTTCGTAAATCATTCAGTACCCCGCCGCCTTCCATCCACACCGCGCCGACCGATAATTGCCAGCGCATTGCTGGTATGCGTTCCAATACGCCAGCTGCGCTGAATTCAGCATGCGCGGCAGCAGCGCCGGAGCCGGTAAGTTTGTTCTTATCGCCGGTTGGCAGTTTTACACCTAGTCGAGCAGCTTTTTTGATCGCGGTGCTATCGTCGCCGAGCAGTGTTTGCCACTCAAGTTGTAAATCGCCCAGGCCCGAAACGTTGCGATCCAGGCGCATCAGCTCTTGGCCATCGCGCTCATAAACATATTCAATGCTGTCTCGCCTGCGAATATCCCGATTGCTGTTGGGCAGGCCGAATAAGCTGTGCCAGCGCTCAATGGCCTGGTCCATATTGCCGCTATGATGCGCGATAAGCGGCACGTTAAGCACCACACCAGAGCGCCTGCCACTCATCCAGCGCGCGGTAATATCCAATCGCGCCATTTCGCCGTCTTGCAAAATACGCTCGCGTAGTACGTTGTTGCTATCTCGCACGCTCGATTGCGAGCTGAGGCTGGCGTTAGACACGTTGATACGCCACCACGCCGGGCGAGCGGGATTGTCGATTTGCGCGCGAAATTGCTCCAGGTCAAGCGGCAGTGGCAGCCCGACAATCTGCATTAACGGCGCGCGATTTCCACTGGCCAAAAGCGTTGGCAGCGTGGGTTCCTGTTTCGCGTTCGATGCTAATGCAGCGTTTGTGGTTACAGGTAGCGCCAGCATTGCGGTTGTGGCTACCGCGGTCGCCAAAACCGCAAAAACGGGCCTGTGTTTGGATGGTTGTTTCGGCACGTACCCAGCCTGTTTGCAAAGCAAAATAACGGTCGCTAGCATAGCGCGAATTTTGCGCTGTTCGCCGCGAAATGTGATAATTGCCTGTCACGCAGTTAATCGGTATGCAATATGGGTAGTACGCTTTCACATCTGGGCCAGCAAGGTGAGGCACGGATGGTTGATGTGGCTGAAAAGCCGGTCACTTGTCGTGAGGCTTGCGCTAGTGCAAGCGTGTTGATGGGCCAGGCGGGCTACGCTGCTATGGTCGAAGGCAACAACAAAAAAGGTGATGTACTGGGTGTGGCGCGCATTGCCGGTATCCAGGCTGCCAAGCGTTGCAGCGAGCTCATTCCGCTGTGCCACCCGTTGGCACTAAGCTCTGTAACGGTTGATTTCAGCCTTGACCCCGCTGAGTACGTGCTGCACATAACAGCGCGCTGCAAGGTCAACGCGCGAACAGGTGTTGAGATGGAGGCCCTGACCGCGGCCAGTGTTGCTGCGTTAACCATTTACGATATGTGTAAGGCGGTGGATAAGTCGATTGTTATTAGCGACATTGGCCTGCTGGAGAAATCCGGCGGCAAAAGCGGTAGCTGGCGCAAGCACGTGGCGGGTAAAAGCTGATGGCGCTGTCGGTGCTTTACTTTGCCAGCTTGCGCGAGCAGATGGGCGGTGCGAGCCAGCGCGTCGATTGTATTGAAGGCGAATCGATAGCGGCCCTGGCAAAACGGCTGGCAAGCAGCAGGCCCGATGGCGGCGCTGCGCTATTGGAACCCTCGGTGCGCGCCGCTCGCAACCAGCAGCTTGCCGATCGCACTGAATTGTTGTGCGATGGAGATGAAGTCGCATTTTTTCCACCAGTAACAGGTGGCTGACGCGGCGATGCAGGCCTGCAAAATCAGCATTAGCGTACAGCGCGAAAATTTTACTGTTAGCGATGAGCAAAGCGCGCTGCAATCCGGGCTTGAGCCGGGTGGCGCTAGCCAAACCCCTGGCGCCATCGTTTCCTTCGTTGGCCTGGTGCGCGATGAGCAGGATGCTGAATTTGGTGCACTGCAGTCTCTGCAAATAGAGCATTACCCTGGCATGACTGAGCAGGCGCTTGGCGACATTTGCCAGCGTGCCGGCGCTCAATGGCAATTAATTGGCTGTCGCGTGGTGCATCGTGTAGGTAGCATAAACTCCGGTGAACAAATTGTGCTGGTAATGACCGCCGCAGCGCATCGCGGCGACGCATTTTGCGCCTGTGAATACATTATGGATTACCTGAAAACCGCTGCGACTTTTTGGAAAAAGGCCTGCTACGAATCAGGAGCGCGCTGGGTGGCGGCTCAAGACAGCGACCAGCAGCGTCTGCAGCGATGGGCCAAATAGAATGGATATACGTTGATGAAATTTTGCAGCGAATGTGGAGAAAGCGTTCAACTGCGCATACCAGAGGGCGACAATCGTGAGCGTTTTGTCTGTGGTGCCTGCCAAACTATTCATTATCAAAACCCGAACGCGGTAGTGGGTACTATTCCCCTGCACGTTGACGAAAGCGGCCAGCCGCTGGTTTTGCTCGCCAAGCGTGGCATTGAGCCGCGACATGGCTATTGGACGTTGCCGGCCGGGTTTCTGGAAAATGGTGAAACCAGCGCAGAAGGCGCGCTGCGAGAAACCATTGAGGAGACCTGTGCGAAGGTCGAGAACCTGCAGCTTTACCGGGTGCTGAATGTTGCCAGAACCAACCAGATTCATATCTTCTTTCGCGCCCATTTACCAGAACCAAGCTTTACTACTACGCCGGAGTCTACCGAGGTAAAGTTATTTCCTTTTGAACAGATTCCCTGGCGCCAGCTGGCTTTCCCAACGGTGCATCAAGCCTTGAGAGATTTCGTCGACGAATATCCCGATGGACCATTTACGCCGGCAATGCATGACATTACGCGCCAGAGTTGGCATGAACTCGACTACTAGCATAATGGCAGGTTTTAAAATCAAGCCATGCTGTTGATCGTTTACGCTATTGCGCTGGTTTGTGCTGTGCTTATCGGCGCGTCGCTAACGGCTCGCCTGTTGAGCAGCCATCGCCGCACCCAGTTGGCGATGAGTTTTGTATCGGGGCTCATGCTCGGTGTGGCAGTCTTTCACCTGTTGCCGCATGCGCTACATATCAATCGTGCACCCGGAGCTATTGATAGCATAGCGTTTTGGATGATGGCTGGCTTGCTTTCGATGTTCCTTTTGCAGCGCGTGTTTCATTTTCATCAACATGAAAACGTGGCCGAATGCGAGGCTCACGAACACGACAAGGCGCATTCGCACGAACCGCTGCATATACCATCCGGGCAATTTGGTGGAGCGGGCGTTTTACTCGGGCTTGGCGTGCACGCATTGCTGGATGGTGTTGCGCTTGCCGCCAGCATACAGGCAGATTGGCATTCCGGCGCTTATCACTCGCTGTGGCCACTAGCCGGGCTGGGTGTGTTCCTGGCAATTTTGCTGCACAAGCCGCTCGACGCCATGACCATCGCGTTGTTCGCCGAAAGAAGGCGCGGTAGTAAAACCAAAAAGCATTTGTTGCTTGTCGCGTACGCATTACTTTGCCCGCTAACAGCCGGTTTTTTGCTGTATGCGCTGCCCGGTGAGCTGGTATCCAAACCGGCACTGGTTGCCGCGGCGCTGGCATTCTCGTCGGGTATTTTTCTTTGCATTGCGTTGAGCGACCTGTTGCCCGAAGTTCATTTTCACGATCACGACCGTTTGTTCATGACAGCGATGTTATTGGCTGGCATTACTTTGGCCTGGTCACTCAAGCATCTGGAGCTTATACACGAGCCCCACGCATCCATTTCAATGCACGAGTTAGAGCATATTACAGGAGCGCAAACGTGCAGGCTTGGTTAACACAAAGCGGTGAGCGCCTGTTGGGCTGGCTATCGGGCCTTGCCCCGCAAACGCTGTCATTACTGTTTTTTGTGTTGGCCGCAGTCACGCTAGTAGTTTTTGCCTCGCTAGTTTACGCGCTTTACAAACGTAGCCAGTTCAAACAGCGTTGGCACGCTTCAGTAACGCAATTGCAAGAGGCCCAACAATCGCTGTTGTTAGAGCAGCAGCGGGTTGCTATGCAAGAGCAGCGCCTGCTTGCGCTGGCAACAGTAGAGCAGGATCTCGCAGCCGCCAGCAGTGGTAAGTCGATGCTAGCGGCACGCGGCGAGCAACTTGCGACGGAGCTGGCCGAGGCGGGCGCTTCGTTAAGTACGCTGCGTGCAGATTACGCCGCGCTCGAAGCACGTACCGCAGCTGAGCAAAAGGCAATGGGAGAGCAGCTTGATATGCTGCAAAAAAATCGCGAGAAACTTAGCGCTGAGTTTGAGCTGCTTGCAAACCGGATCTTCGAAGAAAAGAGCCAGAAATTCTCGCGCAATAGCCAGCAACAGCTAGATATTACCTTGTCACCGTTAAAGAACCAGCTGGATGATTTTCGCAAGAGGGTAGACTTCGTTTACGGCGAGGAGGCCAAAGAGCGCAAGGTTTTGCAGGAGCAAATAAAGCAATTGCGGGCCGAGAGTTTGCGTATCAGTGAGGATGCCAGCAACTTAACCCAGGCCTTGAAGGCCGATAACAAAGCGCAGGGCAATTGGGGTGAATTAACACTGGTGCGGGCGCTGGAAATTTGTGGCTTGCGCGAACCCGAAGAATATGAAACGCAAACCGCGTATAAAGCAGAGGACAACAGCCGGCAAATCCCCGATGTGGTGGTTCATTTGCCTGGCGGCAAAGACATTATTATCGATTCAAAAGTTTCGCTGCTCGCGTACGCTCGATATTTCGAAGCGGAAACCGATGAAGAGCGCAGTGTGGCGATGGAACAACACCTGCAGTCGGTGCGCCAACATCTTCGTGGGCTCAGCGCCAAGTCGTACCAGAGCCTTCCTGGTATTCGCACGCTCGATTACGTGATGCTGTACATTCCGGTTGAGGGCGCGTCAGCAATGGCGTTGCAAGCCGACCGCGCGCTTTGGGAAGAGGCCTACGCAAAAAATATCGTGCTGGTTAGCCCAACCAACCTGCTGGCGATTTTGCGCTCGGTAGAAACCATTTGGCGGCATGAAAAGCAAAACAAAAATGCTGAGGAAATAGCCAGGCAGGCCGGTAACCTGCACGACAAATTTGTCGGCCTGGTGGCATCACTGGATGGCATTGGGCGCGCGCTGGATACCGCGCAATCTGCTTATAGCAAGGCTTACGGGCAGCTTTCTACAGGCAAGGGCAGTCTTGTATCGCGCGTGCAATCGCTGGAAAAGCTCGGCGCCAAAACGCGCCAGGCACTACCTGATAAGCTGCTCGATGCAGCGGGGATCGAACAGCACTCCGCCGATACGATAGACAGCGACCTGGAAGCAGAGGCCGAAGAAAACCAGGCGGACAACACTGCACCATTAACTTAACTTACGAACTTACCTTACTAACTATGGCGCATATTACAGGCGTCCAGCACACCTGATTGCAGAGGAGCACAGCAGGCAATGGCGTTTCCAAAAATCGGTAATATGGCACCGGCTTTCAGTTTGCCGGACCAGGACGGCAACAAGGTTAGCCTTAAAGATTTTAAAGGCAATAAAAATGTATTGGTTTATTTTTACCCAAAGGCCAATACGCCAGGCTGTACGGTGCAAGCTTGTGGTATCCGCGATAGCAAGGCAGCTTTTGCCAAATCAAAAACAGTTGTGTTGGGCGTGAGCCCCGACCCGGTAAAGCGCTTGCAGTCTTTCATTGAAAAGCAGGACCTGAATTTCACGCTGCTGTCCGATGAAGATCACGCCGTTGCCGACAAGTACGGCGCCTGGGGACCCAAAAAATTCATGGGTCGCGAGTTTGACGGTATTCTCAGAACCAGCTTTTTGGTTGGCAAAGACGGTCGTCTCAAACACGTGTTCGACAAATTTAAAACCAAGAGCCACGATAGCGATGTACTGGCCTGGATAAAAGAAAACCTTTAATGTCTTTTACTATTAACTTTGGAGTATGTTATGGAATTCCTGATTAGCAGCGCGCATGCGCAGGGCGGCGCACAGCCACAGGGAAGCCCGATGGTGTCGTTGATTTTTATGCTCGGGCTATTCGCTTTTTTCTGGCTGATTATTATCAGGCCGCAGCGCAAGCGCCAAAAAGAGCACGAGGCTTTGGTAACCAACCTGGCCAAGGGTGATGAAGTGGTAATGACCAGCGGTCTATTGGGTAAGGTCACCAAAATAGATGGTGACTACCTGGTGGTGCAAGCTGCCGAGGGTATTGAACTGAAGTTCCAGAAAGTTGCCGTGCACGCGGTGTTGCCCAAGGGCACATTGAAAGCAATCTAGGAAAATACAGCTTGGCCGCTGCAAAAGACACTTTGATTAGCTATCCGCCACGCATTCAACTGGCACAGGTGCCCACGCCCCTGCAGGCGCTAACGCGTTTGCAACAGCATCGCGGCGGCCCGCTTATCTGGCTTAAGCGTGACGATATGACCGGTGGCCCGCTTACCGGCAACAAGGTGCGCAAGCTCGAGTTTTTGTTCGCCAGGGCAAAACAGGAGTCTTGCGAAGCGGTGATTACCTGTGGCGGGATCCAGTCTAACCATTGCAGGGCCACCGCGCTGGTAGCGGCACAGCTTGGTTTCGATTGCCATTTAATCCTGCGCGGCAAACCCGACGACACAATGCCGGCACAGGGTAATGAGCTGTTGGACAAACTTGCCGGCGCCAGCATCAGCTACTGTGAGCCGCGCGAATATTTTTCCAGCTTGGAATATAAGTTTGCAGCGCAGGTTGAAGCTTACAAGCAACAAGGTAAGCGTGCGATGGTGATACCCACCGGCGGTAGCAACGATACCGGTGTGTGGGGCTATGTTGCTGCGGCAGAAGAAATACAGCGTGATTACATTGCGCATGGGTTTATGCCGGATGCGATCTTCTGTGCCACTGGTTCAGGCGGCACCCAGGCTGGCCTGACAATGGGTATGCATATGCTCGGCGGCAGTGTTCCGGTTTACGGCATCAACGTTTGTGACGACGAGGCGTATTTTCTAAACAAGGTATCTGCAGATTTGCAGGCCTGGCAGCACACCTATCCCGAAGCCGCGCAGGGCATTGTGCAGAGTGAAATTAAAATCAATGTTATTGATGGCTATGTGGGGCGGGGATATGGCATAGCCGATACGCCGGTATTTGAAACCATACGGGAGTTGGCCACGGTGGAGGGTGTGGTGCTCGACCCGGTGTACACCGGCAAGGCCTTTAACGGGCTTCTACAAGAAATTGATCAAGGCCGCTTTGCCAACGCGAGCAACATTGTGTTTGTGCACACCGGCGGCATCTTCGGTTTGTTCCCTTTTGCTGATGCTTTGTTTAGATAGCTCGCGAGCGTTTGCAGCCGGCTGTTTAGGCTTGCTTATTATATTGCTGTGCGCCTGCCAACGGGACGCACAGCAAAACAGGCCTGCGCTTACGACCCCAACGACAACGCCCGGCAGTGCAAACTTGCAGGTCAGCGCTGCGTTGGCGTCGCACATTCCAGGCGCCCACAGCATGCCGCGCGCCCGCAACGTCATCCTGTTTATCGGCGACGGTATGGGAATCTCCACGGTTACCGCAGCAAGAATCTATGCCGGGCAGCAACTCGGCCTGGCCGGTGAGGAGCATCGGCTTTCTTTCGAACACTTTCCGCAAGTTGCACTGGTTAAAACCTACAACACCAATCAACAGGTGCCCGATTCTGCCGGCACCTCAACTGCGCTGCACAGCGGCGTTAAAACGCGCGCCGGGTTAATAGGGCTGGGTCCGTCCGCGCGGCGCGGCAAATGCCGCAGTGCCAACGGTGCAGAGCTAGATTCGCTGCTGGATTTGGCCGAGGATCGTGGCTACCTAACCGGCCTGGTAACCAACACGCGAATTACCCATGCAACGCTGGCCACTTTGTATGCGCATGCAGCAGATCGCGATTGGGAAAGTGATGCAAAGCTGTCGACGCTGGCAAAATTGGCGGGTTGCAAAGATATTGCCCGGCAGCTGGTGGAATACAACCGTGGTGATGGCATCGACGTTATATTGGGTGGCGGTCGGCAGGCTTTTATTAGTCGTGACCTTGGTGGCGAGCGCGATGGCCGCGGCGTGAACTTGCTAAAGGCATGGCAGTCTGGCAAGCAGCGCGTACTGCTGGATAATGCAAAACAATTGGCGCGGCTGGAAACCGCGGCTGTAAATGAACAACAGGTGCTCGGTTTATTTTCCGCATCGCATATGGAATATGTGGCGCGGCGGCGTAGTAGTAATAGTAGTGAAC
Organism: Pseudomonadales bacterium; assembly: GCA_013043705.1. Taxonomy (GTDB): domain Bacteria; phylum Pseudomonadota; class Gammaproteobacteria; order Pseudomonadales; family UBA7434; genus UBA7434. The sequence continues at coordinate 8,662 of JABDNS010000021.1, forward strand.
CTGACTTACCGAGTATGGCCAGCAAGGCGCTGGCACTATTGCAGGGACGCGAGCCCGGTTATTTGCTGGTTGTAGAGGGTGGGCGAATCGACCATGGTCACCACCAGGGCAAAGCCGGTTACGCGCTGGCGCAAACGGTGGAATTTGCCGAAGCCGTGGGCAGAGTGCTCAAGCAAGCAGACTTGAGCGAAACGTTAATAATTGTTACGGCCGACCATTCGCACACGCTAACCATTGGCGGCTATCCGACCCGTGGCAACCCAATATTGGGCGTGGTGATAGAAAATGATCGCGATGGCAACCCTAAGCAGCACGCCGCAGTTGCAGCAGATGGCAAGCCCTATACAACACTTGCCTACCAGAATGGACCGGGCGCTACGCAGCGTCCTCGTGACGCGCCGCAAACAGGTATCGAAGCAGTACAGCAAGCGCTTATACCCACTGCGCACGGTTCGCGTGGCAGAAGTTTTGGCACACACAGTGGCGAGGATGTGGCGCTGTACGCCATCGGCGCTGGCGCCGGACATTTCGGTGGCGTGCTGGAACAGGAGCAAGTGTTTCACCGCATTGTGCAAACACTGGGTTGGGCACCGCAATTGTTGGCCACTCCCACAACTGCGGGCAACAAAGCCAAATAGGTGAGAGCTGGGAGGCGAAAGGTGGGCGAAAGGGCTTATGGGGCAGCGTTGTCCAGATCATATGGCAGGCCCGGTACCTGGCCAGAGCCTGGCGTGGGCGAGAAAGTTTCGAACTCTTCCAGTAGCGGCGTGTCCCTGTAGCTAATGTAAGAGCTCAGTGCGCGCTGCAATTGTTGCTGGCGCATAAACGCGTAGCGCTGTCGGGTCAACCCGTTTATCTGCATTTCCTCTTTCAAGATAATCGGCCTGATAAAAACCATTAAATTATTTTTGCTCTTTTTGTCGGAGTAAGAGCGAAACAGTTTACCCAGCACCGGAATGCTGCCCAGAATGGGCACCTGTGTGCGAGTGTTGGTGCGGTCTTCGCGAATCAGCCCGCCGAGCACCAGCACCTGGCCGTCGCGCACCAATGCGCTGGTTTTAATCTCTGCCTTATCAGTAATCAAGTCTACTTCGCCACCGGTGGTGTTTTCCGACACGTTCTCGGTGGTCTGTTCAATTTCGAGCGTTACCGAGTCACCCTGGTTGATACGCGGTGTTACGGTTAGTTCAATGCCTACATCCTGGCGCTCTACGGTCTGGAAGGGGTTGGTTACGGTAGAGCCGGAAGAGGTTGCACTGCCGGTAATAAACGGTACGTTTTGTCCTACCAGCAAACTGGCTTCCTCGTTATCCAGCGCTACGATGGTAGGAGTGGACAGAATATTGGATTTGTTGCGCGTTGCAATGGCACGCAGCGCACCAACCAGGTTGCCGTCTTTAAGGTAACCGAAGGTCAGCCCGGAGTTCGTAATCAGCCCGGCGGCCAGCTCCTCGGATGTCAGGCCGTCTTCGCTGGCCAATGCCGCGCCAACCAGTGCGCCTGGGTCGGCAGCAGCCGAGGGCGTATTCACTGCTGCTACTGCGCCGTCCGGATTGTCGGAGTAGATTTCAGATGCGCCCCACACCACGCCGAAGTCGTCACCGGCGTCACCGGAAACTTGTACCAGTACCGCTTCAATCAACACCTGCGCACGCTGTATGTCCAGCTGCGAGATAACCGATTTAATATTGTTCATCAGCGACGGTGGCGCCTGTATCACCAGCGCGTTGTTCGTTTCACTGGAGTTGATGCTGAAGCTCTTTAACCCTTCGGTCTTGCTGTCCTTGAGCATGCTGTCGCCAACACTTTGCAGTATTGGCACAATTTCTTCAGCTTCAATGTAATTCAGGTAAACAACTTGCGTATTGCCGTTGCCATCGAGCGGCGTGTCTAACCTGGCGATTAATTTTTTGATTTGCGCGCGCTTCTTACGATTGCCCGTTATCAGTATCGAATTGGACCGCTTGTCGACAGCGAAACTGATTTCTTCGGTTTTTCCCTTGGCGTTGCCAGCACCCGAGCTTGCGCCACCATCGAGTGCTTTTACAACCGATTCAACCACGTCGACAATGTCTTCTGCCGATGCGTGCAAGATTGGAATGATCTCTAGCTCAATCTCGCCCTCCTTGCGATCGAGAATACCAATAATCTGGTTGATCTTGTTGAGGCTTCTTGCGGTGTCGGCAACTATCAACGAGTTGGTCGGCGTGTAGGCTGCAAGATGCGCCGATGCAGGTATTAGTGGTTTTAGCGTTTGTACGAACTGGCCAGCTTCGGTGTGCTTTAGGCTGATAATAGAGGTTACGATTTCGCCCTCGCGCGATTCGTTACCGGCAAAGGGGATATCAGCAGCTTTGGCCTCCGCATCGGGTATCACTTTGATCGCGCCATCAGTTTCAACCGCAGCAAAACCGTTCAGCGCCAGCACAGTGAGGAACAACTCGTAGGCCTCATCGGCGGTAACCGCTCGAGAGGAAATTACCGTAACCGCGCCGCGTACGCTGCGGTGCACGATAATATTTTTTTGCGTGCGGTCGGCTATCCACTGGATAAAGCCGCGAATATCGGCCTCGCGCATATTCATTGTAAAGCGGGCGCCGCCGGCTGGCGTGTCCGCACTGGCGGTGACTTGCTCGCCGTCCATTGTGACGCGTGTCTGCTCGCCGGTGCTAGTACTGGTGCGCGCGGCGGGCTCTACTTGCTGAGCCCAGAGCGTATCAACAGGCAATAGCAATAGCGCCAGTAAGATGGCGTACCTGGGGGCATAGCTGAGCAAGCTGTATGTCATGGGCAATTAAACTTCTGGGCGCTGTGATCAGCGGTATTGTTTTGAGTTACGTTAGCGTCTGCCACGAAGCTGCCTGATTCGCGCCCGAATCGCTTCCCGGCGCTCATTGGCTTCCTTAGTTGCAGCGGAATTAACGTTTGCACCGCTGCGGGATTCGCTGGTGTTGCGGCGCGTGCCAATGCCGCCGGTGTCTATTTCTTCGGGAAAATAGAGCGTTTCGAGCAGGCCATTGCGAGCCAGCACCACGCGATCGGGATAAATGGCTTTTAATTGCGCCTCGCCGGGAAGTTCATCGCCAATCGCGTAATGGTGTGCAATTTTACGGTCGTCTTCAATAATCGCGCCGGCCTCGCTAGATTCATTCGCCGCGAAAGCGCCCCGCAAAACCAGTTCCAGCTTTGTTTCGGGCAGTTGCTCAACGTCGATAGTCGGTTCAGCGTCAGCCAGGCCGAAAAAATTACGCACCGTGATAGCGGCCGGATCAATCCGCTGCATGCTGCTATCACGCAACTGCAAGGATGCGCCAATGTCGGGCTCCCGAAACAGCGCCAACAACAAGATGCCCAGGCTTAGCAGGGTCACCAATCCGGCGCTGGCAAGCAGCGCACCACTGGCGAGTAGCAGCGGGTTTTGACTGAGCTTGTTAAAATCGTAAGTCATCAAAAACTGGGCAATTATTGGTCAGCGGGCAGCTTCTGTGACGCCTGCGTCATGGGCAGAGATACAGTATAGACAGCAGCCTGCCTGAGAGGTTTGGATACTTCGCAAAATGAAGCCAAAAGTCAATATATTCCAGCCATTTATGGCACAATCTTTATTGGGCTTTGCAATCTCGCATAGATGTGCCAAATTAATCGGGTGGCTTGTATAACGGGTGGCACCGGCTGCGGCTGGATCCGCCTGCAGCTCGCGCTCAATTTATTGCACGATTCAGTGGGTTAGTTCTTGGAAAGTTATATCAATTCATTGCTTGGCGCCGGCAGCGGTGACGAGCAAGACAACCAGGCGGTCGGCCAGCGCGAGGCGGATGATGCTGCACGCGAGCAGGCCGGCCTGGATGCTGATGCTAGCACTGCCGGCGATATCGAAGCCGGTTCACGGCCACTGCTGCCATTCCCGTTCGCCAAGCGCTGCGGCGCCTATGTGGTTGAAGATGCCGGCCGGCTCAGCCTATATCACAAACCCATGATTGCGCATTCGGTGGTTGCTGAAATCCAGCGCTTCCTGGGCAAGCCATTTAGTTGCAATGTTGTTGACGAGAAGGTCTTCGACGCGCGCCTTACCCAGGCCTACGAGAGCCGCAATACCGAGGCCATGCAAATGGTTGAGGATTTGGGCGATGAAATGGATTTGGCACGCCTGGCCGACTCGGTGCCCGAGAGCGAAGATTTACTCGAGCAGGAGGACGACGCGCCGATCATTCGCCTGATCAACGCACTACTCACCGAAGCGGTGAAAGAAAATGCTTCGGATATTCACATCGAAACTTTTGAAAAACGCCTGGTGGTGCGCTATCGCGTAGATGGTGTGTTGCGCGAAGTGGTGGAACCCAAGCGCGTACTGGCACCGCTGCTAGTGTCGCGTATCAAGGTCATGGCCAAGCTCGATATCGCTGAAAAGCGCGTACCGCAAGACGGCCGTATTTCTATTCGCATTGGCGGTCGGGAAATCGACCTGCGCGTATCCACCATGCCGTCCAGTAATGGTGAGCGCGTGGTGATGCGCTTGCTCGACAAACAGGCCGGCAGGCTCAAGCTCACATCGCTTGGCATGGGTCGCGAAGACCTGGAACGCATGCGCGTTATTCTCAAGCGCCCGCACGGCATTGTGCTGGTAACCGGCCCTACCGGCTCGGGTAAAACCACGACTTTGTACGCCGGCCTTACCGAATTGAATCATGCCTCGCGCAATATTCTCACTGTCGAAGACCCGATTGAATATAACCTGGAAGGCATTGGCCAGACCCAGGTGAATAATAAGGCTGATATGACCTTTGCGCGTGGTTTGCGCGCCATGCTGCGACAGGACCCGGACGTGGTGATGGTGGGCGAAATACGCGATATCGAAACCGCTGATATTGCGGTGCAGGCATCGCTAACCGGTCACCTGGTATTGAGCACATTGCATACGAACACTGCGATTGGTGCGATCACGCGCATGTACGACATGGGCGTTGAGCCGTTTTTACTGTCATCCTCGCTGGTTGGGCTGGTTGCGCAGCGCCTGGTGCGCGTGTTGTGCCCCGACTGCAAAGAGCCTTACCTGCCCGACGCCAAAGAGCGCAAGTTGTTGGGTATTGAAGAACACGATCCGCATTCGATGTTCAGGCCGGTCGGTTGCCCCAAGTGCAACAATCTTGGTTATCGGGGCAGGCGCGGCATTTACGAAGTCGTTTCCATCGACGGCGACCTCAGGCGCATGATCCACGATCAGTCCAGCGAGGAAGATATGGTCAGGCAGGCGCGTAAAACCAGCCGCGGCATTATGGGCGACGGGATCAGTAAAGTGCTTGCAGGCTTGACTACGGTCGAAGAGATTCTCCGCGTCACGCAAGAGGGTTAACGCGTGGCAGCATTTAGTTACGTCGCGCTGTCGCGCGATGGCAAACAACAAAAAGGCATACTCGACGCCGACAGCGCGCGCGCGGTGCGGCAACTGCTGCGCGAACAGTCGTTAATGCCTATGGAAGTGACGCCTGCCGCGCAAGATGAAGCGCGCGGCGCCAGCGGCACTGGCTTCAGTTTTGGCCGGCCATCGCTGAACGTTGCAGACCTGGCGCTTATTACGCGGCAGTTGTCGACGCTGGTGCAAGCCAGCATCCCGCTCGAAGAAGCGTTGGGCACCGTGGCCAGGCAATCGGACAAAGCCCGGATCAACGGCATTCTAATGGCGGTGCGCGCCAAAGTGCTGGAGGGCTTTACGCTGGCCGATGCGCTCGGCGAATTCCCGCAGGCCTTCTCAGATTTGTATCGCTCTACGGTGGCGGCTGGCGAGTCGGCAGGACACCTCGATGCAGTGCTGGAAAAGCTTGCCGACTATACCGAGGCCTCCCAGTCATCGCGGCAAAAAATCCAGATGGCGATGATCTACCCCTGCATTTTGTTTTTTATGGCCATCGGTGTGGTTACAGCGCTAATGGTTTTTGTGGTGCCCGATGTGGTTAAGGTGTTCAACACCCAGGGTGCACAGTTGCCGGCCATCACCCGGGGATTAATAGCCACCAGTGACTTCATTACCGAGCGTGGCATGCTACTGCTGGTTGCAATTATCGCGCTGGTGGTTTTGTTCAGGTGGGCGCTGCGCAACCCGGAATTCAAACTGGCCTGGCACCGGCGCTTGCTCGGCATGCCGTTGGTTGGCAGGCTGGTGCGGGGCACCAATACCGCGCAATTCGCCAGCACTTTAAGTATTCTTACCGCCTCCGGTGTGCCATTGGTGGAATCGCTAAAAATTGCCGGGCAGGTTTTGCAAAATCACTGGCTACGCCGCCTGATTGGCGACGCCACCCAGCAGGTGCAGGAAGGAACCAGTTTGAACCAGGCATTGTCGAATGGAGGCTACTTCCCACCGATGATGCTGCATATGATTGCCAGTGGCGAGCAAAGCGGCGAGTTGGATCAAATGCTCGATCGCACCGCCACCGCGCAGCAGCGTGACCTGGAGGCGACCATCGGGGTCATGCTCGGTGTACTGGAGCCGTTTATGCTTTTGTTCATGGGCGTGTGCGTATTTGTTATTGTGCTTGCGATACTGTTGCCTATCGTCAATCTTAATACCATTGTCTAGCTGTTTCTGGTGGCCTGGAAGCAGCGTTAATTAAATTGCAGGAGTTGTTTGTTAATGCCTTATCTGAATCTAGCGCGTGCGCGAACCCAGCGTGGGTTTACGTTGATAGAAGTGCTCGTTGTGGTGGTTATTATGGGCTTGCTAATTGGCCTGATCGGGCCGAATGTGTTGGGCCAAGTCGACAAGGCGCGAGTAACAACGGCCAGGGCCGACCTTGCCACGCTGGCATCGGCACTCGACATGTACAAACTCGATAATCATTTTTATCCCACCACAGACCAGGGCCTTGAAGCCCTGGTAAGCAAGCCGAGTTCTTCGCCCGCGCCCAAAAACTGGAATAGCCAGGGCTACTTGAAAGGTAGCGAAATACCGCTGGACCCCTGGGAGGGCGAATACGTTTACTTCAGCCCGGGTGATGGCTCGAAGCCTTATGATTTGCTCAGCCTGGGTGCCGACGGGCGCGAAGGTGGCGAAGGCTACAGCGCAGACATTAGCGTTTGGGATAACTAATTAGATGCTCTGCCACAGGCGCTCATTTTTTGTTGCAGCCCCGCGTTCACCGCGGGGTTTTACGTTGATAGAGCTACTCGTGGTGCTGGTTGTACTGGCGCTTTTCTCTGGCATGGTGGTGATGTCGATTGGCGATAGCTTCCAGCGTAAGCTGCAGTCCGAGGCGGAACGCTTGCAAACGCTCATCACCGCCGCTGCAGACGAGGCAATTTTTAGCGGCAATGAATTCGGTTTTGTTTTTGAAAAGGCCGCCTACAGCGTGGTGCGCTATGACCGTGCCACCCAGCAGTGGCACGCGGCAGAAGGGCAGGCGTTCAAGCGACATGTGCTGCCCGATGGCATGGTCATGCAGTTGCAGGTGGATGGCTTTGCCGTTCCGGTTGACGATCCTGAATCCGAAAGCGAGCTGGCCGATATCGACATCGAAGAGCGCCTTGAGGCCGAGGCGGGTGGCGAGGTAGATCGTCGCAATGTCGCTGATGACGATGATGATGCCGAAGTCGTGCGCGAAACCCCGCAGCTGCTGGCGCTTAGCTCGGGCGAGCTTTCGGTATTCCAAATTGTATTCGAGGCAGAAGAGGATGCGACGCGGCGCGCGGCGTTCGAGCTATTTTCCGATGGGTTTTCGCTGCCGCGGATAAAATCGCGCGAACCGGCATTGGCGCAGCGATGAAAAGTTTCCAAACCGGCAGCCTGGCAGGGTTTACGTTAATCGAGGTATTGGTAGCGCTGGCGATCCTCGCAATGTCGGGCATAGCGCTGATGAGCAACGTAGGACAGGCCACCGCCGATCTCGGTAAGCTTAACGATAAGGTAGTGGCGCTGGGTATCGCAGAATACGCTATTAACACCGTGCTAATTCAAGAAGATTTCCCGGAGCTTGGCAGCGACCAGCAAAACATAACGCTGGCAGATCGCGAGTGGTCGGTCGAATTGTCGATAAGCGAAACGCCCAACGAAAAAGTCCGGCGTATTGACGCATTGGTTCGGCCCGAGGGCGAGGTGCTTGCGCGGCAGGAGTATGCCACTGTATTGCTTAGCGCCTTTCGCACCGACATGTCTGCGGATTAGATGTGGTGCCAGTGAAAAGCAAGCAAAACGGTTTTACGTTAATCGAGGCCCTGGTCTCGATGTTTATTTTTGCCTGGATTGGACTTGGTTCATACCAGATCCTCGACCAAATCATTCGCGCGCAGCAGCAAAATGAAAAGTTCAGCCAGCAGCTGGCTACCTTGCAGCGGGCTTCATGGCAGTTTGCCCGCGATTTCAGGCAAATGGTCGACCGCGAAGTAATTGATGAATACGGCGAGCTACTACCAGCAATCGACACCGAACACGAAGACAGCTTGATTGAATTTACTCGCGCAGGCTGGAGTAATCCATTGCAGTGGCCGCGCAGTGAGCTACAGCGCGTGGCCTACCGGATTGACTATCATCCGGACAGCGACGACCCCGACAGCGAGTACTACCAGGACGAAGCGCTGTATCTTATTCGTATGTTCTGGCAAGTGCTCGATAGGGCTATTGACAGCGTGCCGATCGAGCAAGTGATGTTACGTGATGTTGTCGATTTCAGGCCGCGATTCTATGACCCGGCCGGCGACGATTGGTCTGATGAAAAGATTATTGCCGCAGCACAAGGCAGCGGCAAAAGCAAAGAGCCCAAATTACCGGCTGCTGTAGAGCTGAGCGTGGTATTGGAAAACGATGCGGTATACAGCTACATCTTCAAGGTTCGTTAGCATGGCGAGCCTGCAAAAACAGCGCGGGGTCGCGCTGATCACCGTGTTAATGGTATTTGCGATTGCAACGCTGGTTGCAGGTAAGGTGATCGTTGGCAAATCCATAGACGTTCGTCGTGTGAATGGCATGATCAATCGCACGCAGGCTCATTACTACGCGCTGGCGGCGGAATCGCTGGCCATCCTGGCGCTGCGCGAGGATGACCAGAAAGACATAGACGATAAAAAGCAGGGCGGGCAGCAGCTTCCGGATCACCTGGAAGAGCCCTGGGCGATGCCCAATATCGAATTCGAGATCGACAATATTGGCAAGGTCAACGTACAGATTGTGGACCTGAACCGATTTTATAACCTAAACAACCTGCGCCAGGCCGACGGCTTGGTGAATGAACAAGAGCTTGAACGTTTCCGCAACCTGCTGGTGGAGTTGCGCCTCGATAATGAGTTGGCCGATAACCTTGCCGACTGGTTGGACGCCGACGACAAGGAGCTTGGCTACCTTAGTGAAAGCGATGCTTATCTTAATCGCAGCCCGGCTTACCGCGCGGCTAACAAGCCGATGCAGGATATTAGCGAGCTGCGGCTTGTGAACGGTTTTGAGCCGGAGATCCTTGCAGTGCTGCTGCCTCATATTACGGTTGTTAATACCAGTGGCGTACTCGCACTCAACCTGAATACGGCAACCACTTATGCGCTGGCAACATTGCAAGAAAAAACTTCAAACCCGTTTGGAGAAGGTTTGAGCCTGAGCGCCGCGCAAAATATTGTCTCCGAGCGACCGTACGACGATAACAAGGATTTTGACAATCGCAGCGGTAGCCGCGAACTGCACACTAGCAGCAAGCGCTCGGGCACAGGCAATAATGCAAATGCCGAATACGGCAGCCTGGCGCATTACACTTTGTCCAGCGCTGTGTTCGAGATCAATATTCGTGCGCACTATGCTGGCCACACCGCATACCTGACCACGGTAGTCCAGCAACAGGGTAGCGGCAATGCGGCAAAGTACGTTGTGTTATCGCGCAAGGAAACCGATAATTCATGGCGCCTTGCCCAGTTTGCCGCCGCTGCCTCCTGACCTATGCCAGAGCTGCTTTGCCTACGTTTTCGCGATAGCCATATATCGGCCGGTGCCTCTGTGGGCTGGACTTTATTGACCCCGGTCGGCCAGGTCGAGGCCAGTGGTCATGCCTTGCTGTCTGAGCTGGCCAATGTGCTACCTGCGAGCGATAGCGCGCGACGCTGTATCGTAATCGTTGGTGGTGAGGCTGCTTTTCTAGGCAGCGTAGAGGTGCCACCCAAACAGCAGCGGCATATAAAACAGCTGGTGCCTTTCCTGGTTGAAGAACAAATCGTTGAGCCGATTGAGGCCATGCACCTCGCAATGCCGGTGCTGCATGATGGTGAGCGCGTTGCAGTGGCTACGTTAAAGCGCGATTTAATGGAGGGCTGGCTTGCACAACTGCTGGCGTTCGATATCGCGCCCGATTACCTTTTCCTGGATGTACTCTGCGTGCCGTGCAGGCAAGGTGAATGGCAATTACTTTTCGACGCCGATCGCCTGCTGTTCCGCGATGGGCAACACAGCGGCATGCTGCTGACACCGCAAACCGCAGAAACAGTTTTGAAGCTCGCGCTTGCCGCTGCACCGGAACAGCAGCCCGACGATGCAGCGCTGCTGCCCGAACCCGATACGGACAATAGTAGTGTTGCCGTTGAGCCGGAATCAGACGATATTATTAATCGCGCTGCGCAAAGAGCCCAACGCGATGCGCTGGACGCTGCGAGTGCGGCCAGGGTGGTGCTGCTCGATAGTGAAAAACAGGCGCATGAGCAAGCGGCGTTCGAGCAATTGCGCGCGGCGCGAAACCATGCAGAAGGCGCGCAGCTCGATTCGAATCAAGTACCATCTCCCAACCAGTCATCCCGGCAGGAAATCCCGCACGACCCGCACGAAGCAGCGCTGCTGGGCGAGGATTTTGTAAATCCGGCAGGCCGCGGTGGCGGGCAGCCCGCGCAAGCTGGTAAGGGGGGGGTTAATGTCGAAGGCAATCTCGAAGCTGATATCCAGGCGCGCAACCAGGCTATCCCGGAAAACTGGTTGGCAGAAATTGACGCGATGGTGCGCTCTGAAAACGTCAGCACCGCGCATGTTCGCTATAGTGAAACGGTTTCTGAAATGCTGGCAGTGAGTGCTGTGCAGTCGCTGGATACATCGCTTAATCTTTTGCAGGGCGAGTTTCGGCCAGCAACTGCCAACGCCGAGCAGCGCCGTTTCTTACGCAAAATATCCGCTGCAGTAGCTGCCTGCGTTGCACTGTTCCTGGTCATTACCCTTGGTGGTGGTTTTTATCTTAATGCCCGTGCCGATCATTATTTCGATCGCAGCGTGGCAATGTATCGCGAGCTGTTTCCCAAGCAACGCAAGGTCATCGACCCGGTCAGGCAGATGAAGCGTCAATTGCGCGGCAGCAGTGTAGGCGCCACGACCTCCGACTTCCTGCCATTGCTCGATGCCGCCTCACGCTCGCTGCAAAGTCTTGAAACTACAGATGGCGAAGAGCCTGCTATCCAGCAACTACGCTACGATACGCAACGCGGTCATATCGCGATTGATTTGCATGCCAGCAATATTGATCAACTGGAAGCGTATCGTGACCTGCTTACCGCCGAGGGGCTTGAAGTGGATATTCTCTCGGCCAACCAGGACGGTGATTCAATAAAGGGCCGCATCCAGGTAGGCCGCTCATGAATAGTCGCATAACCGCCATTCGCGAGCGATTTGACGAAGAATTGGAACAGACCGTTGCCAGGGTCAAAGCGAACAATAGCTACCAGCAACTCGAGCGCCGCTATCTTGGCTTGTCGGATCGAGATCGCAGGCTGGTTAACTGGCTGGCACTGGCACTGGCTTTGTTTATTGCCTGGCGGCTGGTTTTTGGCCCGGCGTTGGGCTATTTGGATAGCGCGAGCAATCAATACCAAAAACAGCTCGCCAATTACGGCTGGATGCAGGAAGAGGTGCCCAAGACTAAGGCGCTGCTGGATGCTGGCGCCACTGTTCGCGAAGGTTCACTGCTAAGCGTTGCCTCCGCAACGGCCAAGAATCACGAGCTTAGCTTCAGCCGCTTTGAGCCAATCGGCGATGATCGCGTGCGCTTGTGGCTCGAGCAGGTGGTTTTTAACAATGTCGTCAGTTGGCTTGGCGAGCTTGAAGAGCAGCATGGCGTTAGCGCCATCGATATTTCACTCGATAGCGCGGCTCCGGGCTATGTGAGTGTCCGCCTCACATTGCAAGGCTGATCGCCCGCGTCGTTATGTACCTCGATTTTTTTGGTTTGCACGAAAAGCCGTTCTCGATTGCGCCCGACCCGCGTTATCTGTATATGACTGAGCAGCATCGCGAAGCAATGGCGCACCTGATGTTTGGCATTAGCGACGAAGGCGGTTTTATTTTACTGACCGGTGAAATAGGCACCGGTAAAACCACTATCTGTCGCGGCTTGCTCAACCAACTGCCCGATGATGTTGATATTGCGTTTATTATTAACCCAAGGCTTTCTGCCACCGAAATGCTGCAGTCGGTTTGCGATGATCTTGGTGTTGATTATGCCGATGGCGCGTCGTTAAAAGTACTGGTCGATGCACTCAATCACTTTCTACTCGAGTCTTATGCGCGCGGTCGTAACACAATACTTATTATCGATGAGGCGCAGAATCTTTCTGACGAAGTGCTGGAGCAGCTGCGCTTGCTAACCAATCTTGAAACCAGCGAAAAGAAACTGCTGCAACTGATTTTACTTGGCCAGCCCGAGTTGAACGACAAGCTAGCCCAGCCCAGTTTAAAGCAGCTAGCCCAGCGCGTGACGGCGCGTTTTCACCTGAAAGCGCTCAGTTACAGTGAAATGGTGGAATATATTGCGCACCGGCTTCACGTAGCAGGTTTTCGCGGCGAGATTTTTTCGCGCCCCGCGCTAAAACACATCTACGCGCGCAGTGGTGGTATTCCCCGGCTTGTGAACGTAATTTGTGACCGCGCTATGTTGGGCGCCTATACCAGCGGCGAACTCATGGTTGAATATCCCTTGGTTGCCACCGCGTGTAAGGAAGTATTGCAAGTTGGCCCCGATGGCGGCCATTCGCGCTGGTTACCCGAGGGCAGCGCGCGCAATGTGGGTATGGGTTTGCTGGCCGCGCTGCTGTTGGCGGCCTTGCTTTATGCAGCAATGAGTAGCGGTTTGCATGAGCGCATCCAGCAGTATTTTATGGCGGCGGACGAAGCCGGCTTTGCACAGGTGGGCGCAGTGATAGAGCGCGGTAAGCAGGCCTAGCGATGTCTTTTATACTCGACGCGATAAAGAAGTCGGAAGACGAGCGGCAGCGCAGCAAGGGCCCCGATGTCTATTCGCTACAAAACGGTGCAGGGCGCCATCGCGAACCGGCACCGGCGTGGCTGCGTATTTTGTTGCTGTTGCTTTCGATTGCCATTATCAGCTGGATTGCACTGTGGCTATGGCCGCAGATGAATAAGCAGTTCGGTTTGGCAGGCGGGCAAGCCACGCAAAACAGTGATACGGGCGCCGTACCGCAGCGCGAGACCAATATGGCTGCACAGCCTATGGCTACTGGCCCCGCGGCGTCTTCGGACACGCCTCCTGGCGGCCCCGGGAAGCCAGGTGTAACGTCAAAAGTGACACCCGCAAATACTGCGGCACCAAGCCAAGCCTATCCTGCCGCCGATGCCACTGCTAGTGGTTCGGGCGAACGCAGTTACGCCAGCGATGACTCGCTTCCGCCCCGGCATTTGATAAAAGAGTTGTGGGAGCTGCCTGCCGATTACCAGTCTACTGTGCCAGATTTAAAATTTTCGTTTCATGTATATAGCCCCAACCCCGACAAGCGCACCATCATTATTAATGGCAGGCGGGTACGCGAGGGCCAGATGGTTACCAGCCAGATGCGCTTGCGTGTGATTACCGACACGGGCGTAATATGTCATTATCGCGGCCGCTTTTTTCACGTAGACGTGGTTGAAAAGTGGTAACGGGTGTTCCACTTAGTCAAATAGCAGTGCACACCACACCAATCCTTGCACAACAGCCGCGTTAGCAATGGGCGTCGGAAACTCAAATTTGCAGCCGGCGCTGCCACTGCATGCACTATTGCAGAATGGGCTTATTCTCACGCCTAATAAACGCCTGGCCGCCTGGTTACATGAGCAGCTCATTGCATGCCGCGTCAATCGTGATGCAGGCGCTTCGAATCAAGCTGCGCAAACGGTTTTGTGTTTGCCCGCGGTGATACCGTTTTCTACATGGTTAGAGCAGCTTGGTAATTTCGCGCAACTCTCCGGCCTGTTAACAGAAACGCGATTACTCGACACCAACGAAGAACTAATACTCTGGCAGCAAGTGATTACGGCCGATCCGCCCGAAGGTCTGTTATCCGCTGCAGCCATTGCACGCGAGTGCCAAACTGCTGTCAATCGCATAGCGCAGTGGCAAATAGACCTGGCCAGCTATCGATTCGAAATATCCAGCTTTGTGGATGGCGCGGCTTTTCTTGAATGGCACCGAGCGATGCTGGCTCTGCTGCAAACCCGGTCGCTCAGCTGTGGCTGGCAGCGCCAGCTAGCGTTGCTTGCTTTGCCAGCGGAAGACAGAGCGTTGTTGTGCGATTGCGTGTCTAACGCTAACTTGCCTCGCAATGCGAGCACAGTTGTCGCGCTTTACGGCTTCAATTCCCTAACGCCGCTACAAAATAAATTAATAGCGGCTTTCTCGTTTGCGCCGGCGCCGGCGCCAGCGTCAACAAGCGCCAGCGATATGGCGGCTGATGCTTTGCATTTCAACGCTGCGGCATGCAGTTATCGACTTGAGCGCAAGCCTGAAGCAATCGCGATCCAGCCTTGCCAGATAGCGCAACGGGAGTGGCAGCTGGCCGCACAGTGGGCTGCCGGGATAAAAGCCCGGGAACCTGGTGCTCGTGTGGCCGTTGTCGTGCCCTCACTCGCCGAGGAACGGCTGGCGCTGGTTCGTATTTTCAAGCAGTCTCTGCAGGCGCCGTTCGATGCAACTGGTTTTGAATCAGCAAGCGATCAAAGCAGTCGCAGTTCTGGTGGCGAAAGTTTTGCGCAAAATACTGACGACGCTGCGGCAGCATTCGACCGGGTTGAAGTCAGCGTGGGCGAGCCGCTGGCATCGGTACCGCTGGTGCGCGATGCGTTGCTATTGTTTGAATCTTATATACATGCATTGCCCTGGCAGCGTTGGTCCGGTTTACTTCAATCCAACTACCTGTGGCCCGTGCTTCTCGACTCGGCGGCACGGCGTGCCGTTTTGCAGGCCATGCTGGCCAGTGGAGAAAAGCAGTTTCGCCTGCAGGAATTACCCGAGCTGCTGCATTGGTTTGCAGCGCAGCAAAAAAGCAATCACCGGCAAACCGTGCCGGCCGCGATGCAAGCCGTCCAGCGCGCGTCGAAAGCATTACACGGCAGTTATCGGGAGCTTGCGCAATCCAATGCAATGCGCGCGCATAGCAAGCAGCACGCCACGCTGTCGCAGTGGTACGATACTTGCGCGAAGGTTTTATCTGCATTCGGCTGGCCGGGTGCCCGCAGCCTTGACAGCATCGAGTACCAGCAACGCGAAGCGCTATTAGAGTGGCAAGCACAGCTGTGGCGTGTTGATAGCTTGCAGGGCGAGCTGGACGCGGCTTCAGCGTTGCGTATATTCAGGCAGCAGCTGCGCAGCAAAGTATTTCACGCACAAACCCGGCGCGTTACAGGCTGGCCGCCCGTACAGGTGCTCGGCGTGCTAGAGGCCGAAGGGATGTTATTTGACTACCTGTGGCTAGGTGGTTTGTCAGAAAGACAGTGGCCGCTGCCGGCCGCTACCGCATCACTACTGCCAGCACGATTACAAGCGGAGCAATCGATGCCGGGCGCGAATGCCGCATCCGAGCTCGAGTATGCGCGCAGAACTACGCACAACTTGCTTTACAGTGCCAGGCAGGTCGTTGTTTCCTATCTTGCGCAGCAAGATGCGCTGCCTGCCGCATTGTCCCCGTTGCTGCGCGAAGAGCTGAATCGCTGTAAAACCTGCCGTGCCACTGAATTCCCTATCAATACAACATCCGCGGTAAACGATTGGCCGGTGTGCAAAGCGGCGACGCTGGAGTTTTGCCAGGATGACTACGGGCTGGCATTGGCAGCTAGCACAGCGGAATCTCATTCCGGCAAACCGGCAGTCAGTATGCAACTGCTTGGCGATTACGCGCTAAGCCCTCTGTATGCTTATCTCAAGCATCGTTTGTGCATCTTGCCGGTTGATGAGCCAGTTGCCGGGCTGGATGCACGCGCTAGCGGTACCGTTGTGCACGCAGCGTTGGAGCAGCTGTTCCAAACACTTGATTCACAGCAGAAGATTGCCAGCGTTAACGACGAGCAAATGCGGCAATTAATTGCTACGGCATTGGATAAGGCAGCCGTTGCCTACTCTGCTCGACGCTACAAAGCGATACCCGACCCGCTGCTGCAGTTGCAGCTAGGCGTGCTGTCTCGTCGGCTTCTGGCGTGGCTTGCGTTCGAGCGCCAGCGACCTGCGTTCGAGGTGTTATTGACCGAGGCTGATATTGCTTACGATACCGCGACGTTGCGTGCGCAGGGCAGGATAGATCGTGTTGATCGACTTGCCGATGGCAGCTTGCTGGTTATCGATTACAAAACCGGCGCTGCCAGCATGACAGGCTGGTTTGACCAGCGGCTTGCTGCACCACAGCTGCCTGGTTATGCGCTGGCACTCGCTGCGCAGCGAGAGGAGCGCATAGCGGGTATTGCCTATGGCATGGTTTTCGCTCCGGAACCAAAGTTGCTGGGTATTGGCGATGAGGCCGGCGGGGCTATTGAGCATGCTGCGGTTATTGAATCGGCTACATTCCGCGGTGCCGGCGCAAAAAGTTTTGACGCGCTGCGCGAGCATTGGGTGGCCGCAATTGATGTGCTGTTGCAAGAAATAGCGCAGGGCTATGCGGCGCATCTCACAGCTCCCGGCAAAGCCAACGATTATCGGCTGCAGCCCTATGCAGCGCTGTTACGCGAATATATTGACAGCGATTCGCTGTACGCCGGCAGCGCGGTAGATTCCCGCGCGGAAGGCGCATGAGCGAAATGCGCCCAGCAGTTGACGCCGGCGCTCGAAGTCGAGCGCTCGATACCTCGATTTCCTGTGTGGTTACCGCGCCAGCTGGCTCTGGCAAAACCGAATTGCTTACCCAGCGGCTGCTTGCGCTGTTAGCTGTTGTAGATGAGCCCGAAGAGGTGCTGGCGATCACATTTACCCGCAAAGCCGCAGGGGAAATGCGTGCCCGTGTGCTTGGTGCATTGGCGCTGGGTGAACAAGAAGAAGCGCCTGGCGAGCCTTATCGCTTGCAAACCTGGCAGCTAGCTCGCGCGGTATTACAGCGCGACGAAGCGCTTGGCTGGGCGTTGCAAAGCACGCCAGCGCGGCTTCGGCTGCAAACTATCGATAGCCTTTGCCAGCGTATTGCCGGCGAGCAACCGGTACTGAGCTTGCTCGGTGGTGCACTGCGGCCGCAAAGCAACGCAGAATGGTTGTACCAGCATGCAGTAGATGCGCTGCTTGCGGGGCTTGAACGCCGGCATCAGGGCGATCAGCACTTACGCTTACTGGCTGATTTTTATCACGGGGATTTGCGCAAACTTGCTGCAATGTTGGTGGCGATGCTCCGCATTCGGGAGCAGTGGCTGTCATCGATGGTGCATTTATCTGCCGATGCTGCCGCGATCGACGAATTACAGGCATGCCTGTCGAAGTGGTGCGCCGAAATATTGCAGCAAGCGCGCGATCGGCTGCAAAGTTATGCGCCCGAATTGCTAGAGGTTGCAGAGTTCGCTGCCACTACATTAAAGGCCAATCCTGCGCTGGGGCCCAACAGTCTTATCCGCGAATTACAGGGAATCGAGGCTTTGCCCGAACCCACGCTTGCTGCGTTACCGGCCTGGCGAGGGTTGCTCGAACTTTTGCTAACCGGTTCACTAAAGCCGCGAGCGAAGATAAGCAAGGCGCAAGGTTTTCCGGTCGATCGTGAGTACGGCGCGGCTGCCATCGCCATGAGCAAGCGACACAAACAAAACTTGAAACGCATCTGCGAGGCTATTGGGAAAGAACGCGCAACGCTGGCTGCACTGCAAGCAGTGGCAGGCTTGCCCGAGCATGGGTTTACAGAAAATTATGCACCGGCTTCAGCTAGTACCAGTGTTAATAACAATAGTGAGCAGCCAGCGGCTACGGAGCTACTGGTGGCTATCTCGCATTGTTTGTTGCAACTTGTTGCGCAGCTGCAACTGGTATTTGCCGAGCAAGGTTGCTGTGATCATACCGAGGTTACATTGGCCGCGCTGCGGGTGCTGGATGTTAGCGCTGCGCAAGGTGCCGGCGAAACTATGCAGCTGATGCAACAGCAGGGCAGCGGTGCTTATGCCTGGCACCGGCGGCTGCGGCATATTTTGGTGGATGAGTACCAGGATACCTCGCTATTGCAATACCGTTTGCTATGCGCGCTGACTTGCGATTGGGCGCAGATCAATGCTAACGGCGAGGGCCGGCCGCGTACCGTGTTTTTAGTAGGCGATGCTATGCAGTCAATCTACGCTTTTCGCGAAGCACGTGTACAGTTGTTTCTCAGTGCAAAGCGGGGTTGCTTCGGCGATATACCGTTGCAGCGTATCGATCTGCTGCAAAATTTTCGTTCCAGCGCATCGTTGGTCGATTGGTTCAATGGTCCGCTGGGCGCTGCGTTTCCTGCACATGAAGACACTGCAAGGGGCGGCGTTACTTTTTCCCCGGCGGTGGCCTACGCTAGTGGCGGCAGCGATAAGCCGATGCGTTTTTACGCCTGTGTAGGTGAGCACGCAGCACAGTTGGAAGCGCAAAAAATTGTTCAACTGGTCACGGCGTCGCTTGAGTCCCGGCCCGGTTCTTCCATTGCGATTTTGGTAAAAAAACGCGGCGACCTGCGTGCCATATTGCCAGCACTGCGCGCAGCAGGCATCGAGGTTCAAAATAGCGATATAGATTTGTTGGTCCAGCGCGAACAGGTTGCCGATTGCCTGTTGCTAGCGCGAGCGTTTATGGCCAGCCATGACGATGTGGCCTGGTGGGCATTATTGCGCGCACCATGGTGCGGGCTGGGTGTAGCCGTGCTGCAGCAGTTACGCAGGCATTTTTCCAGCTGTAAACATTGTGGCGCGGTGCCGGTTTTACTAGAGCGGGGTGTCGCCGAGTCGACTGAAGCCGATTCGAACGCATGTAAGCAATTTTTGCAGAGCTTGCCCGTCGATGCACGCGAACGCCTGCAACACTTGTCGCGCGCGTTGCCGCTGGCAGGTGCGTCGCGCGGTCATATCTCGCTGCGCGAGCGCGTCGAGAATTGTTGGATTGCTTTGGGTGGGCGTTCACTGGTTGCACGCGCTACGCAACCCGATGCAGCTGTTTCAATAGACACATTTTTTGATGAGCTAGAGGCTTACGAGAGCGAATGCCGCCAGCGTGAAGAACAACCGGGCTTCGCTGGATTGCAAAAACGGGTACAAGCATTGTTTGCCGAGCAGCAAAGTACACCTGGTGCCGGTGTTCATGCGATGACTATTTTCAAATCGAAAGGGCTGGAGTTCGATACCGTTATTCTGCCGGCTATGTCGGGTACCGGGCGTGGCGATCCGCCGCCGCTAATACAAATTGCCGAGCGTGTATTTGCTGACGGCAGCAGTGGTGTTTTGCTCTATCCCAGGAGTGCTGAAACCGGCACGGCCAGTAAGGCTGGGCCCAAGTCGGTTTACCAATTCCTGAACAGTGAAAAGAGTTTACAGAGCAGCTTTGAAACAACGCGACTGTTATACGTGGCCGCAACCCGGGCTCGGCATGAATTGCTTTTAACCGCCTGTATGGAATTTGCCAAGCCTGATGCAAGTGGCGCCGTTGAGCTCGCGGCGCCGGCCAAGGGTAGCCTGTTGGCATGCTTGTGGCCGGCGTTGCAGTCGCAGGCGGTGGTGGTGGAACAAGCAATGAGTAATACCAGCCTTGCGCAAGCAGAAACGCGATCACCGCGCAGCCTGAAGCGGCTAGCACTGGTGGATATTCGTGAGCTTGCACAGCGGGAAACTTCTACAGAGCGCGCAAGATCGTTTAACACGGCACCATTTGCAGCGAGAGCGCCCACACAAAAGCCTGCAAATTTACAATCGTCAACGCAAACCACAAATTTACCCGCTAGTAGCGCGGAGTTAGCGGTGGGTAGCTGCGCGCACGAGTTGCTACAGTTGGCCTTCCAGCGTGGTGAGCGTCGCTGGTGTGCGCGAGATATCGATGCATTGGCGGGCAGCTGGCAGCTACGCCTGGCACAGTTGGGTGTACCGCCTGCACAAATGCCGCATGCACTGCATCGCTTGCAACGTGCTATGCAAGGCGCGTTGCTGGGCAGTGAAGGCCTAAAGCTGCTTGAATGCGCTGGCCGCAACGGCAGGGCTGAGTGGGAGTTGCTGGCATGCGTAGACGATTCGCATGGCTGGCAGCGCTCACGAATCGACCTGGCCTTTATCGATGAGGATGGCCAGCGTTGGATTGTGGATTACAAAATTAGCGAACCGGAGCCGGGTGAAGCGATACAAGCATTTCTTGAGCGGGAGCAGCAATGCCATGCTGAGCAGCTGGCCCAGTATGCGGCGACGATCGCAATACTTGAAAATCGTTCCCTGCAAAGTATCACAACGGCGCTTTATTTTCCGCTGATCGATAGAATTTTACCAATGCCTGGCCGTTGAAAGCCCAAGTACTGGGTAGCACAGCGGTGTGGCGCTAGTGATACAATAAGATCCGGCCGCAAAACACTGTGGCCGGACTATTAGTTTCAACAGCTTAACCAGCTCAACCAGCTCAACCAGTTCAACGCTGCGGTTTGTGGCTGTACAGCGCGGGGCACAGGCATTGCCGGAAACATCGTTAGATTTACAAATCCTGGTTCAAGACAACAAGCAGCTGCTCAGCCAGCTCGACGCTCTGTTGTGTGCGCTAGATGACAGCCATTATACGAATAACGAATCTGCGTTATTTGACTCTGCGTTGGGCTTGCACGTTCGCCATATGCTGGATCACTACGATTGTTTTATTCGTGGGCTCGCAGATAAGTGCATAGATTATGATTCTCGCGAGCGAGACGTCCGTGTTGAAGCCGGTACTGATTTTGCACGCGAGCGGCTGCGTAGGCTAAGCAATGCGCTCGATCAGCTACCCCGCGAAAACCAAGCGGTCACCGTATTGCAATCAAGCAGCGGCGATACTGCTAATCGCCAACCACTGGCGAGCTCGCTTGCAAGGGAGCTGGTGTTTTTGCACTCCCATAGCATCCACCACCAGGCCAGCATTAGCTCTTTGTTGCGTGCGCTGGGCGCCAGCGAGCTCGAACCTGTCGATTTTGGTATCGCTCCTGCTACTTGCCAACACCAGGAGGCCACAGGATGTGCACGTTAACCTGGCGTTACAACAATAGTGGTGAAGGTTACGCGGTGTTTTTCAATCGCGACGAGTTAAAAACGCGCAAGCGTGCGCTTCCACCCACGTTGAAGCAAGCCACTAACGGCGTAAGCTATCTTGCGCCAACTGACGCCGATGCTGGTGGCACGTGGCTGGCGGTAAATCAGTACGGGCTTACCATTTGCCTGCTTAATAATTACGCTGCACCCGAACCGCAACACAGCGATATTGTCAGCCGGGGAGAGGTTGTAACATCACTGGCCGGTTGCAATAGCATAGAGGCGCTGGAGCAAGGCTTGCGTGGCTTGCCGTTAACCCAATATCGCGGTTTTGAATTGGTGGTTTTTGGTGGACGCGTCGATCACTGGCGCTGGGATACGCTGAAACTCGAGCGACTACCGGCAGAAATGCCGATTACATCGTCTTCGTACGAAACCGGCACCGTGCAGGACGTACGGCGTGAGTTTTTCGAACGCGTGGGCGCCGAGGCCAATCTTGATTCGCTCGCCGAGTTTCACTGCTGCCACCTCGATCACGAGCTGCACGAAGTATCCGGCCAGCCGCTTGCGGTTAGCTCGGTGTGCATGCATCGGGAATTCGCGCAAACCGTTAGCCAGTGCTTTGTGCAGGTTCGACAGGACCAGGTGTCGATCAGTTATACCGACGGACCGCCCTGCGAAAACAAGGCTGCTGCGCCGGTGCTGATGCAGCGCCGCGCGTGCGCCTGATAAAGGATGGTCTATTAAGCTATGCAACACTCCTCAAATAATCCTTTCAGCCTGCCGCTGCGCCCGCCAATCCTGGCCGGTGCTGCAGAGCAATTGCTGGGCTTAAAAAAGCTCACTAATATTTACAAGCGCTGTGACCTACAGCAGCCACCAGAAGTTTTTCTCGACAGCGCGCTTCGCGAGTTCAACGTCAGGGTGAATGTTGATGACCCGCGCGAGGTGCTGAAAAATATTCCAAAACAAGGTTCGCTGTTGGTTGTAGCCAATCACCCGATTGGCGGCTTGGAGGGTATCGCAATTTTCCGTGAGCTGTTGCGTCACCGGCCGGATACCAAAGTGCTTACCAACAAATTGCTCAACGGCATTCCCGAGTTGAGTGATGTTTTTATAGGCGTAGATATTCTCTCGCCACAGGCCGCGCGGGATAACATTGCGGGTATCCGCGCGGCCAAAAAACACCTCGCTTCGGGTGCTGTTTTACTGGTTTTTCCAGCCGGCAAGGTGGCAACCTACAATCGGGAACAACGCCGGGTTAGCGAATATCCGTGGCATCGATTCGTGGGGTCCCTGCTTCGTGCTACCAACGCGGCGGTGTTGCCAATTTATGTTGACGCGCGCAACAGCAAGCTATTTTATGCGCTGTCGATGGTCCACCCGGTGCTGCGCACCGCAATGCTGCCACGCGAGTTAGCCAACAAGAAGCGTGGCGAGCTGCGCTTGGTGATTGGCGATTTGATTTCGGCCAAAGAATTTCGTCATCTCGAGTCGGATGCGCAGATAAGCGACTGCCTGCGCCTGGCCTGTGAGTTGATGGGCACCGACCGCGATGCAGGTAAGGCCGCTATCCGGGACGATAAGCCGTTGGCGCGCTCTGCGAGTGACTACGCGCAGGAGCATCAGCTGGAGCTTGCCCGACAGCTCGTTGCACTTGAGTCCTGCAAGGTTATTGAAGCTGCGCCTTTTGCTGTTTACATCGCTTCGTACGATGAGCTCGGGCCAATGATGGAAGCGATTGGTGTCGCTCGCGAAGAAACCTTCCGTGCGGCGGGCGAGGGCACCGGCAAGCTGGTAGATGTTGACCGCTTCGATCGCCACTATCTGCACGTATTCGCCTGGGACACGCAGGAAAATCGCGTGGTCGGCGGTTACCGCCTGGGCAGGGTCAACGAGATTGTTGCTGAGCATGGCATCGATGGCCTGTACGCGCGCACGCTTTATTCGCTGGATCAGTCGTAT
This sequence comes from Pseudomonadales bacterium, assembly GCA_013043705.1. Taxonomy (GTDB): domain Bacteria; phylum Pseudomonadota; class Gammaproteobacteria; order Pseudomonadales; family UBA7434; genus UBA7434. Next base: position 32,000 of record JABDNS010000021.1, read on the forward strand.
CTCGAAAAGCTTGGCAATCCCCTGGAGCTGGGGCGCTCGTTTGTGCATCCGGATTACCAGCGTAAGCTTTCGGCGCTGGATTTGTTGTGGCGTGGCATCGGCCATTACGTAGCGGCCAGGCCAGAATTCAATACTTTGTTTGGTGCAGTGAGTATTTCGCGCGAGCATTCAGATATGGCGCGCGCATTAATTGCAGAGTCGATGCTAACGTCGTTCAGGGCAGAACAAAAATACCTGCAAGACGTGGCGCCGCTGGCGCCGCTTAAAGTGTCGGGCAAGATATGGAGTGGTGATACCTTGAGCTCACTCAGCCATGTGCCGCTGGTAAACAAATTGGTGGGCTGTTGCGATCCTGGTAAGGCGCTGCCGATTTTGTTGAGACATTACCTCTCGCTGAACGGCCGCTTCGTTTGTTTTTCGGTTAACAAGGTGTTTAACGATTCACTGGACGGGCTTATTCTTGTGGACATGCGCAAGGTTCCCTCGCGTTATATGAAGCGCTATCTTGGCAAGCGTGGCGCAGTGGATTACGAAGCCTATTGGCGCGAGCGAGAATCTGCGGGCGCGCTGGACGCGCTACGTACGTAGCGGGCGCAAGTTATTAGCCGAGCAGTCGCGCGGCGTGCGGTGCAGCATAAGTGAGGATGCCGCTTGCGCCGGCGCGTTTGCAGGCGATTAAGGATTCCAGCAGGCAATTATCATAGTCGAGCCAGCCCTGCTCGGCAGCTGCCTTTAGCATCGCGTATTCGCCACTTACATGATAGGCAAAGGTTGGCACCTTGAACGTTTCGCGCACTGCGCGCACAACGTCGAGGTAGGGTAACGCGGGTTTTACCATCACCATGTCGGCGCCTTCCTGGATGTCTAGCGCCACTTCATGCAGGGCTTCCTCGAAGTTGGCCGGATCCATTTGATAGCTTCGTTTGTCGCCGCCGGCGAGGTTTTCCGCGCTGCCTACCGCATCGCGAAACGGGCCATAAAAGCTGGACGCATACTTTGCCGCGTAGGCCATGATGCAAACGTTGACATGATTGGCCGCTTCAAGATTGTCGCGAATACGACCAACCCGGTGATCCATCATATCCGAGGGCGCGATGATATCGGCGCCGGCATCGGCGTGCATTAGCGCCTGCTTAACCAGCGCGGCAACCGTGACATCATTTATTACGTAGCCATTTTCATCGACAATGCCGTCCTGGCCATGCGAAGTATATGGATCGAGCGCTACATCGGTGATGACGCCAAGCGCAGGTTGTGCATCTTTGATGGCCTTAATTGCATCGGCAACCAGGCCGTGGCGGTTCCATGCCTCTTCGGCGCGTTGGCTTTTCTTATCCTTGCCGACAACCGGAAAAATAACCAGCGCCGGAATGCCCAACGCAGCCAGTTCATCGGCAACTGCAGGCAGCAGGTCTACGCTGAGGCGCTCGATGCCGGGTAGTGATGCGATCGGTTCGCGCTTTGCGCTGCCTTCGCAAACAAACACCGGGTAGATAAAATCACTGGCTGCCAGCGTGTGCTCGCGTACCAGTTCACGCAAAAAATGCGCGCTGCGGCTGCGCCGTAAGCGCACACGGTTGGAAGAATTGCGCGGCGATGTCCAGGTCATAGCGTTTTCCAAGGCTGCATTGGGCGTAGCCCTTGTTTTTGTGGAGACTGACTCTATTATCGCATGCAGGGACGGCAACGGCGCTGCCAAGGCTGCCAATTTGTGAGCTGTTGCAGCAACGCGTTGCGGGAACTCTGGATTAGCTGCGCGGTCTTTAAGCACTTCCGGCGCAATACTGTTGCCGGCATGCCTGGACTCGCCAGGCTCCTATACCAATACAAGCACACGCAAAGAGGACTGAACATGCCTTTGTATCTGAAACGCAGTTTTTTGTTTTTGATCACGGTTATCTCACTTAACTCACTCAACACCGTTGCGGTCCAGGCTGCGCTACCTGCATTCGACAGCCGTGGTGAACCACTTCCCAGCCTCGCGCCGCTACTCAAGCGCGTGAATCCGGCGGTGGTGAATATCTCTACCACGACTACCGTTCGCACGGTTGGTAATCCACTGCTTGAAGACCCGTTTTTCCGCCGTTTTTTTGATGTGCCTGGTAATCGCGCGCCGCAAAGGCGGCAGGCACAAAGTGCCGGTTCTGGCGTAATCATCGATGCAGAAGCGGGAACCGTGGTTACCAATTCGCACGTGGTCGATGGAGCCGATAAAGTAGTTGTAACGCTGGCCGATAACCGCAGTTTTGAAGCCGAATTAATAGGTTCCGACCCTGAAGTTGATATCGCCGTATTAAAAATTGATGCCAAAGACCTGGTGGCGCTACCGATCGCCGATTCGGACCATTTGCAGCAGGGCGATTTCGTTATTGCGATTGGCAATCCTTTCGGTTTGCAAAATACCGTAACCAGCGGCGTAGTGAGTGCGCTTGGCCGCTCCGGCTTGGGCATTGAAGGCTATGAGAACTTTATCCAGACCGATGCATCGATTAACCCGGGCAACTCGGGTGGCGCGTTGGTCAACCTGCATGGCGAACTGGTAGGAATTAACACCGCGATCATTGCACCGGCCGGTGGCAACGTCGGCATTGGCCTGGCAATACCTGTGAATATGGCAAGCCACAGTGTTGAACAAATTCTCGAGCACGGTGAAGTGCGTCGTGGCCAGCTGGGCGTGGTTATCCAGGGGCTCAACGCCGAAATGGCTGAGGCATTCAAGCTCGATCGCGACCAGCGCGGCGTTGTTATAGCGCAGGTGCAGGAAGGCTCGGCGGCGGAAAAGGCTGGCCTCAAGGCCGACGATATTGTGGTTGCAGTGGATGGCAAGACGATTGAGTCGGCAGGCCAGTTGCGCAACGCCGTTGGCGCGCGCAGGGTTGGAGATAAACTCAAGTTAACCGTTTTGCGCGAAGGCAAAACCCGGCAGATCAAGGTGCGCGTTGGTGAACGTGAACAGGCGCAAGCACGCAATGCAGAGCAGCTGCACCGGGCGCTGGATGGTGCGAGTCTGCGCGATAGCGAAGAGACCGACGGCGTAGTAGTGGCAAAAATTGCGCCTAATTCTCCTGCCGCAGGCACTGGTTTACGCGAGGGTGACCTGATTGTTTCGGTGAATCGCGTTCGCATAGCCAACCTCAAGGAGATGACCAGCGTGGCCAAGCGCAGTTCGGGCAATATGTTGTTGCGCCTGGTTCGGGGCAACACCGCGCTCTACCTGGTGCTGCGACAATAAGCCCAGGCGGGGCCTGGTCGCTTGTTGCTATGGTCGGAAACGCACGGCGAGGCGCATTACGAGCTGCGCCGTGCGGGCAACTCCCTGCGGCTGTATCGCAACGGTATCTTTCACTCCCAATACAATGGCGCGCGGCCGCTCAATGGTGGTGTTTGGGACATGCTCTGGATTCCACTGTGCGCACGGCCGCGAGCAACTATTCGCAAGGTCTTAATGCTTGGCGTTGGAGCCGGCGCCGCGCTGAAAAAGATTGCTGACTATTTTCCACAGGCGATGATTACCGGCGTGGACCTGGACGCAATACACTTGCAAATTGCCAGGCAACAGTTGCAGCTAGACAGCAGCGTTAGCTTGCATTGTGATGATGCCGTGAGCTGGTTAGGCCGCGCTGGTACGCAGCGCTTCGACGTCATTATCGACGACCTGTTTTTTGACGCCGAGGATGGCCCGCGACGCGCGGTAGCGCTGGATACTAGCTGGCGGCACTTGCTACGCCGCCATTTGGCAAAGCAGGGCATGCTGGTTGCCAACTGTGTGCAGGCCAGCGAAGCGCGTGCCTTGTACAGTGGAGGCGAGGCGAGCTTTCAACACGCATTGAGCCTGCGCGATAGCGGCTACGACAACCGCATTGTGGTTGCGTCGGACGCTGCATTGCAAACTGCGGAAATCCAGCGTGGCTTTACCGAATTGATGCGCAGCTACTGGAAAATCCGCGCTGCACAATTGCCCCCATCGTTGAGTATCCGCAGGCTTCGCAGCGGCTAGACTGCTCACTCCTGATGGGCCGTTCTCCACCCCGTTCACCAAGCCCCGTTATAAGGTTATTCGCGCAGGTTATTGGCGTGCGCGCAGCTTTTCTATTATGGTTGCGCGCCGCGATGGCTATATTGCACGCCTCGCAATTACTATTTCGCTCGTCTCCGGGCTTTTCACTTGCAGGTTAAATGAAGATGGAGCTGGATTTACCCGCCATTAATGCGCAGTTAAAAGACGCCAATGCCAGCGAGATTATTCGCTGGGCGTTGAGCTTGCGTGTAGCTACCATTTCCACCACCAGTTTCGGTGTTAACGCGGCTGTGATGTTGCATCTTGCTCAGCAAGTTGAGCCCGGGCTGCCGGTCGTTTGGGTGGATACCGGCTACAACCTGCGTGAAACCTACGTGATTGCACAGCGCTTAATCGACTCCCTTGATCTCAACATGCAAGTGTTCATTCCCGAAATCACCGCCGAGCGGCGCAATGCCATTATGGGTGGGATTCCAACCATCGAAGAAGCAGAGGCACATGCTGAGTTTACCCGGCAGGTGAAACTTGAGCCTTTCGATCGTGCGCTGCGCAGCTTGCAGCCACAAATATGGCTAACTGGAATCCGCCAGCATGAAACCGAGCACCGCAAAACGTTGGATATTGTTAGCGTGGATGCTCGCGGTATCATCAAAGTGGCGCCGATCTTCTACTGGAGCGACGAACAGGTAGACGACTACATGCAGCGCTACGACCTGCCAAGCTGCCGCAAATATTTCGACCCCACGAAAGTGCAAGATGGTCGCGAGTGCGGCCTGCATACTTCGGCCTAGTAGCCCCAGGTGTCGGATTGCTTGACTACATTAAGATTCGACGGCCACTCCATAGTTAAAGCCTACATTAGGTAAATCAGTTAACCTGTTGATAGTAAATAGGTTAATCATTTTAGGCACAAAAATAGCTGGTTAATATCTGAACAGATATGAAGCCGGCCAGTGCAATCTGCCCCGGTTTTACTCCCCGAGGTAGTTACACTATGCAAAAAAGAATAAGCCTGACGCTCGCCGTACTTGCCCTGTTCACCGCAGCTTGTGCAACCGAATCTACTTACAGCCCACTAGCCAATGCGAACGCGGAAAGCGTGCAGAGCGAGCGCGAGCGCGCAGAAGATGCCGATTCCGGTGAAACCCTGCGCATGCTTGAAGCAGCCTGGCAAACAGGACGCGACCAGCAAAAACCGGTACTGGTTGTACTGCGCACCGATACCTGCGATCGCTGCGCGCTGCTTTCGCACTACATGAGTGACCCGGCGTTGCGCGAGCGAATGGATACGCGCTTCGTGGTTTTGGATATCGACGTGGGTGTGGCGGTGATTGATTCAGAAGGCGCTTCCAGCGAAGCGCACTTGCCTGCGGTGGTTTTGATTGACAGCCGCGAGCCCTTCGATGAGATTCTGGCAAGCGATCAACTGGTTACTTTTTTACCCAGCAATGAAGAACCGCTGTACGACTGGATCGAAAATATTCTGCAGTATTCATCGCAAATTTTGGCCCTCCAGTAGCTAACAAGTTAAGTAGCAACTCCGCAGCATTCCAGCAGCGGCGTTAATTACTCCCTAATTGCATCGGCAAGGCTGGCGGCAATACCCGTATATTTAGCCGGCGTGAGTGCGCGCATTTGCGCGCGTACCGTTTCGGGAACATCCAGCGTGTCGATAAACGCCAGCAGTGATTTTGCCGTTACGGCCTGGCCGCGGCTAAAGGCCTTAAGTTTTTCGTAGGGCTCGTCTACGCCATAGCGGCGCATGATCATTTGCAGCGGTTCTGCCAGCACTTCCCAGGATTGATCCAGGTCGGCGTCTAACACGCTGGCATTCAGCTTGAGCTTATCCAGCCCGGTAAGCGTAGCGGCAAAGGCCACCTGGCAATAACCGAAGCCCACGCCCATATTGCGTAACACCGTTGAATCGCTTAAGTCGCGCTGCCAGCGGCTAACCGGTAATTTGCGCGCCATGTGTTCAAGCACTGCGTTGGCGAGCCCGAGGTTGCCCTCGGAGTTTTCAAAATCAATCGGGTTAACTTTATGCGGCATAGTTGATGAACCGACTTCACCCTCGCGTTGTTTTTGACCAAAATAGCCCAACGATATATAGCCCCAGATATCGCGATCCAGGTCTAGTAAAATAGTGTTGAAGCGAACCAGGCTGTCGAACAACTCTGCAATATAGTCGTGCGGTTCTATCTGCGTTGTATATTTATTCCATGCAATACCCAGCGATTCTACGAAGCGCTGGCAGTGCTGCTCCCAATCGACTTCAGGGTAGGCGGCAATATGTGCATTGTAGTTAC